>JBMOHF010000001.1:0-108376 GCA_049317985.1 Patescibacteria group bacterium
GGCCTGATCTTGGCATACTGGTTGAAAAACCGCCATATGTGTGTGCACATTACCTGTGAATGGAAATTGCCTTTAAAATTTGCCAGTGCTGCCAAAAGACCCAGTTTTTCTGCTAGTTTCATCTTCAATTGTTGATTCTAGTAATTTTACTTGTCCAATTTCTTGGATGATAATTTGTGCTACTTTTTGTCCTTTAATAATATTGAAAAAATCTTCTGTTAGATTTTTTGCAACGACAATTATTTCGCCCCGGTATCCAGAATCAATTACACCGCCCATTGTTTTGAGTCCCTGTGAAGCAAGTCCGCTTTTATCCCAAATCAAGCCGACAAATCCCTGAGGAATTGCCATTTTGATTCCCGTGCTAATTTTTACTTGGCCATAAGGAGGGATGGAAAGATTTTCTGTGGCAAATAAGTCGTACCCAGCATCAAATTCGTGAGTCTTCTGTGGTAATTTTGCTTCAGGACTTATTTTTTCGGCAAGAACTAGTAATTGTTTATCATTTTTAAGATCTGCTTCAATTTTCTCTGGGATACTTTCTATTTTGGGGCCGTCAATTTCTTTTTCTTCTTCAATATTTTCTGAATCACTCTCGTTAGCGCTTAAAGATAAACTAAAGGCTTGGCGGTGATTCTTAGTGATAATATCAGCCAAGACCGTGAAATTAGCAGTTTTTTTGACGTTCTCTGCCTTCAACATTTGCGAAACGTAAATCCAAATTAAAAAACCAATTTCTTCGCGATCCATGATCGCTCCTTCGCTAGTGCAGTTTACTAGACGGTAATTATGGTTATTTTCAGCAATTTCACAATAAACATTTTCCGCTTTTTTGAGATGTTCAAGATTTTCTTCGTGAATATCTCTCGTTTTTCCATTCCAATCTTCACGGCCACGATCTTTTGCGAGTTGTTGAGCGATTTCGGCATTTACCCGCAAAACCAAACAGAGGTCAGGGCGGGGAATTTTTAAAATATCATGCTCTAATTCGCTCAGCCAATTAAAGAAAACCTTACGCTCCAGCGGATTATCAATTTTTCCACCCTGGTGGGCCATGTTTGAGGAGGAATAACGATTACACAAAACAATCTTTCCTTCTGCAAGCCATTCTCGGATTTGACGACTGGCATCAAAGCGATCAACCGCATAAAAAATCGAAGCTTGATAAGGAGTCACATCTTTCACGCCACCATATTTTCCAGATAAATATTCTTCAACCATGCCGGCCGATTTTTGATTATATTGAGGAAAATCAGCAATCGCCACACCAAAACCCTCTGCTTCAAGTTTTTCCTTGAGCAAGTGTAATTGAGTGGTCTTGCCGGAGCCATCAGTTCCGTCAATCACAATTAATCTTCCACGATCTTTCTCCATAGTTTTTTATCTTCTCAAATTGCTTAGCAGTTTGTCAACGCTGGCATGAAGATCTTCTATCTTTCCATTGTTTTGAATGGTTATTTGCGCAGTAGCCATTACTTCAGGAATTGTTAATTCGGTTTCGGCTTGGGCATCTTTTTGAAAATCAGCAAAACTCTTCCCACCATCACCAGCATTTTCATTGCGCGAAATTACCCTTTCATAACGAGTTTTTTCATCAGCGTCAATCGAAACCAAGGAGAATCCAGGTAATTTTGTGAGGTAGGCGATATCTGCCATTCTTCTGATACCATCAATGATAATCAAATCATGATCGTCATTTTTTACATCTTCAGTTAGAACTTTCGCCATTAAATCTTCACCAAAACGCTGGCGCAGCATCGTGGAGATGTCTTGGATATTTGTTCTAGTTTGTTCAACGTGCATGCGGTCCAAAACATCGCGCAACATTGTTGAAAAGCGGTGTTCGGTCGCACCATAGTTTTTCTGAAGATATTTTTTGACTTCTCCCTTGCCGCTAGCAATCGGGCCAACAAGGCCGATGATGATTTTTTGTGTCATATTCTATTTATTAGTAATATCGTGGAGACCGCGGCGCACATCCCAATCGTCAAGATCCAAATCGCAATACATTTTAACTTCTGGTAAATTTTCTTGCAAAGCATGGAACATTTTATGTGCCACTCGGCGTAAGCTTGGGTGAACAGTTTTTCCTGAGCGTAATTCTGTAACGTAAACAGCCGACGGCAGAGGGCAGGTTAGCTTGCAAAAGACATTGAAGCCCATTGCAATGTAATATTGTCGGACTTCGTCGGTACACGATAATGCATCGATCTCAACTTTTTGTTCCTTAATCAATTTTTCAGCATCTTGGCGCATATCATCTGGTAATTGCTCTAAGTACCAAGATTGAAAACCCAAACTGGTTGTTAAAAGAGGCATTCTACCATTAGCACTGCGATGTCTTTGAATATCACGGAATGATCCAAAATCTAAAATAAATTCAAAGATACAATTACCAAGATCACCAATAAAGTAAGGAAGGTTAGTTTTAATTGGCCTTGTTTGGAGAAGATCTTTGTATTCTTTTAATTCCTCGCGGTTAATACTAGAACTAAAACTAAAATCTTGGCTATTTTTTGGTGCAAAATAACTATAAGCATTAGTCATCGTCGCTCGATAGACTTCTTGTTCTGGGTAAGTTGGGTGAGAAAAGCTATTTTCGTACTTAATTCTTAATTTTGCTAATATTTCCTCAGCGATTTCTCTAACTTCCTGCAAAGGATGATGGCGCATTAAGGAGAGTTTGTCCCAAGCCTGGCGGAGGTTTGTATGCCAACTTAATTGGGTTGTGATACCAGATGGTAAAAATCCACGCATAATATCAAAACAGCGTGCGTTGATTGCTTTTAAATATACTTTTTCATCTTCCCCTTCTTTTAGAGGATATTTTTTAATTAAAAATGGCTTAAGTCTTTCTTGTCCACCGATATAAAAGTCCATCCAATTTTTTAGAATTTTGCGGGACCCCTCGTTAGCTATTGGGTCGACAATGGCTTGTTTGGCCATGTCGATATATCGCGTGCTCGTTTCTTGTCCACTATAAAGAGGCCAATCTTGGATTGCTTTGTCGGCTAAAATACTAATTCCTTCAATAAAAATAGTGGTGCTGCCGCAATCGGCGATTGAAGAGTGTCCATATCCAACGTAAAAGGTGGACATAAATTTCCCAGAACCGCTTTGACGTACTTTTTCGACATGTTCTTCTACGCTCTGAGGGCTTCGAGAATAAAGGGCTTGCATCATTGCTGAATCTTCCGGCCCAAATTCATCATAAACAAAAATCTTTTTCATATATTTTTTACTATTTATTTTTGATCTTTGTAAGCGGTAATTTCTTCCGACAAAAGTACCAAGGGAATTCCTGCTTCTTGAAAAATTTCTTTACTTCTTGAGCTTGCATGGTAATCTTGAAAGCAAACCACTTTTTTAATACCAGCGTTAATAATCATTTTTGCACAGACATAACAAGGTGTCATATGGCAATAGAGAGTGCTACCGTCAATCGGAATCCCAATACGTGCAGCCTCGCAGATTGCGTTTTGTTCAGCATGAATAGTGCGAATGCAATGACGAGTAACATCTCCGCTCTCGTGGGTGACAGTATGCATTTCGTGTCCGACTTCATCGCAATGAGGCAGGCCAGATGGTGATCCAACGTAGCCAGTGGCAATAATTCGTCGATCCTTGGTGATAACACAACCGGAGCGGCCACGATCGCAAGATCCGCGTGAACCAACTAACTCAGTGATTTTAATAAAATACTCGTCCCATGATGGGCGCTGATAATTGTTTTCAGACATAAAATTAAATCAACCCCTCCGTGGTTGATTTTTATCAGTTTATTAAAGCAAAGTTTTTGTACCTTTATTATAAGCCATCTTTACGATAAAATAAATATTGACGAATCTCATTTTTGTGTCTTTTCTGTCGTTTGCTTTTTTGCTAAAAAAAGGGTAAAATAAAGGGAAATCAAGAAATTATGATGGTTCACAAAATCAAGGTAGTCGTTGGCGCACCGAAGACGGAAATTCGTGGTTATTTGGCTGATGGTACAATGAAGGTAGCGGTAGCTGCTGCGCCTGAGAAGGGAAAAGCTAATTCAACCTTGATTAATTTTCTCGCTAAAGAATTTGGCGTGAGAAAAGATCAGATTGAAGTAATTAGTGGGGCGAGTGCGCGAACGAAATTAATCAGAATAGATAATTAATTATGCAACTGTCGATAATCATTGTTTCCTACAAAGTTAAGGAGAAATTACGTGCCAATTTACTGGCACTTTTTTCGTCAGTAAATGCTCAGAATTTTGAGGTGTTTGTTGTTGATAATAATTCTGGCGATGGGACTGTTGAAATGGTGAAAGAATATTTTCCACAAGTTAATTTAATTAGTAATTCAGAAAATCTTGGCTTTGCTAAAGCAAATAATCAGGCAATAAAATTAGCTAAAGGTGATTATATTCTTTTGCTGAATCCAGATATGCAAGTTTTTCCCGATACAATTTCCCGATCATTGTTAAATGCTCAAGAAAAATCAAAGGCCATTGTTTCTAGTATCAAGCTCGTTGATGAACAGGGAGCAAACATTCCGCACGTGCGCCGTTTCCCAAAACTATTTGATCAGTTGATGGTTGTTTTGAAGGTGCCTCACTTTTTACCGAATGTTTTAAATTCATATTTATACAAAAATTTTGATTATCAAAAAGCAGCAGCTGTTGATTCAGTCCGTGGTGCTTTTTTTCTGATTAATCGCTCCGCCTGGCAAAAGATTTCTGGCGAAGAAAAACCATTTTTAGATGATCGATATTTTATCTGGTTTGAAGAGGTGGATTTCTGTCGTCAGGTGCATGAAAAGGGTGGAGAAGTTTGGTATTTTCCCAACACTTCTTGCCTTGATTACGTCGGCGCCAGTTTTTCTCAGGTTAGCCGGAAGACTAAACAGAATTATTTTCGTGATTCAATGTTAAAATATTTTACCAAGTGGCAGACACCGCTCAAGACAAAAATCTTAGATTGGGCTTGGCGCCTCGTCGGAGCATTTATCTAAAAAAATGAAAAAAGTTGGTATTGTTTTAATCAATTACGCCGATTACGCCCGCAAGTTTCTGATTCCTTGTCGAGATTCTTTGCGTTGCCAAAATTATCCTAAGGAATTGGTAAATATTTATGTTGTCGACAACGCTTCTTCATTAAACAGTCTTAATTTCTTGAAAGAATCATTCTCGGAAGCAAAAATTTTGCCACGCATTGATGGTAATTATTGTTCGGCGAGTAATCTTGGTTTTCAGCAGGCAATCACCGATGGTTGCGAGTATTTGGTCGCTCTCAACATGGACACTGAAGTCCAAAATGATTGGTTGAGTGAGCTAGTTTTGGCGCTTGAAAATAATCCTGAAGCAGGGGTTGCTCAGTCCTTGATTTATTTGGCACCAAAAACCGAGGCAGAGAAAATTAACCCGCGAATTAATACTGCTGGAAATATAATTAATTTCTTATTTTTCGGTTTTACCAGTTTTTATGGAAAAACTTTAACAGCAAGTGAAATCAAAGCAGATTCTTATCCAGAAATAATTTATCCCTCTGGTTGTTCGTTCGTTATCCGAAAAGAAGTTTTTGAAAGTGCGGGGCCATATAACGAAGATTATTATATGTACCATGATGACCTCAGTCTTGGCTTGAAAGTTCATCTGGCTGGCTGGAAAATTATTCTTGCTCCGCTATCGATTGTTTTTCATAAATATGAGTTTATGAGAAACAAAAATAATTTTTATTATTTGGAACGTAATCGTTATTTAATTTATCGCGCTTTTTATTCTCGCTTTGAGCGTTTTTGTTTAGCCCCAATATTTTTTATCATGGATCTTGGTCTTTTAGGCTTTTCTTTCCTTGGCGGTTGGGGAGACACGAAGATCAAGTTGTATTTAGAACTCTTTAGCGATCAATTTGCTGTGCTAGTTGAAAAAGAGCGCCAAGAATTCAAAAGAATTGCTAAGGTTTCAAAAAAAAACGTTTATCGCTCATTTTCTGGCACGATAAAGTTTGCAGAAATTGATAATTTCATCCTAAAATATCTGGTGAACCCGCTGACTAATTTTTATTGGCGTCTTATCAAAAAAATTATTTAAATATGGATTTATCAATTATCATCGTCAATTTTCTGAGTCAGAAAAAATTAGCTAATTGCTTGCGTTCAATTTCCGAATCTGATTTATCCGGTCTATCTTTCGAGGTGGTGATTGTTGAAAATAATTCTGGTGAAGATTTGGTGGCGCTCATCGCTAATTACCCCTTTGTTCGTCTGGTTGTTAGTAAAAAGAATCTCGGCATGGGTGGTGGTAATAATTTGGGAGTCAAAAATTCCACCGGCGAGTTTATTTTAATTTCCAATCCCGATATTGTTTTTAAACCGAATGCCATAAAAATCTTAATGGCGGGTATTAAAAGTAGCAAAAATATTTCTTTAATCGGTCCGAAACTTTTAAATCCAGACGGTTCTTTGCAGTATTCCTGTGCCCGTTTTCCTCGCTGGTATATGCCAATTCTTCGGCGCACTTTTGTTGGAAATTTTTTCAAGAGTGCTTTGGCCGATTTTTCAATGCACGATTTTAATCATAATCAGAATGTCTCGGTTGACTGGTTGTTTGGTGCTTGTTTCTTGGTTCGGCGCAGTGATTTTCAAGAAAAAGATCTTTTTGATGAAAGATTTTTTATGTATTTTGAGGACACAGACCTATGCCGTCGAATCTGGAAAAAAGGACAGCAAGTTTGGTATTTTGCCGACGCTGAAGTTTTTCATGATCATCAGCGTGACAGCGCCAATAAAAATATTTTTAGTAATCGTCTAATGCGCATTCATTTAAAATCCTGGTGGCAGTATTTTTTGAAGTGGGGTTTTAGAGCCAAACGCTAATATTTATTTATATGAAAAAAATTATCAAAGCGATTTTGCCAGTAGCGGGATTTGGCACAAGATTTTTACCAGCGACCAAGGCTCAACCGAAAGAGATGTTACCAGTCGTTGATAAGCCAGTTATTCAGTATTTAGTTGAAGAAGCGGTGAAGTCTGGTATTGAGGAAGTAATTTTTGTGACTGGGCGTGGTAAAAGGGCAATTGAAGATCATTTCGATTATTCTTTTGAATTATCCAAAACTTTGGTAGAAAAAAATAAATTAGACTTGATTAAAAAAGTACAGGCGATTGAAAATCTTGCCAAGTTTTCCTATGTTCGCCAACCATTACCTTTGGGCGATGGTCATGCCATCAAGTGCGCAGCACATCTTGTTGAAGATGACGAAGCAGTTTTAATTATGTTTGGTGATACTCTTTATGATTCAATTATTCCGCCATCAAAACAGATTATTGATTTATATGAAAAATACCAGGCGCCAGTAATCGGTTTGTCTGAAATTGCCCCGGAAGATGTTAACAAATTTGGCGTTATCCGCGGAGAAGATTTGGGCGATGGAAATTTTTTAATTAAAGAGTTTGTGGAGAAGCCAGCAATTGGTGAAGCTCCTTCCAATCTTGCCGCCGTTGGTTTGTATGTAATAACTCCTGAAGTATTTCAAATTATTAATACAATGGATTCCGGAAAATCTGGTGAAATTCGTCTCGCTGACGCTTTTGATATTTTACTTGCCAGTGGCAAACCTCTTTACGGAAAAAAATTAGAAGGGGAGTGGTTGGATACGGGAAATAAATTTAACTTTATCAAGGCCACTTTGAAATTTGGTTTAAAGGATGAAGAAATTGGTAGCGATTTAAAAAAATTAATTATTTCGCTCGCTAGTGATTTAAATAAATAAAGATTAAGAATATTAGATCTTTAAAATATAAATACTAACTTAAAAAATAGGAGGATCAGCTTATGCAATCTAAATATTGGGTTGACCTCTGTGCCAATCCATTTACTCCAGAGTTCTGGAGTGCCGAAGAGCACCAATCACAAGGTTTTTGGGAGCTTAACTTAAATAAAATTTCTCTATATGTCACAGAAAAAATATGTAGTTGGGATGAATGGAGAAATGAATTAATTGGCAAGCCAATGTTCAATGTCAATTTGCTTGACCATTTTTTGATGTATAAGGAGCTTATTCCAGAAGCATGGAAAAAGATAAAAGTCTTTTTTGCTGGCACAATTTATCGATACTTTGGTTCCGACTTAAGAATCAGATTCCTTTATTGGGATGGATTCGATTGGCAATGGGATTTTGCTTGGGTTAAAGATATTTTTGATAGTAATTGCCACGTGGCATTAATAAAAATATGAATACACCAAGTCAATCTTAACAAAAACCGGACAAACTTACTAAAAAGACGTTTTGATAAACGTCTTTTTTTATTTTAAGTTTTATTGCACTTCAATCTTCTGCCAACTCAATGTTCCGTTATTTTTTGCTTGGAAGTATAAAGTTTTTGTTTTCTCATCGAGGCTTGGTTGGCTAATTTTATTTCCATCAAGCAACTTAGTGATGCGTCCGCTACCTTCGTAGAGATCAATGGAGTTAATACTCTTGTCCGTGGTATAAATTAAATATTTCTTCTTTTTACTCCAGGTCAGGCCGGTAATTTTTTCACTAATTCTTGTGATAAGCCAGCGGTTGTTATTTTTCAAATCATAACTGTTAATTTCGAAATCACCAGCAACAAGCAATTGTTCATCTCCGATCCAGCTCCAAAAAGAGGCCTCACTAATTGCTCCGCCGCGTGGATTTAATGTGTTGCTATCAAAAAGAAAAAGATTTCGACCATCAGGGTTATATGCTGCAACAATATGATCTTGATTTGAGGAAAGTTCATATTTCCAGGCCCCTGGAAGGTTTATTTTTGTGACGATAGCATTATTTTCTAAATTATAATCCCGAAGTTCAATTCTGGAGCCGTTTTTAGCGACAACTAATAAACGTCCATCTTTTGGTAAGTAATCCAAATATTCCTCCTGGTTTATTTTTCCGTCAAGAATAACCGACGTTTCTTCGTTATTTTGGTTGTAAGAACTTATCTGCTCACTATTTCCAAAGAAAAATAGAGAGTTATCTTCAGTTTTCAGTTTTTCGGTTTTACCAATTTTTTTCTCAAGTGTTTGTTGAATGCCAGCATCTTTTACGATACCGCTCAGATTAATCGCGCATGATTCAGCGATTGACTCCTGGGCCTCGGCCGGTACGCAACGTTTAAAAAGGACAATATTTTCCGCATAAGTACTTTGTCCACCGAATACAGTCATTTTCTTTTCCCAGGGCCAGTAGCCATCAAGTTTAACTTCAACTAAATATTCTTTTGGTAAAAGATTTTTAACCTTAGCTGGTGTAGTGGCGTAATTACCAAAAATAATACTGCCACTAGACTTTGCCTGTTTACCGTCTAAGTAGATAGAAGCCCCTTTCGGCGTACTAGCCAAAATAAGTGTCCCGGTTTTTTGGAGTACTCGTCCTTTTAATGCTCTGGCAAAATCCAAGCGGTAGCCGGCGGCGTAAAGGGATAGCAAAAAAGTTGCCACCAGAAAAAGTAGAACAAAAAAGATAAACATGGCGTCACGAAATTTTTTGTTCATAGTTTTATTCAAAAACTTTAATATCAGCGCCTAGGGCGTTTAGTCTTTCATAGATGTTCTCGTAGCCACGATCAATTGGATAAGAATTTCGTAAAACGGATTTTCCTTTAGCGGCGAGCATACAAATCAAGAGATTGATTGAAGGACGAAGTGCGGGTGGACAAACCATTTCATTCGGTTTGAGCGTACTTATTCCCTTAACGATGACACGGTGAGGATCCATTAAGGTAATATCAGCACCAAGGCGGTTTAGTTCGGCGTAGTAGATAGCTCGATTTTCATAAACCCAGTCATGAACCATTGTTTGTCCTTCTGCTTGTGTCAGAATCGGTACGAAGAGCGGAAGATTATCAATATTCAAGCCAGGGTAAGGATTCGGGTGAATTTTATCAGCCAAGGCTTTTAGTTTTGAAGGGATAACTTCGATGTCAACGAGATCGAAAAATTTATTTTTTGATTTATAAACTTTTCCAATTTTTAATTTTTGTCCCATCACTTTTAATTTTTCAATTTCTAAGCTCAAGAAGTCAATCGGGCAGCCAATGATTTTTAAGTGTGAATGACTCGTGATCGCCAAAGAAATAAAAGCCATTGATTCAATTGGATCCGGCATGATTGGATAATTTTCGACGGCTTTTAATTTTTTTACGCCAATAATTTTTAAACGATTAATTCCAGACCACTCAATATTAGCGCCAGCCGCTTTTAGGTAGCAAATTAAATCTTGCACCATGTAGTTTGAGGAGGCAAAGTTGATAGTAGTCGTGCCAGTGGTGAGGGCCGCGGCCATGATGGTGTTTTCGGTAGCAGTGTCGCCGCTCTCATACATTGTGAAAGAGGCTGGCTTTTTTTTACTTGCATCAACTTGGTATTCGTGGAGAGTTTCCTTGATTTTGATTCCCATTTCTTTCATGGCGATCAAGTAAGGGTTTACTGTTCGTTTACCAAGGTTGCAGCCACCAGATTTTGGTAAAGAAAAAACCTTTAACTCGGAAGATAGTGCGCCCATTAATAACAGGGCAGAGCGAGTTTTCAAAAACGCTTCTTTGTCGATTTCTTTGATTTTTAAGTCGCCGTCATTAGTAATCACAAGATGTTTGCCTTTTTCCCAATGGATTTTTAGACCAATTGAGGTTAAAACCTCAATTATTCGATGGACTTCTTCAATCATTGGAACATCGCAAAGAATCGTTTTTCCCTCAATCATAGCCGTGGCGCAAAGAATTGCTACAGCGGAATTTTTAGCTGAATTTACGTTAATTTTGCCAGTTAGTGTTTTACCGCCGTTGATTATTAGATTAGCCATAAATTTTTGGTAGCCGTCTGCGTTAGGCAGTTGAGGCTTAATTTACCCTTATCATATCCTATTTGTTGACATTTTTCAAATATCTGCTATATTTAGAAAGTAATCAGGAATTCTCTGATTTTTTTAATGAATATTTCTATCAAATTTATGAAGATCGCGATTATTAAAACTGGCGGAAAGCAATATAAAGTCAAAGAAGGCCAGGTTGTTAAGATTGAAAAATTGGAATTAGAGGGAGGAACTTCCGTTAATTTTGATACTCTTTTGGTTGCTGATGGTAATGGCGACACTGTTGAAGTAGGCACTCCATCTCTTGGAGAACGGGTTACTGGTGAAGTTCTCAAGACCGAAAAACAAGACAAAGTTTTAGTAGTTAAATACAAAAACAAGACTAGATACAAAAAAACCGTTGGTCATCGTCAACAAATGACTAGTGTCAGAATTGATAAGATTGCCTAATTTTCAAAACATTTTTAAAAAACCCGCTTTTTAGCGGGTTTTTTTGAATGAAAATAAAATTATGCTTAGCACTCGTTTATCATATATTTATCGCGGCCGTGTCAGAATGTTTACATGGGCCCGGTATGGTTACGAGCTTAAATTCGACAATTAGGTCTCCGGAGTTCGATTCTCCGCGGGTCCACCTATTTTTGACTTTTTTAGTTAGTATGCTATAATTAACATGTCGAATTTAAGCTCAGACAAACAATCATACGAGACGTGACAATATAATCAAAAACCTCCCACGTGGGAGGTTTTTGTTTTTGTTTAACATTCATTTCGATATTTTAGAGCATTAGTGATGGTCATTTCGTCGGCGTACTCCAGGTTTGCTCCAGACGGTAGGCCGCGCGCTAGGCGAGTTAGCCTAATATTTCTTTCTCGCAAGATTTTTACAAGATACATCGAAGTTGCCTCGCCCTCAATAGTTGGGTCAAAAGCTAAGATGATTTCCTCGATTGGTTCTTGGTCTAATTTTTTTAATAATTCACGAATTCTTAGTTTTTCCGGGCCAACACCTTCTACAGTGTCGATTAGGCCACCAAGAATGAAGTAGCGGCCGTTATATTGCCTTGTCGCATCAATAGCGGCTAATTCACGGCTATCGGCAATCAGGCAGAGGGTTTTTTGATCACGGCCAAGATCAAGGCAAATTGGGCAAGGGCTTTTTTCGGCAATATTGCCGCAAGACTGACAAATTATAGTTTTTTCCTTTAATTCACTTAGTCGTAGCGCAAATTCTTTAGTTAGCGATTCAGGCTGATCTAAAAGAAAAAAAGCATAACGTTCGGCCGTTTTTGGGCCAACGCCAGGTAATTTTGCCAGCATTTCAATTAATCTTTGGATTGCTTCCGGGTATCTCATTTGACATTAATAGATTAATGTATTAGGATTAAATTCTAGTTCTTACATAATAACAAAATAATAACATAAAAAAAAGGAGATCAAGGTATGGCAAAAAAAGCAGGCAAAGCAGAAAAGTTTATTGGTGTTAAGGGTGTAAATGGCGGGGAAGGTTTTTTTCCTGTTAAGTTTTTTAGTAAAGCTAATTCACTCCTGAGAATCAGCTCACCTAGTGACTTAAAAGTTGGCGACTCGATTGTTTATCGAGGAAAGCCAAGAACTTACAGCAAGAGTGTGGTCGATTTACATAAAGCTTATGAACGGAAAGCTAGTACTTTTCTCGATAAAGGGAAGCGCTGCGAAGTGGTTTCCACCAACACAAAAGCAAAAGAAATTGATATCAAACATGTTTAATGTTTTTTAAAATGTTTTGATTCAAAAAAAGCCAGTATCAAAAATGATCCTGGCTTTTCTATTTTTTCTTCCAAAATCTATTTCATAAATCCATCTAAGCCACCCATGTCTTGAAGTTTTTTTGCCATCATCCTCTGGGCCTTCTTAATTGCTTCGTTAATTGCATTCTTTAAGGCCTCTTCCTGAGCGGTTTTGGAAAGAGTTTCGTTTAAAGAAACACTACTAACTTCCATGTTGCCATTAATTACAATTTTTACACCATTTTTTTCTTCGGTAAAAACTTCACCCGCTAGAGCGGTTTGCATAGTTTTAGCTTGATCGCGCAGATCTTTGATTTGTTTGAGTTTGTTAAACATATTTTTTTATTAATTATAAATATAATTTTTTTGCCTGGTCTTTTTATGGGCAAAAATATAATTTTGTTATTTAATCTATTTTATTTTTGCTACGAAAAAACACGGCTTCAAAAATTTATATTTATAATTAATAAAAATAAAGTAATTTTCCCCGGGTATTTTTTTAAGTAAAAAAATATCTTAAAATTCAATATTATTATTCGTTTCGCTATTAACTTGCTTCGCTAAATTTTTAAAACTAACTGTTGTTTCGTCAAAGAATAGATCTACTTTTCCGGTCGGGCCATTTCGGTGTTTAGCGATGTGAATTTCCGCTTTGTGTCTTTCATCCATTGGTAAGTCCTGTGGATTGAAACTACGATCAGCGGCTTTGCGGTAAATAAACATCACGATATCGGCGTCCTGTTCGATTGATCCAGAGTCGCGCAAATGAGAAAGTTTCGGGATGGCAGGGCTGATTGCTTCGACAGCACGAGATAGCTGAGCAAGAGCCAACACTGGGACATTGAGTTCGCGGGCAATTCCTTTCAGACCACGACTAATTTCCGCAATTTCCTGAACACGATTGTCGCCGTATTTTCCGCGACCTTCCATGAGCTGCAAATAATCGACCATAATCAAGCCCAAGCCTTTTTCCATTTGGAGGCGACGAGCTTTGGCGCGAATTTCCATGATTGAGAGCGTGCTGGAATCATCAATGTAGATTGGCGCTTCGGCGAGTTGGCCCATTGCTGCACCAATTTTTGCAAAATCATTATCTTCTTCTTTGTCTGATAAATTGCCGGTTCTCATTTTCCATAAACTAACATTAGCCTGGGAGCAGAGCAGGCGATCAACTAGTTGTTCCTTGCTCATTTCCAAAGAAAAGATGCCAACTCCTTGTTTCGTTTTGATTGCGGTTTGACGAGCAATATCCAGGGCGAAGGAAGTCTTCCCGACGGAAGGACGGGCTGCAAGAATAATTAAATCAGATTTCTGTAAGCCAGCCAAAAGATTGTCTAAATCAGTGAAACCGGTTGGTAAGCCGCGCAATTTTCCACCTTTCTTGTGTAGTTCATCAATGCGGTCAAAGGCAGCCGTCAAAAGATTGTCAATTGGCATGAAGGAATTTTTCAGATATTTTCTGGAAACACCAAAAATCTTTTGCTCAGTAGCATCAAGAACTTCATCGATATCACTTTCTTCATCGAAACCCATTTTCATGATTTCACCAGCGGCTTGTTGAAGCCGACGCAGGGTGGATTTCTTCTGGATGATGTTGGCGTAATTGGAAACGTTGGCCGAGGTTGCTACAGCGTTGCTGAGTTGAGCTAAAAAGGCGCGACCACCAATTTTTGCGAGCTGCTTCTTTTCTTCTAAACGATTAGCTAGGGTGATTACGTCAATCGGTTCTTGGTTGTTGTATAATTCGCGGATTGCTTCATAAACAAATTTATGGGCATCTTTGTAAAAGTCCTCCGGCATGATTTGGTCAACAACCTTAATGATGGAGTCTTTATCAATCAAAAGACTGCCGAGAAGTGATTGCTCAGCTTCAAGGCTTTGAGGTGGAATTTTCTCTAGGAGATTTTTATTTTCTTCAGTCATATTTTTGTCCTTCCATTTTAACCGACAAGCCCCTTTTTATCAAGGGAAATTTAGACACAGGATATCAACGGTTTATCCACCTTCGTGATTGACAATATTGCTATTTTCCTTTAGATTCAGAAGATAACATTTCTGTAATTTTAACAACTAATTAAAAAAGAAAGGAAAAACATGACAAAAGCGGAAGAAGAACTAGAAAGAGAAGTTCAAATTAAGCAACTTCTGAAAAACAGTAGGTTAACATCTGTAATATTAAGTTTTCTGGATTTTCAAATTCTTTATGAATTAACTGACTTAGTTCTTAAAGAAAGGCTTGATTCCCAATATGAAATCAAAAAAGATGATTTGGTGTGGGGAGTGTTGCCAGAAGAATTAAAGAAGCTTCATCAATTAATTGATGAAAAAAAAGAAGCATTAGCCAGAGAACATTTGTTAATTGATGATGACTTAGATGGGGTCTATCGTAACAGGAACGAAGCATTTATTTTACCGTTGTTGTTTGAACATTTAGTTCATGGGGCTTTAGAAATTCCCTGGGCTCAAAAATTTGTTATTGCTGACAACTGGCAGGTGGTTATCAGTGGTGCTAACGCAAAATAACAATGAAATCTTTGTTCACAAAAAAACCGGAGACAAAAGTTTCCGGTGTTTTTTTTGTTGCTGAGCCGCCTGTCGGGCTCGGACCGACGACCTGCTGTTTACAAAACAGCTGCTCTACCAGCTGAGCTAAGACGGCAACAAAATAAATATATAGGATTTATAAATATTTATCAAGGGGCAAAGCAGGTATTATGAAGACTTGTGCCTGTTTGGTGGTTTTAATTAAAAAAATCCCAGTCATTAAGTATTGACTGGGATATATTTTTTTCGTTTAATAAAGTGAGGTTCTTAATCCATCGGAAAGCTGGTAATCCAGACTGTGTCCAGTTTTTGCATTCCACCCAATTCTTGGATCCCTTCTTTGAGTAGTTTATCCTTAAGTTCTTCCCGATTTACATCGGTGGGGTAAAACCACTGGCGTATTCCTCTCACGGAAAAACGCAGCCATCTCCGAACGCTAACTGTGGACATATAAGCAATCTCTTGTTTTTCCGTTTTTTTTATTTTAATTACTCGTGTATCCAGCTCATTTTCCCACTGTTTGAAATTTTGGTCAGTCTTTAGGCGTGCCATTATTTCGGAAGTATCGCTGGTGTTCGTCATAATTTCAAACTCTCTTTCAAAGTCTTGCGGTCTGGCGGTCTGTTCACCCTTTTTTATATAACTCAACTCGTACACATCCTGTTGCTTGATGCAACCACCCAATAAGATTGAGCTAATTACTGAAAATATTAACATTATATTTTTCATGATTTATTCGTGTTTTTAATGAATACTTATTTATAGAGGAATTATATCATATATTATAGAATTTGTCAATAGTATTGAATTTATTCGTTAAAAAATTGTGTTTTTTGGCTAAAATAGAAGAATAATTTGATATTTCTCTCTTTAGTATTGACTAAAAAGATAAATAAGCATAGAATTCAGTTAATCATTAAAATCTTAACCATGAAAAATAAACAAGACTATTCAATAGGTTATATTGCAGATTGGGCAATCATCCCCGACGTTCCACCAAAAAAATAATGGTGGTCATAACATCAAAAAACGGCAGTTTAAAAGCCGTTTTTTTTATTTCTTGTATATTCCAACTTAAAGACAAAAAAATAGGCATTTAGCCTATTTTTAGTTTTGTGCGCCCAGCTGGACTCGAACCAGCGACCTTGTCCTTAAAAGGGACCTGCTCTACCAACTGAGCTATGAGCGCATAATTTTTCACTTTTAAAAACATTTTGATGATATCAAACTAATTCTACTTTGACAAGTGGTTTGCAGGCTTTTATACTGTAAGTCATGAATTATCAATTTTTTATCCAATCTCTTGGCTGCAAGGTGAATCAATATGACGGTGCTTCTTTGGCGTCAAGTCTAGAATCTTTGGGCTTCAAGCAATCACCGGAAAAACCCGATCTAGTCGTTATAAATACTTGCACAGTGACAAAAAACGCCATCACAAAGGATCGTCAATCGCTTAATCTGTTAAAAAGAAAATATCCTCAAGCTAAATTTGTTGTGATGGGTTGCTGGCCAGAAACTAGTGACCAAGCACTTGATTCTTTTGACTCTGATGGAGTTTTTTGGTGGGGAGTGGGCAAGAGAGTAGAATTTTTGCATCGAGTTAAGGAATGGTTTTCGATTAATGAAGAAAAATATTCGATCCTTGAAAGTGGGTTAGCGATCACTGATGATTGGTCGCGCTACTTTCTTAAGGTTGGCGATGGTTGTGATCAATTTTGTGCTTATTGTTTGATTCCGTACGCGCGCGGTAAAATTAAAAGCCGTCCTCTAGCGGAATTAATTTCGGAAGCCAAGCGCGCGATCGAGGCTGGTTTTGAAGAGATTGTTTTAGCCGGTATTCATCTTGGACGTTACGGCCAAGATTTTCCCGAAGGCGAGGCGTCGCTAAATAATTTATTAAAATCCCTATTAAAGTTACCAGGATTGGGACGGATTCGGCTCAGCTCTATCGAAATAAACGAGGTCGATGATGAATTAATCGATTTAATCAAAAAAAACCCACAGATCTGTCGGCATCTTCATATTTCCTTGCAGTCTGGCTGTGATAAAATATTAAAATTAATGCGTCGGCCATACGACACAAAATATTTCAAGGATAGAATTAATTTAATCAGAAAATCCCTGCCAGAAATTTCTTTAACTACCGATGTTATTGTAGGTTTTCCCGGTGAAACAACTGCGGATTTTGTCTGCACTAAAAAATTTATTGAAGAGATTGCTTTTAATAAAATCCATGTATTTCCTTTTTCCGCTCACAAAAAAACGCCGGCATTTTTGATGCCGCACCAAGTAGATGGGTTAACCGCTAAAGCGCGCGCGAAGGAGTTAAGGGAAATATCAACAAAATTTGAGCGGATTTATCGTCAAAAAATAATCACTCAGTTCCAAGGAAAAAAGATGCCATTGATTTTGGAGGCGCTAATTAGTGATACCGCTCGATTGAAAACAGAATTTTATTTTGATTTAATATTACCGCTTTCAAAACTAGAGTTAAGCAAGGAAGAGGCAATAAAAAAGATCGGCAAAATTATTATGGTTTCTGTTAAAGAGGATTTGTTCTCAGCTTGACGGCAATCGGTATTCTCGCTAAAGTATTTTTAAACTAAATAAAAAGAGGGAGGTAGAAGATGAAAAAAGAAGAAATGCCAACCGACATTATTAAAAAATACGAAAGTGAAGGTTGGTTAAAAGAATGCCATGTGGGAGATCATGATATCTTCGTTAAAGAGGCAAAACGAGTGGGTATTAATATCAAGACTGGGAACATAATTTCTCTGATAGATGATAGTGTCGAAAGATATCAGACAACGTCGCGACAAAATTTTTCGCGACGAGGCGATGGTCCAAACCTTGGGGTTAAATATCGAGATGACGAGAAGATGTAGTTTATAATTTAAGCGAAATTAATACAAAAGCCACTCCTTGAAGTGGCTTCTTTTTTTATTTCTCTTTTAAACTTTTTATTTAATAAGAGTTATGACTTCTCCGGTCGAGATTTCGATCGAATAGGTTAGATGAGTTTTCGTTTTTGCTACATGAACTTCTATTTTTTTACTTAAGTAAAATTTTTCCAATTTTTTTAAATCTTCGGCATTGGCCTGATCTGGAAAAATTATTTTTAATTCTTTCATTGCTTGGCCTGTTAATATTTCTTGCATTTTTAATTTTTTAAGTTGACAATTTTTTGTATTTATCGAAATAATATGAAATTTTTTGACTTTTGTCAAATTTAATAAACTTGTTTTTTTTCTAATTTTAAGCTAAATTATAGGTCAGATGACTCAAAAAGAAGCGCTAGAAATTATTAAAACTGGACAGAATATATTTTTGACCGGCCCAGCAGGCTGCGGCAAGACTTTTTTGTTAAATAGATATCTTGAGTATCTCAAGGAAAAGAAAGTCAGCGTCGGTGTTACTGCTTCGACCGGAATTGCCGCGACTCATTTGAATGGTCGAACTATTCATTCTTGGTGTGGCATTGGTATTGAGGAGAAACTAGACCAAAGAAAACTTAAAAAGATTTTAAACAATCGCCAAACAGCAGATCGAGTTCGGAACGCTAAAGTTTTAATTATTGATGAAATATCAATGCTAGACATAAAGCGTTTTGATTTGGTCGACACGGTTTGTCGAGCAATCCGTGCGGATTTGCGTCCATTCGGTGGTTTGCAAGTTTTGCTCTGTGGTGATTTTTTCCAATTACCTCCGGTTCGTCAAAATAATAATCGAGAGTTAGCAGTTTTTGAATCAGACACCTGGAAGGATTTAACACTACGCACCTGCTATTTAGAAGAACAATTTCGTCAGGAAGACAAGCGTTTTTCAAAAATTTTAAGCAATATCAGGGCCAACAAGGATTTAGAAAAATCACTAGCAGTTTTGGCGGAAAGATTGGAAGCAGAATTAGACTTTTCAGTTTTACCAACAAAATTATTTACGCACAATCAGAAAGTAGATTCTCATAATATTTTAGCCCTCGATGCTCTAGAGTCTCAGTCAGTCTTTTTTGAGATGAAGGCTAAGGGGCCAGCTAATCTAGTAAAAAAAATTAAGGATGGATGTTTGGCGCCAGAGAGGTTGGAATTAAAAATTGGTGCCATTGTGATGTTTGTTCGTAATAATTTTGTGCGCGGATTTGTAAATGGCACAATCGGTGAAATTGTTTCTTTTGATGAGGAAGGATTTCCTGTTGTGAAAACATTGCGTGGTGCTCTAATTGTCGCTCGTCCAGAGATTTGGGGGCTTGGTGAGGATGGAGAGATTCTCGCCTCACTTTCTCAAGTCCCTCTGCGTCTCGCTTGGGCGATTACTGTTCATAAAAGCCAAGGCATGAGTCTGGACTGCGCAGAAATTGATTTAAGTCGCTCTTTTGAGTTTGGGATGGGCTATGTTGCCCTTTCAAGAGTGCGCTCGCTCGCCGGAATCCGCCTCATGGGAATTAACCAGCTAGCTTTGCAAGTTGATAAAAAAGTTATTTTTCTCGATGGTGAGTTAAGAGAAAGATCAAAAAATGATTTGCTCTGGTATCAATCTCTTAAACCAAAGGAACGCCAAAAACTACTGGATAATTTTTTGTTAAGTAAAACAAATTCCTTGCTTTAAGTAGCTAGTAAATTCATTTGTCGCTTGACAAGCGCCTATACATATGCTATTTTTTTGGTAATTAAAATATTTTTGTGTTAATTAAAAAAGGAAAAAAATGAAAAGGAAGCAAAAAATTCGTTATATTTTTGACTCGTTCAAAAATATCCTTGCTAAATATCAAGTTGGCAGACTGTATGAGACGCAAATAAATACTATGGTAGACTGCCTCATTGGCTTGTCACCTTTTCTGACAGAAAAAGAAAGACTCTATTTTGAACAAGAAGTTAAAAAAATGCAGGATCATTTTCTCGCTTTTTCTTCTGATAACAAATTTAAAATGTTTATAGAAATGATCGAAAAAGGATTGGCAGAAGCAAGCCCAGAATCCCAGACAAACTTTTCTTCATTTTTCAAAGATGGTTTTTTAAACAAGTTTAAATTTATCAAAAAAGATCTCGGGGAAAGGAACCAGGCGGAGGAAATTCTCAGAAATATTTTTTTTCTCAAAAAAGCCATTAACTGAAACAGCGCATTTAATCTCAAGTGAACATGAAAAATGTTCACTTTTTTAATTGGAAAATCGAGGCAGGAAAATTATTTTGTTAGTTTTTTTACTAAATTTTCGCACTTTTCGAGCTTGCCCTTGCCAAACTGTTGGAGTGGCGATATCATATCAATATTAATTGATGTTAAAATTATGAAACCAGAATGTCGTAATAAAAAATTTAATTCCGAAATCTCTCAGCTCTCAGTTTTTTTGAAAATAATTAGTGAAGACAATCGCTTAAAAATCCTTTGTCTTTTGAGAAGAGGTGAATGCTGTGTTTGTGAAATTTATGAAAATTTAGATTTGGCTCAAAATTTAGCGTCAAGTCACTTAAGAGTTTTAAAAGATTTTGGTTTAATAAAAATTAGGCAAGTAGGGAAGAGAAATTATTATTCCATAAATCATAAGTTATTTATAAAGTATAATTCAATCTTAAATAAATTTTTAGAGAGTTACGAAAAATAGAAATATGTTTAAGCAAAATACAGACGTGGGTAATAAGTTAGTTTGATTTAAAGATATGAAGAATTTTTTGAAAGTTTTAAGATATTGGCCGCGCTTTTTGATAGTTTGGTTAATTAAAATATATCAAAAAACCTTGTCGCTCGATCATGGCCCATTAAAGGTTTTTCATCCACACGGCTATTGTCGTTTTTATCCCTCTTGTTCTCAATATGGCGTGGAGGCAATCTCAAGATACGGTATTTTCCGTGGCGGAGTTATGACGAGCTATCGGATTCTTCGCTGCAACCCTTGGAACAAAGGAGGCATTGATCAGGTTAAATAATAAATATCATATAAATTTGAATATTATTTACTTTTTATTGAAGTAGGCTCAGAACCAGATTTAGAATTAATTAATCAATTATCTTTAAAGACTGATCGCGGGCGCTATGTAATTACCAGGAAAAATCAATCAATTAGCTGCGTTGGTGTTTGTGCGGGGGTTATTTTAACTGGGTATTTATTCAATATTATTTTGAAGTAAATTTTAAATTCTTTTGTCAGTCGTCCCCTTGATGATTTTATTAATATTCTGCTACAATATTTGAAGAATGTTTTAACTAATTTTTAGAAGGTTTTATGAAGAAAATAAGGGGGTTTACCTCAATCGAGGTCTTGATGATTATCTCGGCAGTTGCTATTTTGGTTGGTATCTTTATTATTATTAAGATCGGCAAATAATTAAAATATTTTTTTTACAATAAAACCGCTCCTTTGAGGGAGCGGTTTTAAATTTTGAAATATTATTATTTGTGGTGGGGCTTAAGCGTTGCTTTTGGTTAAGCCGTCCTTACTCATATTATAAAGTTTAAGCATGATAGTGCTAACTACAGCAGTTAGAATACCGGCGCCTTCCATAAGTGAGTTAACAGTGGCATGTGCCATATCCTGGGCGGCATCAAGTGAACCCCACTTTACTGCTGCAACTCCAACACCCAGAATAGCTGCTGCGCTAAGGATGGCTTGAGTTTTGTCGATAAACAAGCTTTTCTTTTCTGGGGTCATCCTTTCAACGTCCTCTTCTTTGATTCCTTCAAGGCTTTGTGTGAGAGCAATTGTTTCGTTAATTAATTTTTGGACTTCTTGTGAGGCCTCAGTCTCATAGTTATTTTCTGCAATTTCGGTTGCAGTGCTTTTAAAATTTTCAGACATAAAATTTAGTTATATTATTCTTTTAATAATCCATTAATCTCCATCAAAAGATTGTTTAGTTCTTTATGAAAGGCAGTGACTTCTTCTTTTGTCGCTTCACCAGCTTTAATTTTTGCGGCGAGAGTGTTCAATTCTTCTTTTGTCATAATTTTTTTTATTATAATTATTAATTCGCTCTAATATTATACACTTTTTTTGGTGCTTATTGCAATATAATAGCTTGTGCGCTCGAAAATTGTGCTATCTGGATCCCAAAATTAATCAATTTTTTATATTAAAAAGTTAGCGGCCGATGAGTGTTTAATTTTTTCTTTCGCTGTTCTTTACAGGTGAACAAATGTTTACTATACTATCAATGTAATCCCAAAAATTTATGATTGAGAAATATAAAAAACAAATAGTTCGGTTTTATCAAAAGAATAAACGCATGCCGAATTATGCCGAAATCATGTTGCTCTTAGGGTTCAAATCCAAGAACGCTGTTTTTAAGTTAGTAAACAAATTACAGGAAGAAAATTTTTTAAAAAAAGATGAGAAGGGAAAACTAATTCCCAAAAATATTTTTGGTGAACTAAAAGTTTTGGGACAGGTTGAGGCCGGTTTTCCGTCACCCGCCGAAGAAGAGCTTTCTGATACGATGAGCTTGGACGAATACTTAATCAAAAACAAGGAAGCGACATACATGTTGAAAGTCAGCGGCGATTCAATGAAAGATGCTGGTATTATGTCTGGCGACATGGTCTTGGTCGATCGCAGTCTAACGCCCGTTGATGGCGATATTGTAATTGCCGAAGTAGACAGACAATGGACGGTAAAATACTTGCGAAAAAGTCGAGGGCAAGTTTTTCTTGAACCAGCAAACGAGAAATTTTCTAATATTTATCCCAAAGAAGAGTTGAAAATCGCCGCCGTAGTAAAGGCCGTGATTAGAAAATACTAATTATGTCCTATGGCTTGTCTTCATTTCCTCAAGCGATTCTGCATGTTGATGCGGATTCTTTTTTTGCCTCCTGCGAAGTAGCGAGGCGACCAGAACTCCGCGGCAAACCAGTAGTCACCGGTTTGGAGCGAGGAATTGTTTCTTCTTTAACCTATGAGGCTAAAGCGCGCGGAGTCAAAAGGGCAATGAGTATGCGGGAGGTAAAACGAATTTGTCCGGATGTGGTTTTTTTACCATCCGATTACGAAACTTATAGTCTCTATTCTTTGCGGATGTTTGAGATTGTCCGGCGCTTCACGCCAGATGTGGAAGAATATAGCATCGACGAATGTTTCGCTGACCTAACCGGTCTCCAGCGTTCCAGTAAGATGTCTTACGAGAAGATGGCCGAGAAGATAAAAGCAACCTTGGACAGTGAATTGGGCTTCACGTTTTCTGTTGGTTTGGCACCCAGTAAGGTTCTAGCAAAGCTTGGTTCCAAATGGAAAAAACCATCGGGACTGACCATTATTTCTGGGAGAGATATCAAAACCTATCTCGAAAAATTGAGTGTGGACGCGGTTTGGGGAATTGGTCCACAGACTACGGCCTATCTCAATAAATTGGGAGTCTATACCGCCCGGCAATTTGCGGAAAAAGATGTTGATTGGATAAAATCTCACTTGAGTAAACCGCACCACGAAATTTGGCAGGAGTTAAATGGCGAAATGGTGTATCGGGTAGATCCAGGAAAAAAGATGAGCTATCAGTCAATTAGCAAGACCAAAACTTTTACTCCGCCATCCAACGAGAGGGAATATGTTTTTAGCCAGTTATCAAAAAATACAGAAAATTCTTGCATCAAGCTCCGGCGTTATAAGCTGGCCACTAAGAAAATTTTTTTCTATTTAAAAACCCAGGACTTTAATTGTCTGGGTTATGAATTCAAGTTAGTTCGTCCAACGGACAATCCGGTGGAGATTATTCGTATGATTGATAAATACTTTAATTCTGTCTTCGGTTCGGGAAATCTATTTCGGGCGAGCGGAGTTGTCCTTTTGGATTTGATTGAGAATACTTCTCGTCAAGCCGATTTGTTTAATGAGGTGGCGACTGCGGAAAAAATTTCCAAAATCTTCGGTAGTGTAGATGGTATCGCCAAGCGCTATGGCAAACACGCTTTGTTTTTGGGTTCTAGTTTATCGGCGATGACCAAGGTCCAGCATGAAGGGGACAGGCAGACGAAAGCCGAGCGGAAAGACGATTTGTTCAAAGGGGAAACGGCGAGGAAAAGACTGGCAATTCCATTCTTGGGGGTAACGGTCTAAAAATTAAAAAAACTCTACGATAACCTTGTAGAGTTTTTCGTAGAGTTGTGCTGGTTTGTTTAGTTTTTGTCGTTGATTTGTTCGACCGCATTAGCAACCATTTGTTTTCTTTCAATTAATGTAAAGTTTTTGGTCAACTTAGAAGTTTCTAAGGTGTTACTACCGGAATTTTTTAACTCAATGTAATCTCCCACTTTTAAAATAACTGAAACGTCATAGAAGTCACCACCACCGTTAATTGGATTGCTGTGATAAACCAAATCCGAGTTCTTCGTTCCTGGGGTGAATCTGCCAAATCCGGAGCCAATGACGATTGATGTCACGTCGTCAGGAATCGTGTTAAGGTTCGCGATTGCTTCTCCGTAAAGAGGCAATTCTGCGTCACCTTTTAATTCTATGATCCTGTTTTCTCTAACGGCGTAGATGCCATCATGAATCATAGATGCGCGGTAGAAGTGCATTGTTCCGGCAGTAGAAGCTACGGCAATTAATAATACGATGATTAATGAAGTCAATGGACTTTCTGAAATAACTGAACGTAATTTTTTCATGGTTTGATTATTTGTGAATTTGTAAATGAATATTTTTCTTTTTTGCTTATTATTTAAGCATAATTGTATTATAACATAAAATATGTTTAATGTCAATAATAGAATATATTATTTAAGAAATTAGCTTTAATATTAGCAATCTATTCAATTTATTGACAATATTGATTTAAAATACTAAAATTTGTAGTTGTCGTTATTTTAAAATCAAATACAAACAAAATAGAAAATGAGAAAGCTAAAAATCGGAATAGTAACCTTTTTTAAAAAAGAAAAAGAGTATGGATTTCTTTTATCGAATGATGGACAGAAATGTTTCTTCCATCTTTCAAGCGGCGGCTTAAGTAAGCCTAATCCGCTTAGAGAATCCTTTTGTTTCACCGTTTTAGAAAAAGGACAGAAAATATGCTTGCTACCAAAAATTGGTGACGAGATTATCTTTTTTGGTAGAGAAGGTGATAAAGGCTTAGTTGCTGAGCATTGGTTTTTTCTGCCAGCAGGAAGTATTAGAGATAAGTTGTTATCAGGTGTCACAACCTACCGCTTCATGGAGCAGGTAAAATCTTCTAGCGCAACATGCAAATTTGAAAGTAATAATCTCTTGGAAATGTCATGTGATTATCCGTTGGTAAAAACGAGCATCGCTCGAGCAGATAGTCTGGTGGCTCATGAGTGGTTTGAGCGTCGTACTTTATCTGGTTGGGAGCAAATAGAGGACCCGAGAATCAAATTCATCGTTATGGAAAGAGGCCGAGAAGTGCCGCTTTCTGAAAAGTTTAGTTTAGTGTAAGGTATTTAAAGCTACGTGGTAAAAACGTAGCTTTTTTGTTTATATAAAGTAAACACAGTGATATAATATAATCATGGACAAAAAAACGAGAAACATAATAGTAATTGGAGTAATTTCGGTATTCTCTTTTTTTGCGTTGTTTGGTTTCTTTAAGGTTGCACATGCTCCTTTTCAGGAAATTATCAAAAAATTAGCGATTCAGCGGGACGAACGGGTTGTTGTCGCTAATTCTCGTTTACCAGAAGTTTCTGAGGAAAAGCCAATTGAATTTATTTTTGGTGGCGACGTAATGTTATCTCGGCAAGTAAACAAGAAGATGGAAAGCTATAATAATTATGTTTGGCCATTCTTGAAAATTGCCGATTATCTGAAGAGGGCAGATCTAACAGTCGTAAACTTGGAATCCCCCTTTGTTATTACTAAAGACTATTCCGTTCAGACTGGTTCATTTTTGTTCAAAGTAAACCCGAAAGCGATTACTGGATTATTGAGTGCGGGGATTGATCTGGTTTCTTTGGCAAATAACCATTCTTTCAACCAGGGAAGTGAGGGGCTGGCGGACACTTTTAAAATTTTAAACGACAATGGGATAAAATATATTGGTGCGGGGAAGAATGAAGATGAAGCTCGTCGAGGGGAGGTAGTCGAGATTAATAATCAGAAATTTGGTTTTTTGGCCTATGCTTACCCGGAAGATAATTCAGTGGCAGGAGCAAATACTGCCGGTATCGCGGATATGGATTTAAAAAAAATGAAGAGTGACGTTGAGAGATTAAAAAAAGAGGTAGCAACCGTGATTGTTGAAATGCACGCAGGAGTAGAATACACAACAAAACCAAATGAACAACAGACTATCTTTGCGAGAGCAGCGATTGACGCTGGTGCAGCCGCGGTAATCGGTCATCATCCCCATTGGCCGCAGACTTTTGAATTCTACAAAGGCCAGCCGATTATCTATTCACTTGGTAATCTGATTTTTGATCAGATGTGGTCAAAAGAAACCCAGCAGGGAATGCTGGTGAAAATGGTTTGGAATAATAATAGCTGGGAGAGGGTTGAGTTTGTGCCGATAAAAATTTATGATTACGGCCAGGCAGAACTAATGCCGGCGGGTGCAGAGAAAAATGCGATCCTGAAAAAGATTGGGGCACCGGAGGACGGAGTGATTAGGGGAAAATAAAAAAACAGGCTAGCCTGTTTTTTAGTTGATATTTTTAATCCTAGTTTGCGCAACTTTTAAGCAATGTTTCAATCGCCGATTTTGCAATTGGTGTGATTTCGGTCTGATAAAGCTTTGCAATTTCGATAAACACCGCCCCTAGTGAATCTTGGCCATCAGGCCCATTTTTTACATCTTGTAATGGAGCGGAGACTTTGTAGTATAAACCTAAGTGATGGAGTTTTCTTGGCTCTCCTGATTCATTAGTGTATTCACGGAAGTATTCCTGGTTACCAAGAAATGAATAGTTATCCAATCTTATCCCAGTTTCTTCAATAAATTCTCTTTTTAAAGCTTCTTCAATCTTTTCTCCAAATTCTATGCCTCCACCCGGGAGATCAAGCATGCCCTTGTAGGCTCCTCTAGATTTTTTTATTAGAAGAATGCGACTTTCATTAATAAGAATGCCATAAACACCAACATGAAAAATTTCTCCCGGTAAATTAGTCATATTATTCCAGTTTTTTTAGGATTCATGAGAATCTGCTCCTAATAATATATCTTGATAATCTATTATTTCTTGGCGCAGATTAGCTATTTTTTTGTTTAAATAATCTGCCTGCTCTTTAAATGTCGAGGACGCCTCAGGATTGCTTGATTTTAGTAAATTATTTTCAGTGGCGTTTAAATCTTTTTCATACATTCCTATTTCTTTTTCTAGTAGAGGTTTGATTTCTCCGATCTTTCTGGTTAAAGCTATTTCGAAACTTTCTTTAAACTCGGAGATCGCTTCTAATTCTTTTTGTGGTATATCATCTCTTTTCGTTGCTTCCACAAGTTTTTCGTATTCAATTTTTTCGTTTGAGATTTCCGATCTGAGCTGAATCATTCTGCTCTCTTCATTTTTTTGTTCTCTTATCGACTTCGCAGCCTCTTCAATAAAATTTTCACTCATAAAATTTAAGTTATGTATTTATTCTCAATTACGAATAATGTAGCACTTATTTGCAATTTCGTCTATTTATTTGGTCTTTATCAATTTTTGGAACAATGTGGCCGTAAACTTAGACCAGGGAGAGGGGAGGCTTATTACTTTACTGTAAATATATTTGAAATATCTCATAAAATCCAATAAAAATAGAATTTTGGCCCGTTTACTAATGCGTAGTCCTAAAATCTGAAATTTCTCAAAATTTTGAGGGAATTATTGGGGGAATGGGGGTAATTTATAAGATGATTACAAGAAAATTTAGTGCTATTTACAAAAATTACTTTATGTGATACTTTTAGAAAAAGTCTAATTTATTTATTTTAATGTTATGAAAAACAAAGCATTGCTGTCTGTTTTATTACTAACTTCTGTTTTATTTTTTTCAGCCTGTTCCTCTAAAAAGAATGAGGTTAAAAACGCGCAAGAAATAAAAAATAATCCCGTTCAGTCACAGGAAACAGCTAGCAGCTCTGAAAAGTCAGCGGTAAACAATTATAATCAGACAACAAAAGCATGTAATGTTGGGAAGGTGCTGTTTCGGTATCCGAACGCTTGGGGTGGGTGCGTCGAGACTAAAAATGGCGTTTCTTTTAGAACTGATGACAGTCCATATCAAGTTGATTTAGTTTTAACTTTGAACGAAACGACGGGTGAAGGGTATAATAATAACGAAGAGCATTCTTTTAATAGTAATACCTTAATTAGCGGTAACGGAGCGTTTTTTGAAGAAGCTCAGGGGGGAGCTTTAATGGGTGGCTATATTCAGATAAATAATAATTATTACCGATATAATTTTAATATTGTAAGTAATCAACCAGCGCTAGAAGAGGGAGATGGTGTTTGGACGCCTAATAATAATGTAAGCAAAGATAATTTAATATCAATTTTAAGAAGCGCTGAATTAAACTATAAAGTTTTAACCTTAGAGAAATGCGGAAAAGAGGCGACTAAAATTTCCACTCTTAAAGTTGGTGATTTTTATAAGACTCATAAAATTAAAAAAATATCTGGGAATCTTTTAGAAAAAAATTGCGAAAATTCTTGTTCAGAATTTCCTGATGGCTTGGGTTTATCAGTTTTATTTGATGGTGAAGAAACTGTTTCTGGCACCTTGTTTTATACTGATTATGTTTTCAGCTTAGCCTTTGTTCCTGATGATAAAACATGGACGCCAGATATATCTATAGAGAGTAACTCTAGCGACTATGTTTTAAACGGCATATCTTGTGGAAATGGATTTTCGATTAAAAATGATCTTAACGATTCAGTTGTCACTAAATTGCCGAATATTAAAAACTTTTTAACTAATGCAAAAAACGGCGATAAATACCCCAAAAAAGTCTCAATCACAATTAAGAACTTAACCACAACTTTTCTCTCTGGTGGCGAGAGTGGAACAATGGCTGAATTAGTAGATGTTAAAGAAATTGAATAACCTAATATTTTACCAATTTTACAAAACAAAAAAGCGGAGTATTTATTACTGCCGCTTTTTGTTTTGTAGCCTTAAAATCTAAAATTTCTCTGAATTTTGAGGAAATTAATAAGGAAATTGAGAGATGAGTGGAAGTTCTTAATTGTTGTTACCTTTTGTTGGTGGTGTTTATCGTAATCGAGGCTAGATATATTATTTATTTTTTGAAATAATGAAAGAAGTTTTGTTTACCATTCCTAGATATTGAATATAACTAGAAGTAGGATTCCTATTAAAACGATAGCCAACTCTTTCCAGTTAAATTTAGCCTGCTTATAGACAACCAATGGATTAGATTGATATTTTTTAACGTTTTTTTGAAATGTTAAAGCAGTATAAATAAAAACAAACGGGACTAGGAATACGTATCTTGCTGCTACCATAAATACGAAATACATAACACCTAATATCGCTGGCTGTATTTTCAAACCTTCGCCAGTTGTTTCTTTTTTTATTAAGCTTAGTTCCTTAAATAAAATTTCAGATGATAGTATATTTAAAAATCCCCAGGCAGTCGAGTAGATTTTTTCTCCTCGCTTTTTTTTACGTTTTTCGATGGCGTTAAAATTGCGCGCAAACCAATATACAGAATAAAAACCATAAGATAAAATACTGAATATAACTAATCTCCACGTTGGCACAATAAAAAAACTTATAACTTCTTCACTATTTTTATTGTTTATATCCATATCGATTTTTTCACTTTTTGAGCTTTGAACATCCATGTCTTTCATAGGTTTTTGAAATTATTGTTATATTTTTATTCTTCAACACAAATAATTTAACACTTATTTGGCATTTTGTCTACTTGTTTAATCTTTAGCGATTTTTAGGCACAATATGGCCACAATTTCTGAAACAGGGAATAATTTTCTATCGTTTCCAGTCCAAATCGAATCTTCTCAACCCACCAAACCCCAATAAAAAACAGGCTTTTCGCCCGTTTTATATTTCGTAGTCCCTAGGGGAATCGAACCCCTGTTACCAGGATGAGAACCTGGTGTCCTAACCGTTAGACGAAGGGACCATTTTGTAATCTTATTTTGTTAGCGTTCCTTGATGAAAAAATATTCTCCAACTTCCTTCTTCTTTTTTCCAGAGTGAGCTTCTGAGAGAGATGACTTTTTCTTGATCGTTTATAACTCTCTCAACCATGAATGTTGATAATGCTAAATTTTCCGAAAGAGATTTTACCTCAAAATTACTTACTGTGTAAATAATTTTGTCGCTGTTAGTAGGTAGTCTTTCTAACACATTTCTCTTGTCATAAACCATTCCTGAGCTTCCAAATTCTTTAAAATCATCAGCCAGTAAATTGTTTAACTGTTCGTAAGAACTCCTCACTTCTGGTTTTAGAAGTGATAATTCAAGTTCGTGGATTACATCTGTTAATTCATTCATATTTTAGAATTGAATTTTACTTCAAAACCTTCCCCACAAAATCCTTATGTCCAGCTAGAAACTCACCAGCCTTCAAAAACTTTCCTCCTGCCAACTGTAAGCTTTCAATTTTCAATGCGCCTTTGGTTGTCGCCACCAGCAAACTCTTTTCCTCCAGGAATAATTCACCAGGCACATGTCTCGCTTCCGAAGTAATTTCCTTGGACACTGTTCCTATTTTTATCATTTTATTATCTTCTGTCAAGGCAAAACTTCCCGGCCAAGGATTAAAGGCGCGAATTTGGCGTTCTAATTCAAGAGCACTCTTCTGAAAATCCAAATGGCCATCCTCTTTTTTGATGGTGCGTACATAAGTCGCCAGGGCATCATCTTGGATCTGTTCCGGTAACTTGTCCTCACAATAATCTTTCAGTGACTGACAGACCACCTGGCCAGCTAGTAGGGACGCTTGGTCGTGAAGCTCGCCAATATTTTCTTGTCCGTTTAAAGAGATGGCGAATTGTTTCAAAATTGGGCCAGTATCCAAACCGGCCTCCATTTTCATGATAGTCAATCCCGTTTCCTGGTCGCCGTTCAAAATCGCTGCTTGCAAACAAGCGGCACCACGATATTTTGGGAGGAGAGAAGCGTGAATGTTGATGCAGCCAAATTTCGGAATATCTAAAATATTTTGGGGAATAATTTGGCCATAGGCCAAGACGACAATCAAGTCGGGAGCCAATTTTTCTATTTCTGTAAAAATTTCTCTCACCTTTTTTGGTTGAAAAACTGGAATATTATTTTTTTCCGCACAAACTTTCACTGCTGGTGCACTCAAGGTCTGTGTTCTGCCGATTGGCTTGTCTTCCTGAGTGACAACCGCGGTAACCGAAAAGTCCTCACTTTTTATTAGCGCTTCCAGAGTCGGAACGGAAAATTCTGGCGTTCCCATGAAGATGACGGAATATGGGGTATTAGACATAAATTAGGGTTAAATGATATAGTTAGCTTACTATGTTTGAAATAATCATTCAATGGGTGCTGAACCTGACTCAGGGCCTCGGTTATACCGGAATTACAATTTTAATGGCGATAGAAAGTTCTTTTTTGCCACTTCCGTCGGAGTTGGTGATTCCGCCGGCCGCTTGGTTAGCCAGTGAAGGGAAGATGAATTTATGGTTAGTAATTATTGCTGGTACTTTTGGCAGTGTTCTGGGGGCGACAATCAATTATTTTCTTTCAAGGTGGTTGGGTAGATTAATAATTTACAAACTGGCTTCCAAAAAATTCTTTCAGGTCCTAGGCATTACTAAAATGAATTTAGACCGAGCAGAGAAGATGTTCTTGGAAGATTCAAAAAAGTCGACCTTTATTGGACGTTTAATTCCCGTTGTTCGTCATCTAATTTCTATTCCAGCTGGTTTTTGTAAGATGCCTTATGGCTCTTTTGTCCTTTATACGGCCCTTGGCTCTTTTGTTTGGGTCTCTATTTTATCAATTTTGGGGTACTTTATTGGATCGAACCGGGAACTTTTGGAGCAGTATTACGGAGAAATTAGTTGGCTCTTACTTGGTTTTGGTGCTATCTGGTTAATAATGAAGTTCCGGAAGAAGATTTTTAAGAAATAAACAGAAAAAAGCTTAGAAAAAAAGCCTTTAGATTTGTGGTCTAAAGGCTTTTACTTATGTGGGCGGTAGTTTTAATTCCTTGTGTAAGCTTGGTGGGCTCTCATTTTAGAGCACATTTTTCCTGGCTTATAATGTCCGTAACTGTTTCCAGAGGTGCTAGCGCAACTAGCCAATAATATACTAATTACTAAAACTAACGCGATTCCTAAAATATTTCTTCTTGTTTTCATGTCTTATGTGGTTTTTTAATGAATGAATTGACTACTTATAAATACACTATATCATATAAATATGATATTGTCAAGTCTTAATTATCTTTTCTTCAATTTTAGCCAAATTATTAATGAATTAAGAAAGCAAATTTGAATTAAATTTATCCTCTTTTCCTCCTTTCCTTGACAAACTATTGATATTATTATATAGTTGAAAGTTAAGAAAAAATTGAACATTAAAATATTAATAACCAAATAACACATGTTATGCAAAGAAACAGTCAGTTTGTCATCAGTCCTTTTGTTAAACGCAAAATGGAAATTGCTCAAGTAACAGCGAAACGAAATGGCATAAAACCATTTAACGCTACTTTTGAAACTCTTGGAGTTTTTGAAAATGTAAAAATCAGGGTCCCTGACTTTGAAAATGAAGAATTAAAACGAGTACCAATCAAAGGAGAGTCGATAAAATTTATATCGCTCAAAAATCCTTACGTAGTAACAACTCTTCCAGCGTTTTATCGCTGTGGAATTTTCGTTGCTGGGGAGAGAGTAACGAAAAACTATTTCAACTCTTCGTTAGACAATTTTGGTAGCAAAGTTGTGGCCAGAGTGGAGGTTGTAAAGAAAATCAGTTACGATCCTAAAAATCTGGGAGAGGAAAGTGTTATCATTGATATCCATATCAACCAAGCAATTGGCATTAAGCCACTGTTAGAATTGAAAATGGATTTACCTTTTGGAGATTTTAAAATTCCCAATACTGACAGATTCTTTTCGATCAAACCAATTGAAAAGAAAGTAAAATCAATTGATGATACTTCTGAAACTACGAAAAAGAAAAGATTTACACTCATTAAAAAAGTGTTAGTGTAATATTTTCCTGAAACCAATAAAAAAGCAGTTACTAAAAAGTAACTGCTTCTTTTTTTGTCTTGGCGCCGACTATTTTTTGGGTTTTAAATAGTCAATAAATAAAATTCCGTCCAAGTGATCCACCTCATGTTGAATCGCTCGGGCCAGGAGGGCGTCTTCGGCTTGAATTTTTTTCTTTTTTCCATCAAGGCCAAAGTAAAGACAGGTTACTTTTTTATGTCTTTCAATTGGATGATAAATAATTTCGCCAGCCTCATCGATCACTGAAAGGCAGCCTTCTTGCTCGGTGTTTTTCCCCCAGGATTTTTTTGTTATTTTTGGATTAATCAAAAAGAGACTTTGATTTTCATGACGTAAAACTACCATTCGAACATTTTCTCTGACCTGTGGCGCAGCTAAGCCAGCGCCGTCTTTCTCGAGCATGGTTTTCTCTAAATCAAAAGCCAGATTCCGAATCTTCTTGCTCGTAATTTCTGTCTCCGGTATTTCTTTGGAAATTTTTCGCAGGATAGGGTCTGGGTAGTGAATTATTTCCAAAATTTTTGCTGGTTGGTTTGGTTTCATATTTTTTTTCGATTACTTTAAAAAAGTATTTCCATTTTTCTCCAGATAAACAAAGTTCTTTGGTGTCGGTTATTGCTCTCCTCACTTCTTCCGGTGTTTTTTCTTTACAGATTTTAAATACCGATCCTCGCTTAAAATTTGGGATGGCGAGTTCTTTGATGACTGAAAGGGCCAGGTCTTGCCAGGGGTAAGCCGGGGCTTTGACGACTTTTTTCTTGGAAATTATCTCAGAGAATGACGAAAAATCGGTCATAAGTTTTCACTAGTTAAACGCATCGTTAGGTAGCCAATTCCTAATTCAGTCTGATAAGACAACCCTTGCACTTCAATCTTTGTTTCCGACCCCTCAAGAATACCAAGGGCAATCGCAATAGATTTTAAGCCGCATTCAGAAGCATTTTTTATCAAATTTTCGTCGATAGTTAGGATATTTTCCGTTGGTTTCTCGCTATTTAAATATTCAATTAATTTATTATCAAACTTTGCTCCTTTTGGCGAGTAGCCCGCAGGTGAAGTTTTCTTAAGGCGATGGGAAAGATCCCCGGACGCAATTACTGCGATTTTTGTTTCGCCATCTTTTATGATTTGTCCAATTGCTTGTCCAAAAGATATCTGTTCCTTTAGAGAGCCACTTGAATACGAGAGTTGAATAATTTTTGGATTAGCCAAATCCCTGGCCAAAATATGAAGAGGAATAGACGATGCATAATCTAGTTTTTCTGAACTTAAAAATTGAATCGGAAAATCAGGTCTCAATTTTTCTTTGAACTTTTGAAGGAGATCCAAATCATTTTTAAATTTTCGGCCATTGGCCAAAAAACCTAATTCCGAAAAATCGATCGCCATCTCCGGTGAGCTATTGAATGAGAAATTTTTCGTCACCGATTTGGCGTGGGGAGTGATGATAATAATTATTTCTGGCTGGATGGCTTTTAGCTCGGTGCTCAATTTTTCATAAGCAGCGGTCGTTTTACTTATGAGCCGATAATTATCCTTCGCTATTTCGGGAATTAATAATGGCGAATGAGGGACTAGGGCAGCAAAAAGGGTTTTCATATAGTTGTTAGTTGATATTATTGCTGTTAAATTGAATTATCTCCCCCATATCATAGAAATATAAAAGTTGCGGAGTGACCGTTATGACGTTGTTTTTGCTGTAACCCATTTGAAGAAAAACGCTATCAGATGCGAATGGCCTTTTTTTCCCGTTGGCAATTATATAAATTGTCGGTGAGCTTGGAGAAGTTAGCAAACTGCCGTTATCAAACAATTCTTGGTCTTTTGTTTTGTAACGCGCTAATTCATTGCTTGTAACCTTAGTTATTTTTCGATCTTTAAACTTATAGGTCATAATTGCTTTATCAAGAATCGGAAACTTTTCTCCATTTTCCACATAAAATCGCGCACCAGTTTTATTGTCTTGCAAAATAGCGCCAGTGGCATAAGTACTGGTCACAGTTATTTCTGTTCCAGTCTGATAATTACTTAATTCATTGGTACTAGCAGGAATTATTTCATCTTTATTGAAGCCAATTTTCTTGAAAGTTGCAGTGTTAGCAATTAAACGTTTTTCGTTATCCACTAGTAAAAAAATATTGTTGCTCGAATCACTAACTAGAGAATAATTTGGAAATTTAATATCAGCTCCTTTCTCGAAGTTATCAAGTATTTCGGTACTAGTTTTAACTATTTGGTTTTTATTAAATCGAGAAACAAAGGAGCCCCAATTTAAAAATTGTCTTTTTTGACCGTTTTCAATTAACCAAATTACCTTGTCTCCTTCTGCCTGAAGGATCGTGCTGTCCGGATAAAAAGTTTTTACTGTGGGAAAATATTTTTTCCAAAGTTTAAAAAAATTATAATTTCCATTAAATACATGCGGAGTGTAGTTGTAAAGTGCGGCAGTCGCCTTATTCTGTGGAGTAACACTCATTGTCGCCGTACTAATTGTGCCATAAGGATTAGTGAAAGTGTAAGTTTGGCCAGCCTTATAGGAATACCGGTATTGCTCATTTATATAAGCAAGAAATTGCAGGGAAGCGCTATTGATTTGTTTTCCAAATCCTTTGTAATAAGGATTACAAGCGATGCTATCGGGGCAACCATAACCAGCCGCCCAATCCAAGCTGCTCTGGCTTGGGTTAGCTTTTTCGATTAAACCTTGTTCTTTTTGAAGAAGAACTAAAATTAATTTCGGGCTGACCGTTGTGATTATTCTACATCTTGCCTTTTTGTCTGCTTCAGTTGGTGAATCACCAAGATCAATTCCGCTGCAATCATAATTTTGATGAGTGGCATCATAAATAATTTCTGCCGCTGATTTATCGATGGTACCGTGGGAATTGATTGTTCGGTAATTGGCTAGGTAGCTATTTTTTTTATTCAAAAAATTTTGAATATCAGTCAGGCCCATACTGTTGTAATCTAGGAGTTCAGAGTCACTAATAATATTTTCTGGGTTAAATTCCGCGTCAATTTCTATTGCTTTTGCAGTCGGCGAACAAATAAAAAATGCTAATAACGCCAAAAAAATTGCTGACCGATATTTCTTCAACATATGAATAAGTATTAATAATTACCTTTACATTATAATATAAAAGACTAATAAGGGCAATTTGCTGCAATTTAGAAATAAGCTCCAACTTGGAGCTTATTTCTGGTAGTTAGATCTTTTTCATTACGACTTCGTTTTTCAGCCCAAGGTCAATGCTAATTTTGTCACCTTCTTGAATTTTTCCTTCGATTATTTCCATTGCTAATTCATCAAGAATCATGGTTTGGATGAGACGTTTCAGAGGTCTTGCACCAAAGGTTGGATCGTAGCCTTTCTCCGCTAATTGTTTTTTTACTTTTTGGCCAAGCTTGAGGACAATATTTTTATTTTTTAGACGTTTTTCAACTTTAATCAGTTCAAGTTCAACAATCTTTCCTAGAGATTCTTTGCTCAAATTTTTGAAAACAACAATTTCATCAATCCGATTCAAAAATTCTAATTTAAAATTGTCTCTAAGAATTTTGTCGATTTTTTCTTTCATTTCATCACCTTTTTCTTTTTCTTGATTTTTTTGGTCGCGATCACCGAAGCCAATCGAATATTGGCGAATCACTTCATTGCCTAGATTGGAGGTCATAATTATTACCGTGTTTTTGAAGCTAACCGTTCTTCCTTTTGAATCAGTAAGTCGGCCATCATCGAGGATTTGCAGAAGCATATTAAACATTTCTGGATGAGCCTTCTCGATTTCATCAAACAAAATAACACTATATGGTTTTCTTCGAATTTTTTCAGTTAACTGTCCGCCTTCTTCGTGTCCGACGTAACCTGGTGGGGAACCAATTAATTTCGCCACGCTGTGTTTTTCCATGAATTCACTCATATCTAAGCGGATTAAGGAATTTTCGTCATTGAATATGAAACGCGCCAGAGCTTTAGCGAGCTCGGTTTTTCCAACACCAGTTGGGCCAACAAACAAAAAAGAGCCGATTGGTTTTTTTTCTTCGTTAATACCAGCCCGACTACGTCGAACAGCATTTGAGACAGCGGTGATTGCTTCATCTTGCCCGATTACTTCTTTTTTTAATTCCTCTTCAGTGTGCACTAATTTTTGCAAATCACTTTGAAGCATTTTTTGAACAGGGATACCAGTCCATCTCGCAACAACTTTAGCGATGTCTTCTTCATCCACTTCTTCTTTGAGAATGCGTTGTCCGTTTTTTTGTATTTTAATGAGATCTTCTTGAAATTTATGGATCGCCGCTTCTTTTTCTGGGATGATCCCGTATTTTATTTTTGCTACTTCAGTCAGGTCTTCACCGCGACGTTCGATAATTTCTGCCTTTGCTTTTAGTTCATCAATCTCTTTTTTATTAATTCTAATTTTATCAATAATATTTTTTTCATTTTGCCAATGAAGCTCTAGTTGCGAACTTTTTTCTTTTAATTCGCTGATATTTTTATTGATGCCGCGCAATTTTGCTGATTTTGGTTCAGTGCTAATCAGTCCGGCACGAGTAATCTCTAGTCTTTTTATCTCTCTTTTTAGACGGTCTAACTCTTCGGGCATTGAATCAATTTCCATGCGCAGGGCAGAGGTTGCTTCGTCGATCAAGTCAACGGCTTTGTCTGGCAGAAATCTGTCGGCAATATACCGGCTGGACAATTTGACGGCTGCGATTAAGGCATTGTCCGTAATTCTCACGCCGTGATGAACTTCGTATTTTTCTTTAATTCCTCTAAGAATAGCGATTGCATCCTCGAGACTAGGTTCATTAACCATGATCGGTTGGAATCTTCTTTCCAGGGCGGCATCTCGTTCAATATATTTTTGATACTCTTTAGTGGTGGTTGCACCAATAGTTCTTAATTCGCCGCGTGCTAAAACTGGTTTTAACATATTGCTGGCATCAATCGAACCCTCGCTAGCACCAGCGCCAATAATTGTATGAAGTTCATCGATAAATAGAATAATTTGGCCATTACTTTGGACCTCTTTCAAAACTGCTTTTAATCGATCTTCAAATTCACCGCGAAATTTTGCACCTGCAACCAGGGCTCCGAGGTCGAGGGTTAACACCTGTTTATTTTTTAAATTTTCTGGGACATCACCCGAAACTATTCTTTGCGCTAAGCCTTCAACGATTGCCGTTTTTCCGGTTCCTGGCTCGCCGATTAGGACGGGATTATTTTTAGTACGACGAAGCAGAACCTGCATGATTCTTCTTATTTCCTCGTCACGTCCAATTACGGGGTCAAGTTTTTCTTGTTTGGCAAGTTCAGTTAAGTTGGTTGTAAACTTTTCTAAGACCCGGTATTTATTTTCTGGGTCAGGATCAGAAATGGTTTGGTTTCCGCGCAGTTCTTTAATAATCGGGGAAACACTTTCATAGGAAACTTTGAAATTTGATAAAACTGCCTGAGCCTGATTTTCGACGCCAATCAAAGCAAGAAGAATATGCTCAGTCGAAATAAATTCATCATTCATTAAGTCAGCTTCTTTTTTTGCTCGCTCCAAAACAACTGCCGTCTCGCCATTTCCTTGAACGGTATTAACTTGCCCGTTTAGATTGGATTTAGTTTCTATCCTCGGTAATTTTTTTATTTCATTCTCGGTGTAGTCGGCGACTTCTTCGGGATTAATTCGGAGTTTTTCCAGAATTGTCTTCACCAAGCTTTCCTCCTGGTCAAGAAGAGCGAGCAAAAGATGTAGAGATTCAATATGCGGTTGGCCGTTCTCGTTGGCAATCACTTGAGCGCTAATAATTGCTTCCTGTGACTTGGTTGTAAATTTATTAAACATAGAAAATTAAGTTATTTTTTGTCATTATTTAGCACTCGTAATGCTAGAGTGCTAAATACAATATACCGCAGCAATGAGCCGCTGTCAACACTTTAAAATTATGTTATAATTCATTTATAATAATATGACTAATAAAAATCCTTTCCTTGCTTTTGTCTCTGCCGCTCTCGAAGTCGGCTTTGTGGTAATTTATTTCCCTTTTTGGTGGTATTCCGTTGGTTTTATTCGTTTTTTACGTTCGCTTGGTCGGTTTCTAAAAGAAAAACAAGAGAGTCTTGCTTTATTTGTTTGGATAAAAAATATTTTTCGGCCAATGTATGGTCAAGAAGATTTCGCTGGTCGCTTGATCAGTTTCTTTATGAGAGTAATTCAGATTATTTTTAGAGGCATTGCTTTGATTTTTTTTCTTGCCCTAACAATAACTTTGGCTCTCGGTTGGCTCGCTTTGTTGCCCCTCGTTCTCGTTTTTATTGTTTTGCAATTACTCTAATTTATGAATAATCAAGAAAATAATCAAGAAACTGAAGAAAATTGGTTTGGTGGTCGGCCGCTCGTTTTTCGTTGTGTGCCACAATTAGGGCTAATTGCTGTGAAGCGCTTAAAAAACTCGCTTCTTTCTTTTATCGATATTATTTTTTGGTTAATTTTTGTTTCCGGTTTTTTTGCTCTTGCTCTTTGGGTCTATCAAGAGGGGGCGCCTTTTGTTGAAAAGCCTGAAAGTATTATCTTTTTTTGGAAAGAACAGCATCCTTTACTGTTATGTTTTTCTTTCGCTTTAATGGCGGGGTTATTTATTATTTATCGAAACAGTGAGAAAAAAGCTTCTCGCAAGAAAATTAATTACAACTGGTTCAAGAAAGAATTACCACGCGAAGATCTTTTGGCGCCGTTTTTTAATGGCAACCCAAAGGATTTAGAATCAAGTAAGGGGTTTAGCGATGAAAGCATGTCATGCCTTGATGACGCTTATCTTTTAGTAAGAAAATTAAAACAAGCAGAAATTCGCCCAATTCACTTATTTCGAGTTTTATTAAAAAAGAAAAAAATTCAGGCAATTTTTGTGCGCTTAAATATTAACGCCAAGGATCTTCTGCAAAAAATCGATCGACATGCAATGGAAGGAGAAGCGGTTTCTGGAAAAATTATTATTTCTCCCGCACTTTTGATTGCTTTGACTTCGGCTTTTCAAAACGCTGCTCTTGGTCATCGTGTCGCCGTGGAAATTTTAGATTTTGTGGCGCTGTTGCCTGAGAATGATCCAGTATTGTCAGAAATTTTATTTGATTTAGAAGTTCCGAAAGAAAAATTAGAGAATACGGTTGCTTGGTTTCAGATTAATGATCGTTTACGAGAAAATTATCTTCGCTTTCGCACCTTGGCTCGTTTCAAGCCAGATAGTGGTATGAACCGATCATATACGGCAATTGCGACACCAACTTTAAATAATTTTTCTCACGATTTAACGCAAGCTGCCAAGTTTGGTTATTTGGAAATGTGTGTGGCGCGTGAAGAAGAATTTTCTCAGATTTTTGAAAATATTGGTGGCGGCCGAAATGGTGTTCTGTTGGTGGGACAGCCAGGAGTGGGAAAAAAAATGATGCTCGAAGGGCTAGCTCAATTAATGGTTCAAGAAGAAGTCCCAGATTTTTTACGAGATAAGCGCTTGGTTGAGCTTGATATTTCTCGCTTGACTGCCGGTGCTTCAGCGGCGGAAGCTGAAGAGCGATTGCTAAGTTGCATATACGAAGCAGCTTCTTCTGGAAATATTATTTTAGCAATCCAAAATATTGAAAATATTATCAGTCAAAATACTGGAGAACAGGGTGGCTTGGATTTATCAGGAGTTTTAGCCGAAGCTCTTTCTCGTGGGCAAACAATTTGTCTGGCGACGATTAGTTCGGAAAATTATCAAGATCGCCTTGAGGGGAAAACCTTGGATCAAGCCATGGTTAAAATAAAAATTAACGAACCAGATGAGAACCGGGCTATTTTGATTTTAGAGAGTAAGGTTGCTTTTTTGGAGCAAAAATATCATATCTATTTTCTTTATGAGGCGATCGAAGAAGCGGTCTTAATGTCCACAAAATATCAACACGATTCTTTCTTGCCAGCCAAAGCCATTAATCTTTTGCAAGACGCAGCAGTTATTTCTGCTAAAAATCTTCGGCGCGGGTCTTCTTCTTTTTGTGGCCAGGAGGAAGTGGCGGCAGCAATCAGTGCTTTGACGGGCGTGCCGGCTAGCAAAGTTACCGAAAGCGAAGGCGAGAAGTTATTAAATTTAGAAGCAGAAATTCACCATCGCTTGATTGGGCAGGAGGAAGCTGTCTCAATGGTCGCCAATAGTTTAAGGAGGGCTCGCTTGGAGCTCAAAGATCATAACCGACCAATGGCGAGCTTCTTGTTTCTTGGTCCGACCGGTGTTGGTAAAACAGAATTAGCAAAAGCAGTATCTGAAGTTTATTTTGGTGGCGAAGAATTTATGATTCGCTTAGATATGAGTGAATATCAGCATCCAGACAGTGTAAACAAAATGATTGGCGACGAAAACGGCGGGGTTGGTTATCTAACTGAAGCAGTTCGCAAAAAACCTTTTTCTCTTGTTCTTTTTGATGAAGTGGAAAAAGCTCATCCAGATATTTTAAATCTCTTCTTGCAGTTGATGGACGATGGTCGATTAACAGACGGACAGGGGCGTACCATTAATTTTAAAGATTCAATCGTCATCGCTACTTCTAACATTGGCGCACTATATATTCAGGAGCAACTCAGAGCGCAAACCCCGATCGAGGATATCAAAAACGGTCTTATTAATGGGCAGTTAAATCAATACATGCGGCCGGAGCTAGTCAACCGTTTTGATGGTATTATTGTGTTTAAGCCACTTAATGAGGATAATCTTTTTCAGATCTCGAAATTGTTATTAGGGAAGATCAAGAATCAGCTAATGGAAAAGGGAATTGGTTTTAGTGTTGATAAAAGTGGTGCGCTTAAGTTAGCAAAAGATGGTTATGATCCAAAATTTGGGGCGCGACCTCTTCGGCGTCTATTACAGGAGAGGATTGAAGATCGAATTGCTTCATTGATTTTATCAAATAATTTGAAGCGCCGCGACACTGTAGTGGTTAATGAAGATGGAGAGATAAGCGTTGAAAAGGGGAGAAGTCTTTAAAAAAACAAAAAAAGCCCCGAATCTTCAGGGCTTTATCCTTGTTAAACTACAAGGTTATTTTTTTCTTTTTCTTTTTTTGTGAATTCTTTTCTTTTTGTCTTTTTTCAAGAATTTTTAAAATTTCCCCCAACTCTTTTTCTTCCTCTTCTAGGCCGCTGGTGATTACTTTCTGTATTTCTTCTTGGTGTTGTTGAGCAGACAAGTTGTCTAGTTGTAATTTGTTAGCATTTAATCTTTTTAAACTTTCCCCTTTTTCTAAATATCGGTTTTTAATAAAAGGAATTAAATTTCCGATATCTTGCGGTGTTAGTAATGTTAAAACCGCTTCACCGAGGAAATTTTGTTGGTACGAGCTGATTAGAATGCCTAGATGCTTTTCCTTCTTTATTGTTTCTTGTTTTTTTGCCATCTTCGCCTTTTTTGTTTTATTTGTAATTATTGGTATTATTAAATAGCTTGTCTAATTGTACATATATTATCTAAAGATGTCAACTGTAACCTATCTAATATTTTTTATTCTCGCCTTTGCTTTAAGCGCCGTCTCGGTGCCTGTTTTGCGTTTTTTGGCGTTTCGTTACGGTATTCTTGACTCTCCCGGTGAAAGAAAAATTCACCATCAATCGATGCCTTTGATGGGTGGGGTGGCGATATTTTTTAGTTTTTTTCTGGTCTTATTTCTCAGTCGTTCTCATCTTTTCCCGAGCGCTCTTTCAGCGCATCATTGGTTGGGATTCTTTTTTGGGGCATTTTTTTTGATAATCGGCGGTGTTTTAGATGATAAGTATAATCTTAAGCCAAAATGGCAGATTATTTTTCCGTTGTTGGCAGTAGCCGCAGTCTTACTCGGCGGCATCGAAATTCCGAAAATTAGTAATCCCTTCGGAGGACTAGTGTATTTAAATTGGGGTCTACTTTCTGGCACCTTAATCACCTTTTGGTTATTAGGAATGATGTATACCACCAAGCTGTTAGATGGCGTAGACGGGCTTGTTTCTGGTCTTGGCTTAATCGGTTCTTTGATAATTTTTTTGTTTACCATCACTACCCGCTATTATCAGCCTGACATCGCTTGGGCTGCTTGGATTTTTGCGGGGGCAGTAGCCGGTTTCCTCGTATTTAATTGGCATCCCGCTTCCATTTTCTTGGGAGAAGGAGGTTCATTATTTGTCGGTTATGTTTTGGGAGTCTTAGCAATTATTTCTGGCGGAAAGATTGCGATTGCCTTGTTAATTATGGGCGTGCCAATCCTTGATGTTGCTTGGACAATTATTCGTCGCTTAGCCAAAAAGAAAAACCCTTTTCGATTTGCCGACAAAAACCATCTCCACCACCGTCTTCTTGCCGCTGGACTTAATCAAAAACAAACCGTTTTAATTTTCTATTTATTATCTTTTTGTTTTGGTATTAGTGGCTTATTTTTGCAAAGCCGCGGGAAAACCATTGCTTTGATTCTGGTTTTTTTGTTGATGTTGTTGTTGGTTGCTCTCTTATCCCGTTTAAAAAAAGCCAAGCCAAAACTACTTTTGCATGTTTGTTGTGCACCTTGTGCCGCTTACATTACGCACGCAAAACTAATGAGTCGCTTTAATGTTTCTTGGTATTTTTATAATTCTAATATTTACTCTCGGGAAGAATATCAAAAACGATTAGCTTCAGTCAAAGCTTTTTGTCGAAAATATGGGATAAAGTTAATCACTGAAGCTTATGACCACCAAGGGTTCTTGTCGTCAATTATTGGACGAGAAAGTGACCTAGAACGAGGGGGTCGTTGTTTAATCTGTTACCTCGATCGTTTAAAAAAGACCGCAGAGTTAGCTTCCCATAAAAAATATCACTATTTTTCCACCAGTTTACTAACCAGCCCCTACAAGAGGACCGCTGAAATATCTGAAATGTGTTTTGATTTAGCGAAGCAATTTAATATAAAGTATCTTGATGAAGATTTTCAGATTGATAATGGATATCGACTATCTCAAGAGTTTGCAAAGAAAGAAGGCTACTATCGGCAGAAATTTTGTGGCTGTGAATTTTCAAAAAAAAGTTCAGTGGTTGTCGCTTTGGTATTTGCGGTTTTAATTAGTTTTATTCATTCTGCAAAAGTAAGTGCGGCCGACGAATCTTTTCTTCAAGAAAGTTCTTCTAGTTCAGAAGCAGTATTAGTTCAAAATACTGTTTTAGATTCCGATAATGATGGACTAAGTGACCAAGACGAAATTAAGTACTTAAGTGATGAAAATAATTCCGACACCGATAGTGATGGCTATCTGGATGGCGTCGAAATAAAAAATAATTATTCGCCTTTATTTGCTAATAAGAAATTATCGCAGGTTGATTCCGACAAGGATGGTTTAAGCGATTATTTGGAGATAGCTTTTAAGACGAATCTCGGAAAAAGCGATACCGATGGCGATGGCATTTCTGACTTCAAAGAGATCGACTCTGGTTTTGATCCGTTATCTCCCGTAAAAGATCAAAGATTACCTCTGCGTGTAGAAATTACCCTTAAAACTCAAAGATTATCTTTTTTGGTAGGTGGTATTAAATGGAAAGAATTTGTGGTTTCAAGTGGAAAGGCGAGCACGCCAACGCCAAAAGGGAAATTTAAAATTACCAATAAATCAGTAAAGGCTTGGTCAAAATCTTTTGGTCTCTGGATGCCTTATTGGATGGGCTTGGGTGATGGGAAAGTTGGACTTCACGAATTACCAGTCTGGCCAAATGGTTACCGAGAGGGGCTTAATCATCTTGGAACGCCAGTCTCGCATGGTTGTGTGCGTCTAGGTCTTAATGATGCCAAATATCTTTATGAACGCTTATCAGTTGGGACTGATGTGCTAATTAAATAAATTTTTTAATATGTTTTATCTTCGTTTAAGTGTCTTACTCTTACCAATCTTAACCTTGGTTTGTTCTCAGTTTTTAATATTTTTTCCAAATATTTTTTTTCTAGTCTTAATTCTAATTCCTGGCATGATTGCTTTTTGGTGTTTTTCCTTATTAAAAAAGAAAAAAACTAATATCAACCAGTGGTGGAAATATTCATTATTACCAGTAATTTTTCATCTTTCTTCAATCTTGTATTTTTCGATTACCCCAAACCTTTTTGTTGGTCAGCTAGTTTTATTGTTTAATACTTGGTTTCAGTTTAATTATTTAAAAAACATTTATTATTTATTAGCAAGCTCGGAAATCAAAGAGGAGCAACTAAAAAATATTTCTTTTTTTGGTGGGGTTGCTGTGATATTTTTTTCAGCAAGCGCTGCCTATGGTCTTAGAGTTTTCCTTGGTTATCCCATAATTCCTATTCTCTTGGGGCTCTTGGTTTTCTTGTCCGCAGCATGGTATCAGATTTTTATTTTTTCCAATCTTTCTATTAAAAAAAATCTAGATTTTTTTCTTATCGCCTTATTGATTCTTTCACAATTTGCCACCGTCCTTTTTTTCTTGCCTTTTAATTACCAATTATTAGGGATGATTATGACAATAACTTTTTATTTTGTTGTCGGCGTTGGGCGTTTTTATTTACAAGGTGAGATTCCCGAGAAGCGTCTTCGTTATTATTTATTGTTTTCAACTCTTGCAGTATTTCTTTTAGTTTTGACGGCTCGCTGGTTATAGTTTTTTGATTCCAATTTTCATGGTACAATTGTTTTAGTTGTTATAATATAATTATATGAATAAAGATAAAAAAAATATTAGTAAAAAAGATAAAATTAACCTGCAACAAAAATTAGTTAGTGAGGAAAAATATCCAGCTTTCAGCTCTTCCTTTGTGACGATTATTTCTTCCGCATTAATTTCTCTTGTCGTTGGATCGATTGGTTGTCTCTTAGTTGTGCCGTATTTTATTAATCCCCAGTCTGGTTCAGATGTGCAGATTTCAGATTATAATTGGGGTGGGAATGGTTTAGTGATTCGCGATCCAAAAACGGTGGTTGTTAATCAGGATCTGAAAGTTGAAGAAAGCCTCAACTCCATCTCCAAGAGTATGATTAAATTTTATCCAAATCTCCAAGCTTCTTCCTCAGATTCTTTAATTAAAAAAATCGATGAAAAGAAGTACTATTTACTAAAGGAACCATTTTCAGCGGGTTTGATTATGTCTGTTGATGGTTGGGTCTTGGCTCTGTGGCCAGCCAAACAAACAGAGGTGGATCTCAAAAAAATAATTAACAATTTCGAAGGTCTCAGTTCTGAAGGAAAAACATATCGTATTGATAAAGCTACTCTCGTTGAAAAAATACTTGATGAAAAATTGCCTTCAAACGTCACACCAGTTCTTATTCATTTATCTTCCGCTAGTAATTTACCAGTAAGGAGTTTAGCAAAACCGGCTGATTTAAAAGTTGGTCAGTCTCTATTTTCTTATAATGGTGCTCGGGGTGTTAATTTTGGTTTTTTAATTGGCCGCGAAAAGACCGAGTTGCTTCGATCTAGTGAGGACTCGTCGGAAGAGTTGAGTGTAAATTTTGAATTGACGCCAGTATCTGGATCTAGTTTCATTTTTAATCTCGCGGGAGATCTATTGGCTTGGCAAAATTCGAACGGAAAAGTTTTTCCGGTTTATGCCTTAAATGCGAGATTAAACTCCTTGTTTAAGTTGGGACGTTTTTCTACACCATTATTTGGTGTTAATTATTATAATTTATCAGATTTAAAAATACCTGGGTTCAATCAAGATAAAGGAGCTCTTCTTTATTCTTCTGGGAAAAGCATGGCTGTCAATCTAGGTAGTCCTGCAGAGAAAGCAGGACTAAAAAATGGCGATTTAATTCTCGAGGTGAATGGAGAAGTGATCAACGGTAATAATGATCTTGGCGCAATTATTCAAAATTACCTTCCTGGGCAAGATTTATTGATTTCCTATTCTCGCTCAGGAGTAAATCTGGAAACTTCTTTACGTTTGGGTGAGCTAAAATAAATTTTTTATGAAAATAAAATCAATCAGACAGATTAAAAATTTAAAGGATAAGATAGTTTTGCTCCGAGTCGATTTTAACGTCCCAATCAAGGATCGGAAGGTTAGGGAAGACTATAAGATTAAGATGTCTTTACCAACTATCGAATATTTATTAAAAAAAGGAGCAAGGGTTGTGGCGATGAGTCATTTAGGTGCCCCAAAAGGAAAAATCAACCCAGACCTTTCATTACTGCCGATCTCTAAGTGTCTACAGAAGCTGTTGACGAGCAGAGCATATAAAAGAAAAATATTTTTTGCTTCAAGTGTGGTTGGAGTAAAAGTGTGCGAAGAAATCAAGGCATTGAAGTCTGGCGAGCTGATTCTTTTGGAGAATCTTCGTTTTGAAATTGGAGAAGAGAAAAATGAAAACATTTTTGCTAAAAAATTAGCGTCTCTGGGTGACCTCTATGTGAATGATGCCTTTGCGGTTTCTCATCGCGATCAAGCATCAGTTTCAGGAATTAAGAAATTTCTACCAAGTTACGCCGGTCTTCTTTTAGAAAATGAAGTTTTAGCGCTCTCAAAAATAATTAAACCAAAACAACCTTTGGTCGCGGTAATGGGAGGGGCGAAAGTTGATACAAAAGCTCCATTAATTGAAAAAATGCATAAGAAGGCCGAATTTGTTTTGATTGGCGGCGCTTTGGCTAATAATTTTTTTAAAGCCCTTGGCTATGAGGTTGGCGCTTCGTTGACCGATGACGCTAGCTTAGTTTTTGCTAAGAAGTTTATTAAGAGAGGTAAGCTTGATTCCAAGATTATCTTGCCGGTTGATGTTGTGGTCTTGAATTCCGGGAAAACTATTGTAAAATTGGTTGCCAGTTTAAGCAAAAAAGATCGAATAGTAGATATTGGTCCAAAGACCATCGAATTATTTGCCCCGATTATCAATAAGGCCGCAACAATTGTTTGGAATGGCCCAATGGGCTGTTTTGAGGAGAAACCCTCTTCCTTTGGTACTTTGGCAGTGGGTCGCTTAATTGCTGCTCGTTCAAAAGGATCGGCCTGGGGAGTTGTTGGCGGTGGTGAAACCGTGGAAGCAGTCAAGCTCACGAAAATGTCTGAATATATTGATTGGGTCTCCACGGCTGGAGGAGCAATGCTTTCTTATCTTGGTGGTGAAAAAATGCCTGGCTTAAGCAAACTTGTTAGCAAATAAAAATATGTCAAAAATAAAAAAAATTAGTGCTCGAGAAATTTTAGATGGACGGGCTTATCCAAGTCTCGAGGTAAAAATCGTTTTAGATAATGGCATCGAGACAAAAGTCTCGGCACCTTCTGGGATTTATCACAACACTTTTGAACCAAAAGAGCTATTGGATGAGATTTCTAATGATTACTTGGTTCCAGGTGTTTTGAGAGCAATTAAGATGGTTGAGACCGTGATATTTCCAGCGCTTAAGGGAATGAATCCGGCTCATCAACAAGAGATCGATGACTTGCTTTTAGCCCTTGATGGCACCGAGGACAAGAGTCATCTCGGTGTCAACACTATTTTTGCTGTTTCGGTAGCTTGCGCACGCGTCTCAGCAATAAATGAAAAAATCGAACTTTATACCTATTTGGAAAAATATTTTAAATTGTCACCAAGCAAATATTTACCGAAGCCAATTTTTACAATGTTTAATGGCGGTTTATATGCTGACACAAATTTAGATTTTCAGGAGTATCTTCTTTTGGCAAAAAGCAACGAAGTTAAAGAGAATGTTTTGTTAGGAAGAGAAATATATCACAGTCTTGGTCGGATACTTCGAGAAAATGGTTTTGATGCTGATACTGGCACGGAAGGAGGCTATGCTCCAAATTTGGATTCAAGCATCCAGGCCCTTGAAATGATTCGAGCGGCAGCTATTAATTCTGGTTATTCAAACGGGAAAGACTTTTCTTTGGGAATTGACCTCGGGGCATCATTGTTTTTTGATAAAAATGAAGATAAATATATTTTTGCCGCCGGTCATCATTTGATTAGCAAAAATAATCTAGCCGGTCTTTATCAGGAGTGGTTTTCGGCCCAAGGCGTTGACTATCTTGAAGATCCCTTAACGGAAGATCGATTCGCAGATTGGCGAGAGTTGACGGCTTCAATGGGTGGTAAGGCAATAATTGCCGGTGACGATCTTTTTTCTTCTCAGATTAGCCGTTTACGTCAAGGCTTGAAAGAAAAAGCCGCTAATGCTATGGTGATAAAACCAATTCAGGTCGGTACACTTAGTGAGGCGGTTGAATGTGTTAAGTTAGCGAAAAAATACGGTTATCAAATAGTTGTTTCAGCTCGTGGCGGCGAAACTAATGATGATTTTATTGTTGATTTTGCAGTTGCGGTTGGCGCCGATTGGTTAAAGTCAGGTGCTCCGGCACGTGGTGAAAGAGTTGCTAAGTATAACCGCCTTTTAGAAATTGAAATATTATGCCAAGAGAATCATCAGTTACAAAAATAAGCGACGAGCCTCTCAGTACAAAGCCATTGGTGGTCTTTTTGTTGTTGGATGGCTGGGGTATTGCGCCCGAAGGTGACGGTAATGCAATTGGACATAAAAACTCAAAAACTTTTTCGAGGTTGTTATCAGAATATCCAGCAGGAGTTTTAAGGGTAGGTGAATTATCAGAAACGAGAAGATATCAAATATTAGGTGCCAATAGTCAATTTACTTCTTATCTAGCAGAACAAGGAGTTAATCAGATTTACTTAACAGAAAGTGAAAAATCGTCAGCTGTTCTTGGTTGTTTTGTTGGTTCTCAAAATATTCACAAAGTTGAAAACAGAATTATTTCTTCGCCAGTTTGTGATTCTTATGACGTAGAACCAGAAATGTCTCTCGATGAACTTGGGCGGGCAACGGTTAAAGTTATTAGAGAAAATAATTCCGGATTCATCTTAATCAGTATTGCTAATTTAGATCTGGTTTCTTTAAGTGGAAATTTGGAGATTGTTAAAAAAACAGTGGCCAAGGTTGATTCTTTTTTGGGAAAAATTACCGAGGAGGTGTTATTAAAAAAAGGCGTGTTATTGATTTCTGCCGCAGGTGGAAATGTTGAAAGAATGTTTGATGTTCGTACAGAATTAGTAGACAAAGAAAGTACCTCGAATCATGTACCACTACTTGTGGTTGGGGATGATTTCAAGGGGCGCTCTTTGTTTGATAATGATGCTCCGGGTGGTGATTTAAGCCTCCTTGAGCCGCAAGGAGGAATAGAAGATATCTCGGCGACACTACTTGGGTTACTGAATCTCAAAAAACCAGAAGGTTTTATTGGCAAAAATTTGTTAGAAAAATAAATTTAAATATTCATTCTTTAAAAACGAAGGAGGTTTTCCATGGAGAAAGTAATTAAAAAACAAAAAGCGAAAAGCTTGAGTGCTATTTTAAAAAAATCACCAGGAAATGACCCTGGTATAGAAAGAGAAGGTTCTACAAGTATTGTGGAAATCAGTGATCCAGTCGAAGGAGTGTCTTTCGCTGGCAGAATTCTCAAACAAAGTAAGGTATTTTTGGATATTGCCGCTTTTTTTTAAGCGGACTTTTTTCCTGTTTTTCTTTTCTTGTTTCTACTTTGCCCCCTCCTGAAAATGGAGGGGTTTTTATTAAAGATTACCAAAACAGACTCGTTAAAGTCTGTTTTTTGAATTTCTTTTTAATTCCTTCTTTATTAAATCAACCAGATTAGCAAACTAGTCACGAAGCCAATTAGTCCCCCAACAAAGGCTTCGAGTGGTGTGTGTCCAATATGTTCCAGTAATTGAGGATAAGAGCCTTCTTTGATGAACTCATCATTTTTTAGGTCCTTTACCAAAATATTCAGAGTCTTTCCGTGTTGGCCAAGATAGGTGCGAAGACCAACGGCGTCAGTAATCACAATTGAAGCAAGTACCGCTGAAACTGCAAATAGCGGGGAAGTTAGACCTTCCTTGAGGAAGATAATTGTTGCCAGAGCAATGGCGATTGCTGTATGCCCTGAGGGCATACTAGAATAAGCAAAAAAATCTTTTAGTTTTAATTTTTTATGACGATTTTTCAGAAAAAATTTTAAACCTTGAGCGATAGTAAAGGCTAAAAATGGTGCTAATAAAAACTCGTACATATCATTTAGATGTCTAAATTTTTAACTTTCTTAGCATGGGTTTGAATAAAGTTTTTTCGAGGAGCAACGTTATCACCCATTAGCATGTCAAAAATCTGATCCGCCTTGGCAGCGTCCTCCACGGTCACTTGTTTTAAAATGCGACCATCGGGATTCATTGTGGTTTCCCATAATTGATCAGCATTCATTTCTCCTAAACCTTTGTAGCGCTGAATATTAATTCTAGTATTTTTTTTCTTTTCTTCTTCTTTCGCCATTTCTTCAGTGATAACTATTTCTATCTCTTCTCCCTCATCACTTTCTTCAACGACCTCTTCTGATCCAGAGAATCCGCCGAATTCTTCGATTGTGCGATTTTTTTCTTCATCACTATAAGCATAGCGAATTGTCGTTCCTTTTTTGATTTGATAAAGAGGTGGTTGAGCAATATACATATGGCCAGCCTCAACCAATGGTTTAAAATGACGAAAGAATAAGGTTAGAAGTAAGGTGCGAATATGGGAGCCATCGACATCAGCATCGGTCATGATGATAATTCGATGATAACGAAGTTTTTCTAGGTCAAATTGATCGTCGATATTTGTCCCTAAAGCAATCACGATATTTTTGATTTCATTGTTAGCGAGCATTTTGTCTAATCTTGCGCGTTCAACGTTTAAAATCTTTCCACGTAGCGGTAGAATCGCCTGGAAGCGACGATTGCGTCCTTGTTTGGCAGATCCTCCAGCAGAATCCCCCTCAACAATATAGAGTTCACATTCTTCGGCCTTTCGGCTAGAACAATCAGATAATTTCCCAGGCAAGGTCATTCCTTCGAGTGCTCCTTTTCGTAGAATTGTCGCACGAGCTGATCTTGCTGCTAAACGAGCCTGGGCCGACAAAAAGCACTTACTAACAATCGACTCTGCTTCTTTTGGGTGTTCCTCTAAAAAGGTGGCAAATGACTCGCCGAAGCTTTGTTCAACATAACCCTTGGTCTCGGCGTTACCAAGCTTTCCTTTTGTTTGTCCTTCAAATTGTGGGTCCGGCAATTTAACGCTGATAATTGCTGTTAAACCTTCGCGAACATCCTCACCAGTCAAATTTTCATCCTTTTCTTTTAATAGATTTTTACCGCGAGCATAGTTATTTAGAGTTCTGGTTAAAGCGGTTCGGAAGCCAACCAAGTGAGTTCCGCCTTCAGGGTTGTGGATGTTATTGGCAAAAGAAAGAACCGTGTCGTTGTATTCGTCATTGTATTGCAAGGCAACCTCAACTCGCGTGTCGTTAACATTCTTGTCTAAATAGAAAATAGTTTCGTTCTTCACACTCTTGTTACGATGCAAGGAACGAATGTACGATTTGATTCCTCCTTCAAAATGGAATTTATATCTTTTAGGGCGGTGGCCCGCACGTTCGTCAATAACATTAATGGTAATGCCCTTGGTTAAGTATGCTTGTTGACGCAAGCGGTCCAAGATTTTACCCCAATTGAATTCTAATTCTGTGAATATTGTCGCGTCAGGTTTAAAAGTGATCGTCGTGCCGCTGCCAGTAGCTGGTCCGACCAGTTTGACTGGCGCTTGTGGGATACCAATTTTATATTCTTGAGCCCAAGCTTTTCCATCACGGTGCACTTCGGCTTTTAAATAGGTACTTAGAGCATTAACGACAGATACACCGACGCCATGAAGACCGCCGGAGACTTTGTAGCCACCACCACCAAATTTTCCGCCCGCATGGAGTTTTGTGAGTACAGTTTCTAAAGCAGAAATGCCTGTCGCTTTCATTTTGTCCACCGGGATACCTCGGCCGTTGTCTTCTTCTTTAATCATTCCATCAGCAGTCATCGTGACAGTGATTTCCGTCGCAAAACCGGCCATTGCTTCGTCAATGGAGTTATCTACAACTTCCCAAATTAAGTGGTGCAGACCAGCAGCGGAAGTTGAACCGATATACATTCCCGGTCTTTTTCGGACTGGATCTAGTCCTTCTAGAACGGTGATCGAGTCAGCGCCGTAACTGTCTTTCTTGGTTTCTTCTTTAGCCATATCAAATAAAAAACGCCTGTTTTTGTTTAGGGTTTTTTCTTAACTTTTATAATATTTACTCTTGTATTTTAGCAAACAAAAAGGTTTTTGGCAAACCTTTTTTCGCTAATTTAAGCTTGACTTTATTAGATTTTTATAGGGATATGAGTATTGTGCCAACGACCGCTAGAATGGTCGCAATTAGTTTTTTCCACAAATTGTTCTTCTCTTTAAAAAGAAAAAAAGCAATGATAAAAACAAAAATTGGTGTAATTTCTTTTAGAGCCATCGCGTAAGCTACTAAGCCGTTAGCTAGCGCTAAATAATTACTAAGATGAGCAATTGCCGCCGAAATACTAATTGCGAGAAGACCTAAGTAAAAATATTTTGGTAGTCGCCATTCTTTTTCGCTGATAATTTTGTATTCTTTTCTTAAAAAGAAGGGAATAATGAAAGTTAGGGCAATTAGAAAATGAAGAATAATTGCTGTACTGGCCGCTGATGAAAGAATGATTGCCTCTTTTCTAAGGATCGGAGTAAATGACCAGGCAAGCAATACAATTAGCAGCATCAGTTTGGCCTGCTTCTTTCCTTTCTTTTCTTTATTTTGTTTTTCCCCATAATCAATTAAAATCGCTCCGCTAATAGCCAAAATAATACCGAAAAATCCGATTATCGACACTTTTTCTCCAAAAAATATCCAAGCAGGAATAATGACGCTTATCGAAGAAACCGCTAATAGCGGCATTAAATAACTAAGATCAGCCAATCGAAAGGCGCGAAAAAGTGCTAAAATTGCAATGACCTCTAAAATGCAGTGAATTCCAATCATTAACCAGAATTTTCCTGATAGAGCAGAAAAATCCAAAATATTTCCTTTAAATAGGAAGTAAAATATATATAGAAAAATCGAAGCAGCAAGATAGGTGAAAAACCCAATAATACTATCTAATCTTTTGTCTTGTGCTAGTCGACTTTTCAAGGAAAATTGAATTGCCGCGAAAAGTGCGGAAATGAGACCCAAGAATAACCAGTTCATTCCAAAATTCTACCATTAGCAGATTTTTCTTGCAAAATTTCCAAAAAATCCTTTTAATGTTATTATAAAGGAAACAGTTTTTCAATTTTTATCTTATCAAGAAATTATGTCAAAAATTCTCGTTACCGGCGGAGCCGGGTTTATTGGTTCAAATTTAGTTGATCGTCTAGTTTCTGAGGGTCACCAAGTTTGTGTGGTTGATGATCTTTCTTCCGGTCGCAAAGACTATGTTCACCACCAGGTCGTTTTTTATAATATGGAAATTTCATCCGAGAAGTTATCCAAGATTTTTGAAATCGAAAAATTTGAATTTGTCTATCATTTGGCAGCGCAAATAGATGTTCGTCGCTCAGTTTCTTATCCAGTCTTTGATAATCTTGTTAATATTATTGGTGGCTTGAATGTTATTAAAAATTCTCACGAACATGGGGTGAAGAAAATTATTTTCCTTTCTACGGGGGGAGCACTTTATGGTGAAACAGAAAATATCCCAACCCCTGAAGATGAACCGACTTACCCCTTGTCTCCTTATGGTATTCATAAACTCACATTAGAAAAATATCTAAATTATTATCGCGAGGTCTATGGTCAGAACTATATTGTTTTACGCCTTTCCAATGTTTATGGGCCACGACAATATAAGGGCGGAGAAGCCGGAATTATCGCAAATTTTGTTGAGGCCGCTGTTAAAAAAACTTCTTGTTTCTTAAGTGGTGATGGTCTTCAAACTCGCGACTTCCTTTTTGTTTCTGATGCGGTTGATGCTCTAGTGCAAGCCAAGGAAGTTGATTTCTATGGAGAAATTAATGTTTCAACTGGTCGTGAAGTCAATATGATGAGCGTTGTCGCAGCAATCGAGAAAGCAACTAACGAGAAGTTGAACTGCACTTCTGTGCCAGAAAGATTGGGAGAACAACGTCGTAGTTGTCTGAGCTATCAAAAAGCTCATGAAATTCTAGGGTATGAACCAAAAGTGGATCTTCAGGAAGGAATTCGTTTAACCGTTGAATGGGCTCATCTTGCTCAGTCACAAGAAATTGGTGAGAAATAATTTAAAATAATATGAAAAAAATTATTATTGCGAATTGGAAAGCGAAGTTGGGCCCAAGAGAGGCAATCTCTTTGGCGAAAAAATATTCTTTTTTAAACTCAAAGTATTCACTAGTTGTTTGTCCGGATTTTTCTGTGATTTATCCAATTTCCGAGTTATTAAAAAAAACAAAAATCTTTTTTGGTTCTCAAGACTGTTCAGCTTTTCCTTCAGGCGCTCATACGGGAGAGGTCAGTGCTTCTTCGCTAAAAACATTAGGGGCAAAATATGTAATTATTGGTCATAGTGAACGACGAGCAAATGGAGAGGGGATTGACTTAATTTTGCAAAAAGTTCAAAAAGTTTTAGCAGAAAAAATGATTCCGGTGGTTTGTGTTGGAGAGAGCGCAAAGGAGCGCCTTCAGAAAAAAACAATGACTATCCTAACTAAGCAATTATCTCAAGTCTTTAATAAATTATCACCAGAACAAAAATCGCAAAAAATTTTTGTTGCCTACGAACCGGTTTGGGCGGTTGGCTCAGGTCAAGCTCTTGCGCCTGAGGAATCTGAGTTTATTTGTGGTTTTATTAAAAAAAACACCAACTCTCTTGGGGCTTCAAAAGTTGAGGTCCTCTATGGCGGAAGTGTTAGCGCAAATAATGCCAAAGAGTATCTTAACCAAGACAATGTTTCGGGCTTGTTAATTGGTGGCGCTAGTTTGGACTTTTCCGTTTTTAGAAAAATTATTAATTGTTAATAGTTTATGTTTGTTTATTTATCCCTTTTTCTAGTTGCGCTTTGTGTTGTTTGGATTTTTTTGATTGTGTCTAAAAAGTTTACAACCCTTGCTTTGCTGGATCTTGACCATTTACCTGGTCATCGGGAGGCAAAATTCAAAAAACAGATTATTACTAAACGTTTAGATCGAGATTTGGAAAAACTTTCGGGGCTTTTGGGCCGTTGGCGTTTATTTTTAGAGCGACGGACTGGTTCTTTCTTGCACCAACTTCACCTACGCCTTGAGCACTCAAAAGAATATTATCTTCAAACCAAAAAATTGACGCTGGGAGAGCGGCAAGCAAAAATATCAGCTTGGTTTAGCGAAGCCAAGGAGGCTGCAAAAAAAAGTGATTACGAGAAAGCAGAAGAACTTCTGATTGCCATAATTACTCTCGATCATCGTTATCTTCCGGCTTTTGTCGAATTGGGGGATGTCTATTTTGAACTCAGAAAATATTTAGAGTCAAAACAAACTTTTGCTCATGTCCTAAAAGTTTTATCAAAAAAAACTGTTAATGATTTTTCTGGTTATCGTACCAAAAAGGAGCTTTATTTTTCCTTAGCACAAGCGAATCAGCAATTAGGAAATTTTGATGAAGCAATTGATAATTTACACGAGGCCCTTGAAATAGAAGCAAATAATCCGCGTTATCTTGATTTAATTTTGGAATTAAGTATAATAAAAAAAGATTGCGCCCTCGCCGAGAGTGTTTTATCTCGTCTAGAAGAGTCAAACCCAGAGAACCAGAAAATTAACGACTTTCGTGCTCGTCTCAGAAAAATTACTGGTCTTTAAGTTTTGTATTTGCCGTTTTAGCTCAGCTGGTAGAGCACTTCCATGGTAAGGAAGAGGTCTCGGGTCCGATCCCCGAAAACGGCTCAATGAAAAAAAACACCGAAGAGGTGTTTTTTAATAAAAAAACCGTCACTTTTCAGGGCGACGGTATGGTTTTTTTATAAACCAAGTTCTTTTTTTCTTTGGTCAATCTCTTTTTTACACTGGAATTCGATTATTTTCACATTATTTTGATGCTCCTGATCGATCGCGTTGATTGTATTTTCGTATTTTCTTTGCGCATCTTCTTTGGTTTTAGCACAAATATTTTTTGCTTTTTCCTCAGTATTTAGGAAGATTTTGACCGCCGGTCTTTTTTCTAATGTTCGTATTTCCTCGGTAAACATGATGCAGTCATATTTGCGGTATAGTGAGGTGGCAGCTATTTTTTGAAAACCCTCCGGGTCACTTTTTTCTAATTGTTTTAGAGCTGCAATGACTTTAACGTTTGCATCTTCGTCGGCTTCTTCATTGATTATTTGTTTTCTGTGTCCTGCCTCTTCTTTGAGCAAATATTTCTTATCAATTAGTGATTGAATTATTTGGTCAACTCTTTGATAACAGTCTAATTCGTAAGTGTGAATCTTCTGAAGTTTTAACTTTTGATTAATTGTCGTTGTGTCACAAAGACTTTCTGCTTTGGTAATCAACAATTCATTTAATTCGAGGTTTCTACTTTCTAGCTCGGCATTTTTTTTCTGAGCAATTTTAATTTCGCTTTTTCCGCAAGAAACGGCGGTTAAAATGAAAATCAAGACGGTTAATGTGACAGTTAATTTTTTCATGGTTTGTTTCCTTTTTTCGTTTATTTTATTGTTAAATAATTAGTTTTTACGCTAACTAGCAAAATTACCATAAATACGTAGAATGTCAAATATATTAACTTTATCCACCGAATATCTGCAAAAATTATGGCTTATATTAAATAAATTTTAACCATAGCATTGACAAGCAGTTAAAATTATGATATAATAATGTTAATCAAATGAGCATTGGATGCTGAGGCAAAAAATGTTATTTAACAATAAAATAAACGAAAAAAAACATAAGATCATGAAAAAGAAAAATAGTTTGCTGTGGATAAAGTTTTTTGTCATCAGCGCTTTCAGTATTGCAATAATTGCGCTTATTCTTTCAATATTTTTGAAAGGGTATATGCCGATTATTTGGTTAGCGAGCGGAGCATTTTACATCCTCCTTAGTGCCGGTGTTTATTATCGAACTTGGCAATTTTGGAGAAATAAAAAAAAGGCTGGGTTTGTAAGTGGGTATGTTGCCCTCTTAGAGTATGTCGGAAATTATAATGGAGATTTGAGAAACTCATTAGAAGAAGATACGGACGGAGTCATTTATCCTGGTCCTCACTGTTTCTTTAATCTATTCCAAACCTTTGAAGTTCATCAAGAAAAAGGAGAGGATATGTACTATTCTTTAGAACTAGACTATGTCGACCTGTTTCAGGGGGAGGCGGATTATGTAGAATTTAAAGGTGGGCAAGAAGTAAAGTTTCTGAATGCCAGTCTCCGATTTAGAATCGTAGATCCACGTAAGGTGGCGTATAAAATTGAAGATTACACCAAATATCTCATTGGTGAATCTGAAGACGCTATTACGTTGTACTGTAAAACTATTGAATTTGAAAAAACGGCCGAAACTGATTTTCCGGTAAAAGTGATGAATTTAATGGATAAGGATCAAATCAAAGCTGATTATGGTTTAGAACTTGTAAATTTTTCTTTTTCTCGTTTTCAATTTTCTGCAAAAACCAGAGAGATGGAAGATTTAAAAGAGAAGGCTGAATACGAGATTAAAGTAGAAGATGATGCTTTTAAAAAAGCAGAAAAAGAGCAAAAAAGAGTGATCGTTGAAGCCGCAACGCAAATTATCAGAAATGGTCCAGAATTGGATAGACTTGAAAAGTTAAAGGAAAGCTGGCTAACACCAGAAATTTTATTAGCGAATGAAGATTCGCAAAGAAAGTGGACAGCAATCGGTAAAAATCAAAATGTTACCGTTATCCTTGATGATAGCAATAATAGTCTAACGTCTCTTGGTGCTAAATTTGGTATTGGGACGGAGGCTGCAAAAAAAGAAAAGAAATAAAAATACAAAAATTGGAGGATTAAAAAATGGCAAGATCAACAGATCTAGGGAAAACAACCCCTGGGGCAAAGAAAGTAGAAGAAATATTAGATAACAAAGAAGTGGGAGAAAAATCAACAAAAGAAAAACTGATTGAAGAAAAGAAAAATTTGCCTTCAGTTGCTGATTTATTTAAAATTGTTCTTTCCTTCGCTATTTCTCTCGGAGTATTTATGCTCTTCAGAGATGTATTGTTAAAAGAAATCGGAATGTATTTGCTAAGAAGTTTAGCTGCGTTGTTTGTTTCATTCCTAGCACTTGGCGCTATCAGTTTGGCAATTAGTAAGCCAACCACAATTGGGGTTCCGGTGGTAGTATGGTTGTTCTTCTGGTTTTTTCTGGGAATATTCATTCACCAAGAACCAAAAAAGGATGAGCCAGCGCCCACACCAATAGAAAATGTTTCTGTCAGAAATCCAGAAATTCAAACTCTAGATGTCGGTAGTCACTCTTTCTTCTTAAAAAGCGGGGAAGAGCTTGGACCACTAAAAGCGATTGATGACCTAAAATTTACCTGGTCTATTCGATCATCATTAGATAAGAATTACTGGACAATAAGTTTAAATAACGGCACGCCACTTGATGGTTTAACCATGAAAGTGTTGCCTTTGCTCGACGGATCTACTTCTTTTGTAGTGAAAGCTACAAAAGATCAAACAGTAACAATAGATATTGTTCCTGAATAAAATAATGAGGCTCGCAAAAACAAATGCGAGCCTTTTTTCTTTTTTATTTTTATGTTATTATAGAAATATAATTGGTAATTATCTATGAAAAATTTTTTTCTCTCAATCTCTTTTGTGTGTCTGCTTCTTGCGCTCACCTTATCTCCAGGTTTATCAGTCCAAGCTGCTTCGGTAAGCGGTCCAGGAAATACTAATGGCGGGTCAACTGCTATTTCCGGTCCAGGAAACACGACTTGTTCTCCTAATAGTTCCACTCTTTGTAATCCACTGGGTCAAAATACAACGGTATATTCATTAGTTGGCCGAATCATTTCTGTTATTCTCGGTCTGGTTGGGTCTATTGCCCTGGTGATGTTTATATATGGCGGTCTCCTTTGGATGACCTCTGCTGGAGCCGCTGATCGCGTCAAGAAGGGGCGGGAAGCAATTCTTTGGTCAGTTATTGGAATGGCAGTTATTTTTGCTTCCTATGGCCTAACAAAGTTCTTAATCGAAAATATTACCACTTAAATACACTATTCCGGTTATTCTGTCGCTATTAAACAATATTTTTAAAGTCATTCGCTATCGAATGGCTTTTTTATTTGACAAGCGTGATGATATTTTTTATGATGTTGTGGTATTGGGTCGATACCGAACCCGCCTTATGAGGGCGAGGGCGGTCAACCGGGGCAGACTGTAAACCTGCCTGCCGGCAGGCAGGTCTGCTGGCTATCAATACAAAGTTCGTTGTTCAGGTAAATAAACATAAAGGGTCGATACCGAAGCGGTCAACCGGGGCAGACTGTAAATCTGCTGGCTTACGCCTTCGTAGGTTCGAATCCTACTCGGCCCACAAATAAAAAACAAGCGAAAGCTTGTTTTTTTGTTTGTGGATTAAAAATGAGGATTCGAAAGCCGGACCCGCTCTGGGCGGGGAGGCCGGGCTGGGGTGCTTGCTTTTCTATTTCTTCGCCAACTGGCAAAGAAATAGAAAAGCTTAGCAACCGGAGCAGAATCCTACTCGGCCCACAAATAATAATCCTGTCTTTTTGGCGGGATTTTTGTTATAATTTCTGTACTATTATTTTACTATTTTTATATTATGCAGCTAATTAATCACGATAAAATTGGTCGTAGCTTTCTGAAGATTTTTGCGGGTGAGTTCGTTTTAATAATCATTATTCTTTTTGTTTTAATTTTGATGTAAATATGCCAGAATTGCCAGAAGTAGAGACCGTGCGCGCTGACTTAGCGGTTCTCTTGAAAAACAAGAAGGTTCTTGGTGTTGAAATTTTATCATCAAGATCAGCCCAGCCTTCGCCCGAGTTCATCCAAAAAAGTTTAGTTGGTCGCTCTTTTTTAGGGGCGGATCGTTTGGGAAAACTTCTTATTTTCCCCCTTGATAAAAAGCTATTTTTGTTGGTTCATTTAAGAATGACCGGGCAATTAATTTATCTTGATCAGTCTGGATTACATGCCGGAGGACATTCTGATCAAAATAAGAAAGAAGATTTTTCCGCGAAAGATCTACCTAATCGGCATACAAGAATAATTCTTAATCTTTCTGGAAAATCCGTTTTGTATTTTAATGATTTAAGAAAATTTGGTTTTCTTCGCTTGGTTGATCAAACTGGTTTGGCGCAAGCCAAAAAATCATTTGGGGTTGAACCATTATCATCTGAATTTACTGCTTCTGTATTTGATAAAATGCTCCAAGGAAAAAAACAGAAAATTAAACCATTCTTATTGGACCAAAAATTTATTGCTGGTTTGGGTAATATTTATGTTGATGAATCATTGTTTGCCGCAAAAATTCGACCAGATCGTTTAGCCGGGTCATTGTCTCACTTGGAGATACAAAAGTTGCACGATGTTATTCAAGAAATCATTAAAATGGCAATCAAGTTACGTGGGACTACTTTTTCCAATTATCTCGATAGTCGAGGGAAAAAGGGAAATTTTTCCTCCAAACTTCAGGTTTATGGTCGCGGGGGGAAGGACTGTTTGGTTTGTGGTAGTAAAATTCGTAAGGTCCGTTTATTTGGACGGGGAACTCATTTTTGCGAAGATTGCCAGAAATAAATTTAATATTAAGAACTTTGTAACCTTAATAATATCAAATAATTTGACTTTTACTCCCCGATGTTATATTTTAATATTGTAATATTTAAAGGAAAAAACCAATATGTCCCAAGATAACATGATCAAGCTTGAGTGTACGGAGTGTAAGACCGTTAACTATTTTTCCCACAAAAATAAGAAAACTCTCAAGGAAAGGTTAGAAATGAAAAAGTTCTGCCCAAAATGTGGCACTCACACCATGCATAAAGAAACGAAATAGTCGTTTGTTCTAGACCCGCCCGTACGGCGGGTTTGGTTTTGTCTAAAACTTAAAACTTAAAATTAGCTAAAATCCCCATGCCAAAAAATTTTGCTAAACCATTCTTAGTCTCTTTAGTTCTTTTAACTATTGTGGCTTGTTATTTTGTTTTTAGGCCGTTTTTAATTGAGATTGTCATTGCAGCAATTCTTTCAACAATATTTTATCGCCCCTATGTAAAATTGGCGAAGTTTTTGGGTAACAAAAAGAATCTAGCTGCTCTTTTGATGTGCCTTCTGTTAGTGGCGATAATTATTTTGCCCACAGTTAAAGGGCTTATTTATGCCGGAAATAAATCAGTCGATGCTTATGCAGATGCAGTAAGTTATTTTTCTAATCACAACGCTTCAGATTTACTTCAAACTCCACTAGCGCAAAGGCTTCAGCTTAGCAATCTTAATCTGGTAAATTTTAGCAAAGGAACCTTTGGAAATGTTCTCTTGGGTTTCTTTGAAAAATCTAGTAATTGGCTGATTTCTGGCGCAACTTCCACTTTAATCCAGACCACCAATTTTATTGCCTCGCTCTTCATAATTATTATCACCATGTTTTTCTTCTTTGTTGATGGTAAAAAAATGCTAGAGAGTCTTATGCATCTATCTCCCTTACCAGATAAATATGATCGAGAAATATTTCAGAAATTTAAAGAGGTAAGCTACACCACGATGGTTTCCACTTTTGTGGTGGCGATTGCTCAAGGGATAGTGGGGGCAATTGGTTTTGCTGTCGTTGGTTTTCCGGCTTTTTTGGCGGGGGTATTAGTAGCTCTTTTATCGCTCTTGCCTTATCTTGGTTCAATGATTTTTTATATTCCCGTCGGACTGTACTATTTGTTGATGGGAGAAATTTGGCAAGGAGTCTTTGTTCTCGCTTGGGGATTTTTAATAATTGGTACTATCGATAATGTCATTAGAGCTTGGATGCTCAAGGATAAGGCTCAGATTAATCCTATCTTTGTGGTCTTTTCCGTGTTAGGAGGTATTATTTTATTCGGTTTTTGGGGAGTTGTTCTAGGCCCCCTAATTGTTTCGATTGCGGCAACTATTTTACATATTTATGCATTAGAGTTTTGCGAGGAGTATGACGCCTCAGAAGACAGCCTTGGCACACTACTGGATGGGAAGAAGGGAATCAAAAAACACAAACATAATAATTAATACTCATACTTATGTTAGGAGAAAAAACTAAAAAAAATTTAGAAGCGGCCTTTGCTGGCGAATCAATGGCGAGAAATAAATATGATTATTTCGCGAGCATTGCTTTGAAAGCCGGTTATGTCCAGATTGCTAATATTTTTGAAGAAAGTGCTCGCAATGAAAAAGAACACGCCAAGCTTTGGGCTAAACAACTAGATATTATTAGCGAAGACGTCGTCTCCAATCTTAAAAAGGCAATTGAGGGGGAATTGTTTGAAACTAATGAAATGTATCCAAAAATGGCTGAAGAAGCAGCCGCAGAAGGGCACAACGACATTGCAAAGTTATTTAAGGGGGTTGCTTTAGCCGAAAGAGCGCATGCTACTCGTTACCAAAAATTATTAGAAAACTTGGAAAAGGGCGAAGTCTTTAAAAAACCAACGCCAGTCCGTTGGAAATGTAATAATTGTGGATATATTCATGAGAGCAATGAAGCCCCAATGATTTGTCCTTCTTGTTTACATCCTCAGGCTCATTTTGAAATTTTTATCGAAACCTATTAAATTAAAATATTATGAGTAATCGAATAAATAAAACCTATTTTTGTCGTCATTGCGGTAATGAAGTCTCCTTCGTTAAAGATGGTGGTGGAAAGTTAATTTGTTGCGGTGAAGAGATGATGGTCAAAAAAGAAGGTTTTAACGGGGAAGAATAGGAAAATATCCAAAAAAGGATTTTTTGAAAAAGAAGCACAAATTTGTGCTTCTTTTCTAATTTTAGCAAAATTATGTCAGCTATTGACAAGTTTCTGTATTTATTATACAATATAATAACAAAAACCAGAAAGCCATGAAAGAAAACTCCAAAACTGATGAATCCCCAAATAGGGGAAACAAAAGAACTGAAGCAATTATTTCCTGGGACTTCCTGGGAAATATAATCTCAGTGCAAAACTGGGAAGAAGAAAAAAAAATAAATTACCACGGAGTAGTTTTAAGAGGTCCAAAAGACCGAATAAAGCTTCGAGGTAATCTCAAGGAGCTCATCAAACGAGCGACTATGGAATGGGAGGAATTAACTCCCGCACAAAAGAAAAGAAATTCGATGAAAATTCTTTTGTGCAAAAACTAACGGGTCTCTAATCTCTCAATTGCGATTAGAGGCTTTTTTATTTGCCCTTGAATATTTTTATTGGAGATAGTAAGATGTTTTATACAAGAGAAGCAACAATTTGCGGGCGTAGTATAGTGGTAGTACAAAGGTCTCCAAAACCTTTGGTGTGGGTTCGATTCCTACCGCCCGCGCATTATTAGATAAAAGGAACAGAGTAAATTCTGTTTTTTTGTTATCAAATCGACAATAATTATTGACAGCTATTATTCAAAAAATCTATAATTATCATCTAAAAAATGGTATAATAATATAGAATAATAATTAAAATAAACATTTATTTATGTCAGAACGTTTTCAGTTACTTGCTCTTTTGTGTGGATTTTTTGTAATCAATTTTTTGGCATTCATTTTAATGCTTATTGATAAAATAAAGTCAGTAAAATCAAGATCTGAGAGAATTTCTGAGGGAATGTTATTTTTCTTAGCGACCGCGTTTGGTAGTTTAGGGGTGTATGCTGGGATGTTTTTATTTCGCCACAAGACTCACAAATGGTATTTTTTAATTGGTATTCCCTTGTTAATAATTCAGAACGCAGTAACAGTATATTTGTTTTATCTCTTGTTTGTTAAATAAAAAAAATGTTTCTGCTTGGCATTATTTTTTCGGATATATTTATTATAAAGCCCGAAATCTGTTAAATGTCAACATTATTACTGTTTCATTGAATAATTATGGGCATTATAGTATATTGAATTGGTAATATTTCTTTATGGAAAACAAAAACGGTCATTATGACCCACAGACAATAGAAAAAAAATGGCAAACTAATTGGGCTAATTCTGGTTTGTATGAATTCGATAACTCAGAGGATAAAGAGAAATTCTATGTTTTGGATATGTTTCCCTATATCTCTGGCTCCGGTCTTCACGTTGGTCATCCAAAAGGCTATATTGCCACAGATATCGTCGCGAGACAAAAGATGCTCCAAGGTTTTTCCGTTCTTCATCCAATGGGTTGGGATGCTTTTGGGTTACCGGCTGAGAATTATGCCATTAAAAACAAAATTAATCCGAATATTTTTGTGAGTGAACACATCAAACGTTTCAAAAAACAATTAGAAATGTTTGGTTTTACTTATGACTGGGATAAAGAGATAAACACAATTGATCCTGATTATTATCGCTGGACGCAGTGGATTTTTCTTAAAATGTTTGAAAAAGGTTTAGCCTATGAGTCCGACGAGCCAGTTAATTGGTGTCCGGGGTGCAAAACCGTTCTCGCGAACGAGGACTTGGAGGCAGGAAAATGTGAGCGTTGTGGTTCTGAAGTAATTCAAAGAAAGTTGCGACAGTGGGTTTTACGGATGACCGATTACGCGGATCGCTTGCTTTATGATTTAGATACTGAAGATTTAGAATGGGAAGATTTTATTAAGGAACAACAGCGGAATTGGATCGGTCGGAGCGAAGGGGCAGAATTCAAGCTGTCACTTGAAAATATTGATGAGGATCTAAAAGTCTATACTACTAGGCTCGACACGGTTTTTGGGGTGACATATGTCGTGGTGGCCCCGGAGCATCCACTAATTGAAAAACTAAAAATTAAAATTGAAAATTACGAGGAAGTTTTTGAATATGTTGAACGTGCAAAAAATAAGACTGAGTTGGAAAGAACTGATTTGCAAAAAGATAAAAAAGGCCTTGAGCTAAAAAACATCAAGGCAATCAACCCATTTACCCAGGAAGTAATTCCGGTTTTTGTAGCGGATTATGTTTTAGGTTTCTATGGAACTGGCGCTGTTATGGCTGTCCCAGCCCACGATGAAAGAGATTTTGAATTTGCAAAAAAATACAATTTACCGATTAAAAAAGTTATTCAGGGGATAGAAGATGAAGACGGTGAGGGTGAAATAGTTACGACTAACGACGGTGTTTTAATTGACTCTGGGGAATATTCTGGGCTGCGATCAGTTTTAGCGAGAGAAAGAATGGTTAAGTGGTTATCAGAAAATGGGATCGGTCAAAAAAAGGTTAATTACAAAATGAGAGATTGGGTATTTTCTCGTCAAAGATATTGGGGTGAGCCAATTCCGATTATTCATTGTAAGGCTTGTGGCACGGTTGGCGTTCCCGAAAATGAGTTGCCGCTTAAACTCCCTGTTGTGGAAAACTACGAGCCGTCAGGTACTGGAGAATCACCGCTCGCCAACATCTCTGAATGGGTTAATACAAAATGTCCAAAGTGTGGTGGCCCAGCAAAGAGAGAAACGAATACGATGCCTCAGTGGGCAGGATCAAGTTGGTATTATCTAAGATATATTGATCCCAAAAATCAAGAAAAATTAATTGATCCGGAACTGGAAAAGCGCTGGATGCCCGTTGATTTGTATGTTGGAGGAGCTGAGCATGCAACTAGACATCTTTTGTATGCACGTTTTTGGCATAAATTTTTATTTGATCTTGGGGTCGTTACAACAAAAGAGCCATTCAAGAGGTTAGTTCATGTCGGTTTGATATTGGCGGAAGATGGCCGAAAAATGAGTAAACGCTGGGGAAATGTCGTTAATCCTGAGGATATCATAAACAATTTTGGAGTTGATGCTCTGCGAGTTTATGAGATGTTTATGGGTCCATTTTCACAAAGCATTGCTTGGAACACAAAAGGAGTTGTTGGTACAAAAAGATTTTTGGATAAAATTTGGAAATTGCAATTCAAAATCACCGAAGCCGCGCAAAAAAATCAAAAAATTGATCGACTTATCAGCAAGACCATCAAGAAGGTTGCCGATGATATTGATAACTTTAAATTTAATACCGCAATTAGCGCGTTAATGATTTTGGTTAACGATTTAGAGCGAGAAGAGAAAATAGAGATAGATAATTATCAAAAGCTACTCACTATTTTTTCGCCGTTTGCGCCTCATTTGTGTGAAGAAATTTGGGCTATTATCGGGAATAAACAGTCAATCTTTTTGCAAGAATGGCCTAGTTTTGATGAAGAGTTATTAAATTTTGATGACCAGGAAATGACTCTCGTTATTCAAATTAATGGTAAAATTCGGGATGAAATTTCTGTTTCTTCAGAAATTAGTCAAGAAATGATTGAAAAAATATCAATAGAACGAGAAAAGATTTCAGCCTTAATAAATAATCAAAAGGTAAAGAGAATTATTTATGTTCCAAAGAAATTAATTAATATTGTTATTTAGAATCAAAAAACTCAATTTTAAAAAAGACTTTCAATTTCTGAAAGTCTTTTTTGAAACAGAGAATTTTAAAACACATCGAGGAGTATTATCAGCAGATAAGTTAATATTAAGGAAGTGAAAATTATCGATCCGCCGAACAATTTCTCCTCAGCATATCGGCTTTCCTTAAAAAATTCTGATATAAAAGGATAACGCCTATTTAGTTTTTTAAACCATTGGTAGGAACTTACTGCTTCAGTGAATTTGACACTATTAATCCTGAAGCTATCAATAACATTTTGTCCATGTTTTTTTGTGAGCCAATAAATCAAAACAGTGATTAGAGTAATAATTAAAATGATACTCAAGCGCCCAGACCATTTTTTAAAAATTAAACCAATTAAAGTCCCGGAAAAATAACCTAGAAAAACATTGAGAATTGCCCAAGCGATTGCACTTATGATATTCCAGAAAATAAATGGTCGTTGCTCCATTTTTGCTAAACCGGCAATAAATGGGATAACCGCTCTTACTGGTCCAAAAAAACGACCAAAGAAAACGCTTTTATTCCCATATTCTGCAAAAAAATCTTCTCCATGTTTAAGAAGTTTTTGATTTATTATTTTTTTATTTTTAATCCAGTTACCACCCCAAAGTCCGAGAAAATAACTAAAAAGATCACCAAAAATTGCTCCTACTGTGGCAAATATTATAATATCCCAGGCATTCAAAAGCCCCTGAGCCGCTAAAAAACCGCCAACAGAAATAAGAGTAGCACCAGGAATAAAAAGTCCAACAAAGGGCGCAGATTCAGTAAAGGCTAAAATAAAAAATAGCCAGTTGCCAAGCCAGGAAAATTTTGTTAGAAGGTCAAATAATAAGTTTAAATCAGGCATAGAAAAATGAAAATTATGCAGATAGCATTTGCTAAGGTGATTATACCACAAAACATGTGCTATTAGGTGACACTCTTTTTATTGGTAAATTTGCGGTAGTATTAGAAAAGTATTTTTAATCAATCAAGCAATTATTTAGATTCATTATTGTGACCAGTTTATCAAAAGAGTGCCCTTGTCTTTCTGGTTTCTTTGTGTTTAAATATAGTGTCCTCGCCCTCAATTTATTACTTGGTCGAGAAACCTGGCTCCGGGAAGGGCAGATTCTTTAAAAAATTTAACAAAATGGAAAATAACCAAAGAACACTAAACAATGGGGAACTAGAAAAACTAATCGCCAAACTTGGCGGGATAGCTCAAGTCAGAAAAGTCTTAGAAAATAAGCTGACTGTAAAAATCAAGGATCTGGTTCTGTTAGATGAAAATGGTTGCTTCTTACCCCAAGAAGGTTCAATTTCAAAAGGGTATGAGCAAGACTACTTGGATATGCAACCGCTTGTGGATTGTGAAATCCAGCTTAAGCGTTTAACGAGATCTTTTCCTAACTTAGAATTTCCAAGCATTAGCGAGTTTAGGGATCAGAGCCATAAGTTGCTAATTCAATTACGTGAAAATTCAGCCTACGCGGGATTGCTAAAGGGTTTCTATATGCTAGTCTGCTATCCAAAATTAAAAATAAACTTTGATTTTCAATCAGGCTGTGACCCAGAAGCAATAGATTATGGTACAGTTATTCAGGACATGCTCTTCCCGGTCGTCAAAAAAACCTATCAAAAAGTCACCGGGCAAGGTTTTATGGATTCAGGAAATATTAAAGGAGTTACCACTGTTATTGATGATAGCCATCGGCGAATTTTTTCTCGAATGTTTTCCGGCCCGCTAGTCGGAATACAATTTTACCCATTCAGAGGTATCCCATTTTTTGAAGCTCAGAGCATTGTTCGTCAGCTTGAAGATGCTTTTGCGCTTTCTAGTCCTCTCGGCCTGATGATGGCACTCATCTCAGCACCCAGGACTCTCCTTAAAAGTAATGTTATATTTAGAACTGGAGCGGCCGTTTCAACGTCTCAGTCTCGCTACACAATGTGTGTCTATGTTGACCACACGGGATATTTACATTACGTTAAATCTGACATCAATAGTTTCGATGCCAGAGATTGTATCGGTTTAACCTATATTGGCTAAACCGCTAACCACATTTTAAAGCGTAATTTATTACGCTTTTTTTAAAATTTCGCTTTTATGATAAAATATAGAATATAAAATAAAAATATGTCAGATATCATTATTGCCTCCGGGCCAGTTATTATTGAAAACAAAAAAGTTCTTCTCGTAAAGCACGGGGAAGATAGCTTTTGGAAATTCTGTGGTGGTAGAGTGGAGGATGGTGAACGTAATTTAAAAGAAGTGGCTAGACGGGAAGCAAGTGAAGAATTAGGCATCAAAATTAATGTTCTAAATGAGCCTCCTTATTTTTTCTATACCGAGAAGGGAGAAGAAAAAAGAAGTGTTGTGCTTGTTCATTTTCTAGCTACTTACCATGGTGAAGTAAATCCGGGAGTTGATATTCGAGACTTTCGCTGGCTTAGTAAAGAAGATTTAAGTACAGAAGATTTAGCGCCGAATATTTTACCAACCTTGGAACATTTTGGTTTTTAAGAAACAGATACAAAAAACCGGCCAGTTTGGCCGGTTTTTTTAGTTAGCTAATTTTGATTAATGTTTCTTTGCTAAACCTTGCTTTCGGTCGAACGTTTTCACTTTCTGCTCGGTAACCAATTGGTAGAACCACAGAGACCTCAAGATTATTTGCGATCTTGAGAATTTTAGCAAATTGTTCGTGATCAAACCCTTCCATTGGGCAGCTGTCTATTTGCAATTCAGCGGTAGCGGCAAGAGCAAATCCCAAGGTGATGTAAGTTTGTTTTTTTGACCACTCTACTGTCATTCTCGGTAAGGAGCCTTTAACCAAATCTTCATAGCCAGCCAGTTTCTCTCTTTTTTCCTGATCTCCTCCCGAGAGCATTGTGAAGAATTCATCAATTGCTTCTGGGAAGTCAGTTCTCGCGCAGAAAACTAAAAGATGTGAACAGCTGTCAATTTGGGCTTGGTCCCAGGCGGCGGCTTTTAGTTCACTTAGTTTGCTTGTATTTTCTGGTTTATTTTCTATTACCTCTAAACGAAATGGTTGTAAGCCGTAAGATGTTGGAGCTAAGCGCACAGCTTCTAAAATTTTATTTAAATTTTCTGTTGAAACTTTCTTTTGTGAGTCGAATTTTTTTGTGGCATAGCGCCACTCTAGATTGTCGATAAATGACATAGTTTTTTATAATTAATAATTTAGATTATTTTATCAGCGAAGATTCAACAAATTTTTCCTATTGAGCCTTTCCACTACATATTGTATAATAAAAACAAATAAACCACAATATGTATTAATTTTAAATTTAGAAAAAATATGGAAAATGTTTTAAAAACTGATTCTGGAGAGCTAATTAATAACGATTTTTTGGCTAATATCTTGCGTCCGGTGCTTGCCGGAGTGTTGAATAGCGAAGAAATCCTTGAAAAATTGAGCAAAGAAGTGAGTCTCGCCTTCTACGACGGAATGACTACTGGGGACATTGAAAAAGCTTTAATAAATACCGCTGCCCAAAGTATTAAGGATGAACCGATTTACGATGGAATCGCTACTCGGTTGTTACTTTTTTCTTTGTATCGAGAGTTTTTTGGCAATGAATTTGAGGCGAATAATTTAGATAATCTTTATCGCTCGTCTTTTATTGAGGGAATCAAAACTTCGGTCGCGAAAGAATGGTTAAATAAAAAAATATTGGGGTTTGATCTCGAAATACTATCAAAAGCTTTGGCACCAAACTTAGATTTAGAATTCACTTATACTGGACTTTCTACTCTAATGCGGCGTTATTTAAGACGTGACCCGGAACAGAAAATTTTAGAACTTCCTCAGCATGCCTGGCTGCGGGTTGCGATGGGTTTGTCTTGGAACGAAGAAAAAAAAGAAGAGGTTGCCATTAATTTCTATCAAAGGATGAGTTCTCTGGAATATCTTCCTGGCGGGTCTACCATTATTAATGCTGGAGCGAAAGAACCTCGTCTTTCCAATTGTTTCTTAATGGAGATGGAAGATAATATCTCTCATATTGGAAAAACCGTTTCTGATGTCTTAAAACTTTCCAAGGCTACTGGCGGTATCGGCTTGTCTGTCACAAAACTACGAGCGAGCGGTTCGCCAATTTCTACTAATAATACTTTTTCTTCTGGACCTGTTCCGTTTCTTCATATCATTGATTCAGCAATTCGTGCAATTTCACGTGCTGGTAAAAAAATGGGGGCACTCTGTTTCTTTATGGAGAATTGGCATTATGATTTTGCTGAATTTATTGACCTCAAACAAAATGCTGGCGATGACTATCGTCGCACGAGAACTGCTAACATTGCCGTTTATCTTTCAGATGAGTTTATGAAGCGAGTAAAGAATGATGAGTATTGGTATTTGTTCGATCCCAAAGAAGTTGGAGACTTGATTGATCTTTATGGTCAGAATTTTTCTAGTCGTTATCAGAAGTATTGTGAATTAGCAGAGAAGGGGGAGATAAGGCTTTTTAAAAAGATGAAGGCACGTGACCAGTTCCGCAGTATTATTGTTTCTCTTCAAGCAACTTCTCATCCTTGGTTGACTTTCAAGGACGCGGTTAATGTTCGTGCTTTAAATAATAATACTGGGACAATTTATGGTTCAAATCTCTGCACGGAAATTACTTTGCCGACTAATGAAAATAATATAGCGGTTTGTAATATTATGTCGGTCAATTTAGCGAAGCATTTGGTAAATGGAAAGATTGATTATCCTCGTTTGGAAAAAAGTGTACGTTTAGCAATTAGGCAATTAGATAACTTAGTTGATATAAATGAACCACCGGTAATTGAAGCGAAAAACTTTGATGAAGCCAATCGAGCGGTCGGTTTGGGCGTAATGGGGCTTGCAGAAATTTTTGAAAATCTCAATCTATCCTATAACAGCGAAGAAGCTTTTGACCTTGTTGACGAAATCATGGAGTTCATTAGTTTTCACGCAATTGATGCTTCTAGCGATTTAGCACTTAGTCGCGGTATTTATCGAAATTTTCCTGGTTCTCGCTGGTCGCAAGGAATTGTGCCGGTAGATACTATGCAGCTATTAGAAGCTAGTCGCGGTGAAACGGTAAAAGTTATTGGACGCACTCGATTAGACTGGGGATACTTGCGCGAAAAAGTAAAAAAGGGAATGCGAAATTCGACTCTTCTCGCCATCGCACCGACGGCAAATATTGGATTAGTGGCAGGAACTTCCACTGGCATCGATCCGCGTTTCGCTCAAATTTTTAGTAGGAATACTCTTGGTGGAAAATATTTGGAATTAAATTATAACTTAGTAAAAAAACTACAAGAGCTTGGTCTCTGGGAGAAAGCCAAGGATGATCTATTAACCTCATATGGTGATTTAACGGACCTCGATTATCTACCAGCTGAGCTCAGAAGTATTTATCAGGATTCTTTCTCGGTAGGACCGCAGGCTTTCCTGGAGGTAGCTGCGCGAGCGCAAAAATGGGTTGATCAAGCAATTAGTAGAAATATGTATTTAACAACTCGCGACCCAGAAGAGGTAATGGATGTTTATTTGAGCGCTTGGGAGAAGGGGCTTAAAACAACGTACTACCTGCACATGAAACCAAGACACAGCGCTGAGCAGTCAACAACCAAAGTTAATAAATCAACAGCTCTTGGAAAACGTGGTTTTGGTGCTGTTAGCGCTCCTACTGTCGAGTTGGTGGCAGGACAAGCTTGCCCGCTTGATCCGCAAGAGCGTTTGAATTGTGAAAGCTGTCAATAAATTAATAAAATAAAAATAAATATATGATTTTAGGAAAACCATTAAATGAAGATTTAAGATTAAGACCAATTAGATATCAATGGGCGTATGATCTCTATAATCAAGCGGTGGCCAACACTTGGTTTCCTCATGAAATTGCACTCGGGGAAGATTTGGAGGATTTTAAAAAAATGAGTGAAGATGAAAAACATGCCGTTTCTTTCTTGATGAGTTTTTTTAATCCAAGCGAATTAATTGTGAATCGTTCTCTCGCCCTTGGTGTCTATCCTTACTTAAAAGCGCCAGAAACCCATTTATATTTAGCCAAACAAATGTGGGAGGAAGCAAACCATTCGATGGCCTTTGAATATGTTTTGGAAACCTTCCCACTTGATCGAGAAAAGATTTTCGAAAATCATTTGAACGCTCCGTCGATTAAAGCGAAGGAAGATTTTATTTTAAATTACGTTGGGAGAATGGCTGAAGGAGCTTTAGATGTAGATTCAAATGAAGGAAAAAAAGACTTTGTTCGCAATTTGATCGCCTATAATATTGTGATGGAAGGAATCTGGTTCTATAGCGGGTTTATGGTTGCTCTGTCTTTCCGCCAGAAACAGCAATTGAAAAATTTTGGTTCAATGATCGACTGGGTGGTTCGTGACGAAAGTTTACATTTGAAATTTGGAATTAATTTAATTTTAACTATTTTAGAAGAGAATCCAGATATTGCGACGCCAGAATTTGCGAATGAAATTAAAGAATTAATCATTAAGGGTGCTGAAATGGAAACTGATTACAATCGCGATCTTTTTCCAAAAGGAATTTTGAATATTAATGCCGAGTATACCAATCAATATGTTCAATATGTCACTGATAGACGCCTGGAAGAGTTAGGTTTTGAGCCACATTACAACACTGTTAATCCAGCTCAATGGATGGCAGTGGAAACTGATACTTTGGAATTAGTTAATTTTTTTGAAGTGCAAAATACTAACTACGAAGTTGATAATCGTGCCCATAAATAATTTAGATTTATTTATAAAACTAGAACCGCTCCAAAAACGGGCGGTTTTATGTTATAATCACTAGGAAATAACTATATTTTATGACGACACAAATCATTATTTTAGCTGCTGGAAAAGGCAAGCGAATGGGCTCCGATTTACCAAAAGCACTTGTTCTCTTAAATGGAAGGCCGATGATTGATTATTTGGCCCAGGCGGTAGTTAAATCTCAGGTCTGTGAAAAACCAATTGTTGTTGTCGCGCCGGATAATGGAAAATTAATTAGAGAAGAGTTAAAGGAATACGGCTTTACTTATGCAGTTCAAGATGAACAGTTGGGAAGTGGACATGCAGTTTCTTGTGCTCTTGGTTTGTTATCACCGAATATTGATCGAATTATTGTTCTATATTGTGATCATCCGTTTTTTAGTGCTGGCTTGATAAAAAATCTTTCAACCATAAAAACTGATTCCTTGATTTTAGTGCCAACAATTTTATCTGATTTTGAAAACTGGCATCGCAGTTTTTTTCATTGGGGGAGAGTATTAAGAATAAATGGCAAGCTTGAAAAAATAGTTGAATTCAGAGATGCCTCGCCACAGGAAATAGAAGTGAAAGAATTAAATTCCGGAGTAATGGCTTTTGATACTAAATGGTTGATTAAAAATATTAGATTGTTAAATAATAGTAATAATCAAGGGGAATATTATCTCACCTCCTTGGTTGAAATTGCTTTTCACGAAAAGAGAAAAATCCCATCGATTATTGTTGAACCACGAGAAGCTTTGGGTATAAATAGTCCAGAGGAACTATTTTTGGCTGAAAATATAATTAATAAAAATTTATGAAAACATTAATCGTTTATTATTCTCGCACTGGCGTGACGAGAAAGTTGGCAACCGAGTTGGCGAATCTTTTAGGCGCTGACTTGGAAGAAATCAAAGATCCAACAAGTCGTATTGGTGTGATGGGTTACTTAAATAGTGGTAAAGAGGCGGCCTTAAAAAAACTAGCACCAATTGAAGAATTAGTGCACAGATTGAAAGATTATGATTTAATTTTGGTTGGTACCCCCGTTTGGGCTTTTACAATTTCTAGTCCAGTGCGTTCATTCTTAGAAAAATATAAAAAAGATTTAAATTCTTGGGCTCTGTTCTGCACTCAAGGAGGAGAAGGGGAGCAGAAAACCCTTGCTAGCGCAGAAAAAATAGTTGGCAGTCCGGCGAAAGCTTTTTTGCGTTTATTGACAAAGCAGGTTTTAAGAAGAGAATTTTTATCGGAAATCTCGGCATTTAAAGAAAAGTTGGGGAAGTAGACTAATTTCTGAAAGAATTCATCACTTTTAGGGTAATAGTTTTTATTTTATGTTGTTTCGCGTAGGTCTCAGCTTTCTTTTTCACGGACGGACGAACACCAGCCGGCACTCTCGCGAGCATTCGCTTAGCTTCAGCTGTCCAAATAAAGCCAGTTGTTGCCGCTTTCACTGGTAAGCCAATTAGCATTAAACTGAATAAAGTAAAACTAATTATTAGGATTTTTGAGTATTTTTTCATTTTTGATATTTATAAAAAATTTCTTAGACTAATTACTACATTTTATACCTTTTCGTGCTTTTAACAAGTCAATTCTCAATCTTTTCATTAAAATAATTTAAAATTAGCAAAAATAAAAAAGCCGGTCAAATTGTGTTTTGATCGGCTTTGTGACGGATAAAGAGATAATTTTTTACTTTTTTGAGATGATGAGCTTCATGCTCATAAATTTAAGTGGTGGTTCTGGCGACTCCATACCATTAGAAGAAATTGTTATCGTAGTATCAGTTTCTAATACGCCAATTTCCGAATTTTGGCAGGTGCCATTCCAGACTTGGTGTGCTCCGCTTGGCCAAACTTTCATGGCAAAAACGCTGGTTTTTTGTGCGTTTAAAATTACGGACACAATTGGTCCACCAATTTCTAAGCCAGACTGCATAGACACCCCTCCACCACACTCGCCGTTTATCTCAATAGCGTAAGCTTCGCCTTCCATTTTCTGGATGTCGTTGACGTGGCTTTCCCAAGTTCCCTTGGTTCCGTCGCTGACTTCCCAAAAAATACTTACTTTATGACCAATGAGGTCTGTGGTCGAAATTGATTTACTTGCTGGTATTAGATAATACTTGGGCACAATCAATTCATCCTTTTTGCAACTAGCAATAATAATTGCAAATGTTGCTAAAATTAGCAATTTTTTCATGATTATCGGTTTTTTTAATGAATATTTTCTTCTGTTTTTTAATTATACTATATATTTAGTAAAATGTCAAGTATTAGGTCTCGATTCATTTCACTATTATTGACTTTTTCGGTAGATTATCCTATAGTTTTTAGATAACTAATACTTTAACAAATGAGAAAAAAAGGAAATGGAAACGGATGCGAGTGCCTCGGCCAAGAGTCATGCATTATTAAGTGTAAAAAAATTGGTTTAAAAAAAGATGAAAAACTTCCAATTCATGAAAATGTTGGCAGAAAAAATTTAAGATTTTGCCAGGCGTCAGACTTTCCAGACCCAACTGAGGAGGAGAGTAACGGGAGGTTTCATTTTGTAACGCCAGAAGAGATTGTTGATCCAGATGCGACAAACTTTGCTGATCTTGAAATTAACTCTAATGTTGAGGAGGAAGATCAAGGTCAAGACTAAGGAAAATTGAACCAATTATCAACTCAGAGGCCATTGAGGTTTTGACTAAGGAAGAAGCATTGCTTCATGGAAAGGTAGTTAAAGTTCCTCGTCGAAGAACTAGAGAAAAACGCACTCAAAAAGGAATGAAAGTAAATATCTTTCAGGGTAGCTAAGCGTTTTAAAATAAACAAAAAAGCCTTTATCATCAGATAGAGGCTTTTTAATTTGCTTCGTGTTCGGCGCTCAATTTTATCCACTCCTCTTCGTCTCTCCAAATCTCTTCTTTAATATTTTCTAGCTCTAGATTTTTTTCCTGGTCATAACTAGAATAATTTTCGAGAAAATATTCCATCAAAACTTTTTTCCTTTTTTGTAATTTTTCTAATTCTTTTTCTAATTGGCGGATTCTTTTTTGGCGATCTTTAATAATTTGATATCTAATTGAAGCGCTATTTTTTATCTCTTCTGGTATAAAAATTTCTGGTTTCTTTAATAATTCTTTCTCGAGATGCGCAACATACTCTTCATATTCTTCGTAACGTTTTTTAGCGTGACCATTCTTTATTTCAATAATATCGGTGGCGATTAAGCTACAAAAAGTGCGATCGTGACTAGCGAATAAAACGCTGCCATTATATTTATTTAGAGCCAATCCAAGCGCTTCTGTTGTTTCAAAATCAAGGTGGCAAGTTGGTTCATCAAGAATTAGAACATCCGGCTTTGATAATAATATTCCAGCCAAGAGGAGTCGCGATTTTTCGCCGCCTGATAAAACGCTAATCGGTTTTTTTAATTCCTCATCTTTAAATAAAAAATCGCCCGCCATCTTTAAAACGGCCTCAGTCTTAACATCACCAGAAGCAACTTTTCTAAGATAATCTCCCGCCTGGTCTTTGCCTGATAATTTTTCCATTTCTTCTTGCGAGTGATAAGCAATTCGGCTGTCGCTCATCCAATGGAAAGAACCGGCTAGTGGTTTTATTTGGTGGTTTAAGGTTTTAATTAATGTACTTTTCCCCTGGCCGTTAAGACCAAGGAGGGCAACCTTTTCGCCCGCCTGACAATCAATATTAATTCCTTTAACAATTGTTTTATCGCTATAACCAATGCTCAAATTTTTCATTTTGAGAACGGTATTTTTTTTCTTAGCAACGGTCGGTATATTAATTCTCGTTATCCCCGCTTGATGTTCAATAGTAATTCTCTTGTTTTCTAGTTTACCTATTTTGCGAATTACGGCTTGAGCCTGTTTTGCTTTTGAGGCTTTGGAACGAAAACGATCAACAAATTCTTGCAGATGTTGTTGTTGGCGATCGAGACTTTCGTTTGCTTTTACTAGAGTTGAAAGCTTCTGTTCTTTGAATGAAAGATATGACTCAATGTTTCCAGGATAATGGTAACAACCTGTACTAGAAATTTCTAAAGTTTCTTCGCAGGTTTGTTTGAGAAATTCTCGGTCGTGGGAAATAATCATAAAACTGCCTCGGTAGGAACGCAAAAAATCTTCGAGCAATAATATAGTGCTGAGATCAAGATAGTTACTTGGTTCGTCAAGGAGAAAAAGGTTTGGTTCTTTTAAAAGCATTCCCGTGAGCTTTAAGCGCATCCGCCAGCCGCCCGAAAGAGCTTCAGCTAGCAAACTTAGTTTTTCATTATCTAATTCAAACTTGGAGGCCAATTTTTTAATTTGCCACTCTGGCTTGCCGCTTTGTCTTTCTAAATATTCAAAAGCGGTTTCCTCTTGCTCAAATTCTTCATTTTGTTTTAAATAGCCAATATGTGTCTCCTTACCAATTATCAACTCTCCATCGTCAGCCTCTTCTTGCCCGCAAATAATTTTAAAAAGAGTAGATTTGCCGGCACCGTTACGACCAATCACGCCAATCTTTTGTTTTTCAGATACTGCAAAAGAGAGACCAGAAAAAATTTTCTGTCCGCCGTATTCTTTTTTTAAGTTGTTTACTTGAAGGAGAATCGCCATTTATTCGATGCTGATAACTTTATATTCAATAGTTCTTTCCTCTAAAATAACTTGAACTTGATCATTAACTTTTTTCCCCAGTAGAGCGTTACCAAGCGGTGAATTATGGGAGATTACACCATTTTGCGGATCGGTTTCCGCAGAACCAAGCAATCGATATTTTTTTTGTTTACCAGCTCGCTCAAGAGTAATTAAATTTCCGAGTTCAATTATCCCAGAAGTATTGCTTGGGTTAATTATTTCCGCTCTCTTTAATAAGTCTGAAATATCATCAATTCTTTTGTTGATGCCACGCAAACGAGATTTGGCCATTTGGTAGCCAGCATTTTCTGAAAAATCACCCATTTCAGCTAGACGCTTAACTTCTGAAGCTTCTCTCGGCCTTTTTACTTCTAATAGGTTCTTTAAGGTAGCAGAAAGTTCCTGGAATTTTTCCGGGGTTAGACTTGGATCTGGTTTCTGGCGTGGCAGTTTGTCAGCGCGTCTAGTTGGCACTCGCATAATTTAATAACTGATTTTTAAGGTTATGTTTAGATTATCATTGTTTTTGCATGATAAGGCAAGAGCACAAATAATAAATGATATTGATAAAATTTTTTAGACGTTTGTGCGTAATAATGTTTGGAGGGCCCGTTCCATAATTAACTTATTAATTTAACAATTATTCCGATTTTCTTGATTTTTTAGAAAAATACGGATTTATCAAATAATATGAAAAAGAAATCTATCGTTTTTGGAGCCCTTGCAATGCTGACTTTGGTTGCAGTAGCAGGTGCGTCATTGCCAGTTTTAGCCGCCACAGACAGCAGCGCAACCGCTAATGCTTCTTCGCGGGTTAATAAATTAAAAAACAGATTAGATAATTTTAAGAGAGGAAAAACTCTCACAGCTGCCCAAAAGGTAGATAATCAGAGCAAGATGGAAGCTAGAAAAGCCGAAATGGTAACAGAAAGAGCTGATATGCAAACAGCATTGAATTCTGGAAGCTTCGATACTTGGGTTCTCGCGGTCAAAAAATATAAAGGTGACAATGCGCCAATCCTTAAACAAGTGACTAGAGATAATTTTGCAAAGTTTGTTGAAGCTCAGGGGTACTTAGTAAAAGGAAAAACAATGATGGAAGAGATGGGAGTTAAAGGTGGAATATCCGGAATGCATAAATAAAAAATAATTATCAAAAAACCGTCGTTTAAATAACGACGGTTTTTTTAGTAAACTATTTTTCAATTTCTTTGCAGATAATTTCAAATATTTCTTCGATGGTTTTTCCGCCGTCGATTTCAATTAATTTTCCAGCTTGGCGATAATAATCTAAAACGGCAATCGATTCCTTGTCAAAAATTTTCAATCTAGTTCTCACGACTTCTGGATTTTTGTCATCTTCACGTCCACCAATTTCGGCTCTTTTTTGAATGCGAGAGATTGCCTCATCCGTGGAAACATTTAGATAAAACATTGCATCTAATTCTGAGCTGCTTTCTTTTAGTGCGATTTCCATCATTTTCGCTTGGCCAATCATTCGTGGGAATCCTTCCAGCATTAGCCCACTTTCTTTTGTTTCTACAAAAACATTGCCTAGTACTTTTTCCATCAGTTCGTCTGGGATAAGAACCCCCTTGTCAACGAAAGGTTGTATTTTTTGGCCAAGTTCTGAACCTGATTCGATTTCATCTCTGAGACGATCGCCCATCCCAAATTGATGAAAACCGTATTTTGTTTCCAATAAGTCGGCTTGAGTGGTTTTTCCGGAAGCAGCACGACCGTAAATGCTAATAATTTTTTTCATAGATATATTTTAAGTAAAAAAATATTGTAGCTAAAAAAATGATTAGTGGCAAGGTGGGATCTCAAATAGCCATTTTTGAAATAAAAAAACATCACTTTTTGGGTGATGTTTTGTCTGATAATTATATGTCCAGTATCTTTTTGTAAAGAAAATTTTCATTCTTCAATAAAAATTCCGGACTAAACAATTTTTTCCATTCCTTAACTACTTCGTATTTAGTGAACAGTTGATTTAAAGCCAAATTGTACTGATCAATTTTTCCCTGTTCTATGTCAAGAGCGGGGGATATCCGAAGTTGGGCCATAGGGATAAAATGTTGGATTGAAATGACTTTGTTTTTTTGAGTTTTTGCCAGTCTTTCAAGCTCATCCTCCGCCGCCTGGAATGAAGGTTTTGACTGAATATTGTCTTCTGCCGTTTGAACATCCTGTGGTTCAAAAACATTAAAACAGGCGATTTGAACAATGCGGTAGGCATCTTCGTAATCCAGCCCATTGCCAGAAAATTTTGTTTTTAGAAATTCTTTTACTTCGCTTGAGGCATAAACGCCGCGCGATTCATGAATTTCTTTCAGCATATTTTCCGGATAAACAGTTAGATTACTCAAAACGCCATTCAGCACCTTAAGGGCTTGAGCGGTCACATGAAATAAATCAGGCCAAGCGACTCTTTCGACACAAGACTGTTCAATGGCTCTTTCTTCCCAGGTCTTGATATTGTCGGTTAATGACAACATATAGCCCTTAGCCATTCTCGCCATACCTTCCAGTTGTTCTGTCCGGATGGTGTTCTTTTTGTGTGGCATTGCTGACGATCCCTTCTGTTTCTTTTTGAAAGGTTCTTGCAATAGCGGTCGCCCACTACGCGATGCTAATCTAATGTCGTGGCCGATTTTATCAATCACAATCACCAGGTTACATAGGTTTTGGGCAAGCGGGGCGTAAAGAATTCTGGGCATAATTTGGGTTGCTCCATACAACGGAGAAAATCCCATTAAATCAAGAGCCCTTTCTTCAATGCGGGGGTCTAAACTTCCGTATTTTCCGATTGCTCCGGATAATTTGGAATAATTTAAGCATTCCGCGGCATGTTCAAAATTATCATCTGCTAATCTCAATTCTACCAACCAAGTAAGAATGCGAGCGCCGAACGATTGCATTTCTGCTTCCTGTCCGTGTGTTCGGCCGTTCATAATTGTGTAGCGATATTTTACCGCTAATCTGGTTAAGGTTTCTTCTAAGTCAAAAATCAAAGGGAAAATAACATTAACCGCTTCGGTTAGTGTTTTTGCGAATGCTGGTTCCTCGGTATCATAAGAAGTAATATTCTTATGAAAGTACTGGTGGTATACAGCTGGTAAATGCCTGACTCGTTCGTCCAAAAAGGCATTCAAATCATGATGAATCTCTTCGTCACGCTTTTTCCACCACTGAATATCAATTGGTGTTTTGAGGTAGTCGCAGATTTCCTCATGTATTCCTACTGGCATGAGGTGTAAGTCTTCCATCGCAGCAATCACTGAAAGTTCAGTCTCCTGCCATAATTTGAGTTTTTGCTCATCACTGAAAATGTCAGTGATTTTTTTATTTTGGTATCTTTCTATCATTCGGTCCTCCTATTTTAAAAGATTGATTTATATGATTTGTTAAAGTCCAATCATGTTGTGATCGTTACGAAATATTATGTTTTTATGGTGATTTTGTCAAGTTGACATATTTTTTGTATTATTTTAATATTTGTCCATACTTTAAAAATTTATTAACCAGTAAAATAGGAGGCAATCATGTCAAATAGCATGTATGAAAAGTTGGGTGTTGATCCGACCAAAAGTAGTGTGAAAGAAATTTTCCACGCCATTATTGATAACGAATACCCTGGGGCATTTGTTAATATTATTACAGATCCTTTCTGTCCGGAAAGAGTTTTAACCCAGCATCAGGACGGTGATGGGAGCAAATTTGTCCAACGCGTTTTACATTATTTTGAAAACAATGATCCGGCGGTGTTTGCTGGCATGGTTGATGATGCTTTGTCAATGAACACAGGCGATATTGCCGCCAGCGGTTTTGTAGCTGGCCCGATATTGGTCACTAATGTCTTGAACCTCAATTTTCCTAAAGAGATTAAGAAAATAATCATGAAAGTAATCGCTCTTAGGATGCTGGAACTAAAAGAAATTTATCGGGGGCATGGTTTTGATCTCCGCTTATTGGGCGGGGAAACCGCTGACTTGCCCGATCAAGTTCGTACCGGCGTTTTTGATATTGCCGTGACTGCCTGGGCCAATAGATCCCAGCTCATCAAAGGAAATGTAGAGAGTGGTGATTTAATCTTCGGCTTTCCCAGTGACGAGCAAGCGGCCTGGGAAACCAAGTCTAATTCTGGCATCATGTCTAACGGTCTAACCTTAGCTCGAAGCTCATTAATGCACAGTAGCTATAATAAGACCTACGGGCATCTTAAAAGAGGTGGAGACTATTATAACGGAAAATTTTTCTACAATGACTGTTCCGTTCCCCTGGGAATGTCAGTGGGAGACGCCCTGATTTCTCCGACTCGCCAATGGGCAATAGTTATCAAGGAAATCATCAGTGCCTTAGAAAAAGAAGATGCCCTTTTTATGCTTCATGGGATCAGCATGAATACTGGTGGTGGTGCGACTAAAATTAGCAATATCGGTCAGGGCAATATTTTGTATATAAAAAATATGCCACCCCCGCCGCCGCTATTTCGTTTGATTCAATGCGAAAGTAATGAGTCATGGGAGAATATGTACCAAATTTTAAATTGTGGCATCGGCATTGATGTCGTCGGGAAAAACCATCCAGTATTTAAGGACGCCTTAAAAGAAGCGGCGCTAAAATGTGATTTACCTCTTTATCAATTAGGAGTCTGCGAGAAGATGCCCAGGGAGCCAAAGAATAATCAGGTTCTTCTGAGTACTCCTTTCGGCGAATTTCGCTATTAATTTCTAAAAGCCCTTTTTCAAAAGGGCTTTTTTTATCTTGACTTTACTTTATTTTTGTGATATTATGGCCTTGTTACAAACTTTTGATTCTTTTTTCGTAGATAGCACCTAGCGGCCGGAAATTGGGTCGCTTATTTTTTTATGTCTGAAGATTTCAATAAATTCTCAACTCTTGGGCTGAGCGCTGACTTAATGACAGTCATTGCTGGTCTAAAACTCACAACGCCAACGCCAATTCAAGAAAAAGCTATTCCGCCAGCATTAACGGGAACTGACTTAATAGGTATCGCTCAAACCGGTACCGGAAAAACTTTTGCTTTTGGTGTGCCAATCTTAGAAAGGCTTGTCAAAGATAATGATAGCCAAGCGGTTATTCTATTGCCAACCCGTGAATTAGCGATTCAGGTTGAAGAAAACATCCGCAAACTAAATACTATTGCTCATCTTCCAATCGCTGTGCTGATTGGTGGTGAAAATATTGATCGTCAACTTTATCTTATCCGAAGAGGTTTGCGAATTGTTGTGGCAACCCCTGGCCGCTTAGCGGACCACCTAAAAAGAAAGTCCTTAAAATTAGATAAGACTTGCATTCTTGTTCTTGATGAAGGAGATATGATGTTAGATATGGGATTTCTGCCTCAAGTAGAAGAAATCATGGCCTATTTACCAAAAGAACGTCAGACAATGCTTTTCTCGGCGACTATGCCAAACGGAATCGTTAAATTAGCAGCTAAACACTTAAAGACTCCAGTTAGAATTGAAGTGGCACCAGCTGGTACCTCTGCTGAACAAGTCGACCAGGAAATTTATTTAGTAAAAGCAGAAGACAAACTAAGGCATTTGGAGAAAGTTTTAGCAGAATACAAAGGCTCGGTCTTAGTTTTTATGCGTACCAAATACGGTGCAAAGGGAATCGTTAGCAAACTAAAAGTTCTAGGTTTTTCCGCTGCGGAAATTCATTCGAACTTATCTCTCAATCAAAGAAAAGATGCGTTAGCCGGTTTCAAGTCCGGTAAATATCGGATTTTAGTTGGCACAGACATCGCTGCTCGTGGATTGGATGTGAGTGGGATTGAGTTGGTTGTTAACTATAACTTGCCTGATAATCTTGAAGATTATGTTCACCGGATTGGCCGCACGGGTCGGGCGGGGAAGTCAGGTAAAGCTATCTCTTTTGCGGCGATAACTGAACGTAGACAAATTAAGGAGATCGAAAAGTTAATTAAAAAAAATCTCCCCCTGAAAGAATTAACAGGTATGAAATTCCCTGAAAGAAAATTGGTTGTGCCAGTAGAGCGAGAGATTGGGCGTGCTGATTTTTCTTCTCGTCGTGACGGGGCTCGTCGTTTCGATTCTCCTCGCCCTGGATTTGGAGGAGCAAGCTCGGCTCGCAATTTCGGGGAGAGAGAACCATTTAAGAAAAAAACATTTGGAGATAGTAGAAAGCCATTTGGTCGTGGAGATAAGCCGTTTAGTAGAGGCGAAGGATATTCTCGCACGCGTTCTAGTGAAACTGCTAATAAATTATTTAGCGAAAGAAGTTTCTCGAGTAATGGTGAAAGATTCGGAGCGAAAAAGCCATTTTCCGCACCGAGAAAAACGGATGGAAGAGAGTCTTCAATAAATAATTTATTTGGTTTTGAAAAAGACTTGTTGCCAGAGAGAAGTATTAAACTGGCATCTCATCGTTCGATGGGTGGTAATATTTCAAAAAATAACTCAACTCGACCTCCGAGAAAACCTCAAACCAAAAAACGTTTCAAATAAAACAAAAGCCGGGACTCTCCCGGTTTTTATTTTTTTGTGCTAAAATAATTTTAGTATTATGAAAAAAATTATTTTAATTATTCTTGGATCATTTCTTCTTCTGGTTTTTGCGGCAGCCTTTTACTATGGTCTTTTTTCTTCAGAAAATATTGTGGAAAAAAGTGTTGGAGGGGAAACATTAATTTATCAGGAGAGAATTGGTGACTACAATAAATCTAATCTAACAATGGATGTTGTTTCCGCAGAATTAAAAAATAATTTTGGTATCGAATGTTCGATTGGTTTTGGAGTTTATTATGACAACCCACAACAAGTAACGACGGAAAAACTTCGCAGTGAAGTGGGTTGCATTTTACCAAAAGAAGCGTCCGAAAGACTCGATGAAATTCAAGCTTCTTCAGTTGTTAAAGTGCGTCGCAATCCGGTCGTTAAAAGTGTTATCAGTGAGTTCCCCTATCGAAATAAAATCTCTTATGTCTTGGGAGTTCTGAAAATCTATCCCCTATTAACGAAATATTTGAAAGAACATAATTATCAACCAGCTCCTTCGATGGAAATTTATGATCTTAATAATCATAATATCGAATACCGAATGGTAGTTGTTGAAAACTAAAAATATGCAAGACGTCAATCGCACCTGGCGCTTAATAGCCTCACTCGGTTTAGTTTTATTTGCGGGTTTTCTTGGATCTCTCGCCAACATGACATCTCTCTCAACGTGGTATCCAGGCCTTGTTAAACCGGCATTTAACCCGCCAAATTGGATTTTTGGTCCTGTTTGGACGGTTCTGTTTGTGATGATGGGTATTTCATTTTTTTTGATTTGGAATCAGTGCGCAAAAAAGAAAAAAAATAAAGATCGAGTCTATCTCCAGTCGTCAATGATTTTTTTCTCCGTTCAACTGGCGGCAAATGTTTTATGGTCTTTTCTTTTCTTCTTTTTTCAAAGTCCAAAATTTGCTTTCTTTGAAATTATTTTACTTTGGCTAACTATTGCTTTGACTATTTATTATTTTCAGAGTCTTAGCCGTCGAGCGGCCTGGCTGTTAATACCTTATCTTTTCTGGGTAAGTTTCGCAACGGTTCTAAATTTCGCTATTTGGCAGTTAAACTAGAACTTTAATTTAAAGATTTAAAAAAATAGGTTTTCACCTGTTTTTTTGTGGCGTTATCTCGGGAAACCTCAACTTGACAACAGTCTGAAAACCTACTACAATATTTCCTGTAATTTAAAAATTTAAAGGAATGAAAAAAGAAGACATTTTTAGCAAGTTATGTGAAATATTAGCAAACCTAATGCTAGTTGACCATAACCACGGTGAATATACTTTATCAAATCCAAATCTTGGAAACGAAAAAGTTACTATTGAGACAAGTCTTAAATTTGATTTGGTTCTAGACTCATTAGATGAAGCGGATTTTATTAATGAAATCGAAAAGGCTTTTTTATTAAATGATGGAGACTTGCCGATGGATGGAACGCTTGACACATTGGGAAAAATTGTTGACACAATCTATTCGCTAAAAAATCCGAATTAGTAGTTGGTTCCATTTTTAAGGTGGCCCTTATCGATATAAGGGCTTTTTTAATATATTTTCCTCTGGTACAATATCAAATATGAGAACATTCATGCGCCGAGCGCTTAAAATTATTTTATCCTTGGTTTTAGCTTTTTTATTACTGCTTGCCGCTGGTTTTTTTGCTGTACGTTTTGGTTGGACAAATGTGGCCGGGGAAGAAAATATCGATTCTTTTGAATATAATAAGGAAGTAAATCAAGATAAAATTTTAATCACGGAAATTAAAGCGAGTTTACCCGATATTAACTCTATTTATGGTCCGCATGAAAAAATAAATCGTTGTAAGATTGCCGTGGCCGCAAGATACAATGATTATAATGCCGCAGCGATCCTAAAGGCTTATCTGAATTCTCGTTCCGAAGTTTTACTTGACCGCATGCTTTTAGCGATGAAGTTGCGTTTACCAGCGCGTGAAGCATTTACCTCTGAATTGCTTCTCTGTGGAAATACTAACGCCGAAGTGCCGTCCCTAGAAGATTTATCCGTGATTCTGGCTAATCCTAAAAATGTAAATTTGTTTGTTTGGCAAAATAGCGAGCATTGGAAGATTATCAAAGAAGCGATAATTAAGGATCAGAAAAATATTAAAGATGCGGCGCTGAAGGCGGGGGTCCAACCGCGGCTTTTATTATCGGTCGCGATTGTTGAACAACTCAGATTGTATTACACACAAAGAGAATTATTTGAAAAAGTATTTAAGCCTTTGAAGATTCTGGCAAATGCTAATAAAATGGCCTGGGGCGTGATGTCTATTAAGGAAAAAATGGCCATCACGACTGAAGAAAATTTAAAAGACAAACAATCAGCCTTTTATCCTGGTGATACTTATAAAAATTTATTAGACTTTCCGGTTGGTGTGGACACCAATAAAGAGCGATACAATAGGCTAACCAATGAAAAGAACCATTTTTACTCCTACTTATACGGTGGTCTTATTATCAAAGAGATTCAGGCTCAATGGTCAGCGGCGGGTTATAGTATTGACTATCGCCCAGAAATTATCGCCACTCTCTTTAATATTGGATTTAATCACTCTTCGCCGAAAGAAAACCCCACTGTTGGTGGGTCAACCATCGAAATTGAAGGAGAAAAATATTTTTTTGGTTCATTAGCTTATGAATTTTACTACTCCGACGAGTTGTCCACTGAATTCCCGTTTAATTGACGATAAACTAGTTTATTGATAAACTAGTTTTATGAATATTGAAGAATGCAGTCTTTCAATGAAAGAGCAGGGAATTCCAAGTTTATTGATATTAACTTCTTTTCGGTTGGAGTTAGTTCTAGAAAAGTTGGTTTTTAAGCCTTTGGGAATTACTTCAGCAAGTTTCCGTATTTTATTTATTCTCGACCACCTTGGACCGGTCTCTCCAGTTGAGATTGTTGACTTGATCGGCGCTACGAAATCTAATTTAACTCAACGTTTAAATTTTTTGAGTCGTTCTGGTTTTATTAAAAAAGAAATCGGAAACTTGAAGGACCGGCGAAAGATTATTCTACACCTGACCCCTGTTGGCAAAAATAAGGTCAAAGAAACATTAGAAATATTTAAAATAGTGAATAAGCATATAGAGAGCCATTTTACTAAAACGGAGAAAAAAGAGTTTCTTCGATTGATAGGAAAAATAAATACCGCAGTTGAATCTCATCTATCGTTAGTCTCTTGTAATCTTGCTAGTATCAGAATAACAAAATAATTAGTCAAAATATCATATGAAAAAGAAAATCTTATTAAATTTTACTTTGTTGCTTCTTGCCATTTCTCTGTCTGCCTGTGGCAAAAAAGTGGAACCAGTTATTACTCCGGTGCCTGAGGCAATAAAAGTCAGGGTGCAAGAAATCTCTCAGAGTTTTTCGGCTAGCCGTGAATTGCAATATTCTGGGTTGGTTGTTTCAGAGTCCGAGGCAAAAATAGTTGCAAAAACTTCAGGAACAATCTCAAATTTTCAACTAAATGTTGGTGATAAGGTTACTCTTGGACAAGAATTAGCGAAAATTGATGATATAAACTCGGCTTCTTATAATCCGGCAAATTTTAATTCTTCCCAAATCAAACAAGCCAAATTGGGTGTTAACCAAGCGCAGTCGGCTTATCAATTAGCAAGAACTAGTTATAATAATTTGTTAATATCTTCAGTTAAAGATTTAAAGGCGGCAGAAATAACTCGTGATCAAGCAGCAAAAGGTCAAGAAAACTTAGCGCTGACCACTGTAGAAAGTTTAAAAAGTGCTACTCTGGCTTATGAAACCTCTAAAATTGCCACCGAGCAAGCACGTTTAACGTTAGAGAACCGAAAAAAACTCAGCGTTCAAGGAGCTAGTGATGTTTCTGATAATGCTGAAATTGCTGCTGATTCTTCGGCAAATCTTTGCGGTACTGTTATTTCAAGTGTTAACGCGGTGGCTGGTTTTGATGAAGACAATACCGTTTCAGTGACGTACAAAACAAATCTTGGGGCGCTTGATTCGTCCACTTACAGTAATGCTAGCGACGCTTACAAAAAAGCCAAGTCTGCTTATTCTGCTTATCTAAAAAAAAGCTTTTCAAATACAGAAGCCAAGGTTAACGAGACTATTATTCTAGTCCAATCTACCAAGGCCATGATTGACTCAACAAAATTGATGTTCGAAAAGACTGTCTCTTCAAGCAACCTGCCTCAAAGTTCTTCGACGGGTGTTTCGCTGTCTGGCTTGCAATCGAGTGTCTCTGGTTTTCAATCACAAATTAATGTCGCCTTAAATCAAGTTAACGCAGCCAAACAAGGATTAACCAACACCACTTTAAATAACGATAGTTTGATCACGACCCTGGAGAAATCCTATGAATTATCAAAACAACAAGAGGCCAGCGCTCTTCAAGCTTTAACAAATCTCACGACAGGGAACACCAGCCAGACTGATCAATCACAATTTGTCTTTACTCTTGCCCAGAATCAGTATGATAATGCAAAGGTAAAAATTGAATCACAGATTGCCGCTGCCAAAGTTCAAATGGAAAATTCTGAGTCTCAATACAATAATGCGTTACTTAGTTTACAAAGTCTCTATGACATTCATTCGATTATCTCGCCTATCATTGGAACAATCACGCAGAAGGCGAGCAACGGAGATACAGTTGCCCCTGGTCAGTTGGTGGCAACAATTAGTCAGACCGACAAAATTAAAGTAAAAATATTTGTTGAACCAGAAAATTTAGCCGAATTAAAGCCAGGGTTGTTAGTAGTCATTTCCAGTGGAGAAAAAAGTCTGAACGGAATTATCTCTTCAATTTCTCCTCAAGCTGATTCACTCACTAGACGTTTTCCGGTGGAAATAGTTCTAGAGAACACCTCAGCTCTTTATCTTGGCACGGTGGTTGATGTAAAAATCATGGTTACCAAATCAGTTTCCGGAGAAGTCGGTTCAATTTTATTACCTCTCTCCGCTCTAGAGGTTGGACAAAATGGAAATAATATAATGATTGTTGAGGGAAGCAAGGCGAAAAAAATCCCAGTTGAAGTGTTCGGGGTATTAGGTGAATTAGCAAAAGTGAAGATTTCAAATTATCCACCTCAAACTTTAATTATTATTGATGGCAATAAGCTCGTGAAAGAAGGGGATCTAGTCTCTTATGAAAAAAATATTCCAACAACAAGCGTGCAAACCACTCCGTCATCTACAGCTAATGGTATTTTACCAAGCACAAAGGCAAACTAAGATAAAATTATATGGATTTTAAATTTAATCTTCATCAGCCAGAAAAATTTGATGACTTGCCACCTAAAACAGAAATTACAAACCAGGGTGTTCAAATAAATGATTCAGAAATAAACAATAACTCTACCGGGCATAAAAGTTCGGATCATCTTTATCTTGAAAAATTGAAATTTAATCCAGAGCTTCGTAAAAGCTGGTTAAATTTTTTCATTACTCGTTTTCGAGTTGTGATTTTGTTGATCGTTGTTTTAACTGGTATTGGGGTCTATTCATTTTTGGCATTACCGCGTGAGTCTAACCCAGAAGTAAAGATTCCTATTGCTGTTGTTATAACCACTTATCCCGGTGCCTCTCCTGCCGATATTGAAGAGTTGGTAACAAAGAAGGTTGAAACTGGTATTTCAGGTATAAAAAACGTCAAAAAAATTACTTCAAATTCTTCCAATTCAGTTTCAGCGGTAACTGTTGAATTTGATGCTAATGCTAACTTAGACGATTCTATTAGGAAATTGCGGGACGCAGTCACTAATCTAAAGAAAGATTTACCGACCGATGCCAATGACCCAGCGGTTCAGGAAATTTCTTTTGATGATACGCCGATTTGGGCGATTTCTTTGACTGGACCTTACGACGGATTCACTCTTAGACAGGCGGGGAACGATATTAAAGATGAATTAGAAAAAATCCCCGGTGTTCGTGAAGTTGTCGTTTCCGGTGGAGATGAGAAGGAATTTGAAATTGCTTATGATCCTCAAAAATTGAATATCTATAATATTTCCGCCGATCAAGCCAATGCTGCAGTCAAAGGTTCTAACCTCGCAATCCCAGCAGGAAATTTTGAATCAGAGAAGTTTTCTTATCCCGTCCGAGTTGATGGTCGCTTTTTTGATGTCTCAAGGTTAGCCAACATTCCGTTAGCCCACTCAGAAGATGGCGCAGTGGTTTACCTAAAGGACGTTGCTTCAGTAAGTGAAAAAGCAATCGAAAAAAAGGTATATTCGCGTGCTTCAAGTAATGGTTCGGTGCCGCAAGAAAATATTACTATCCAAGTAATCAAAAAAACTGGTGGTTCAATTATTGATACCGTAGCCTCTGCAAATACAACGGTGCAAGAAACTCTCAAACACTTACCAGCTGGTTTGCATTACGAGGTGTCTGTGGATTATGCAGAAATTATTGATAAAAATTTTAGTCAACTTACTCATGATTTTATTTTGACATTGATTTTAGTTTTTGCCGTATTATTTTTGATCGTTGGTTTGAAAGAAGCATTGGTTGCCGGTTTGGCAATTCCTTTGGTTTTCTTCGCGACCTTCGGCGTGATGCTAGGAACAGGGATTAGTTTGAATTTTTTATCAGTATTTTCTCTTATTTTAGCCCTTGGTTTATTGGTTGACGACGCTATTGTTGTCGTTTCTGCGACTAAACAATATTTAAAAACCGGAAAATTTACCCCCGAAGAGGCCGTGCTGTTAGTGCTTAATGATTTTAAAGTTGTTTTGACAACAACTACTCTCACTACGGTTTGGGCATTCTTGCCTCTGCTCATGGCGACGGGTATTATTGGTCAGTTTATTAAATCAATTCCTATCACTGTTTCTGTAACCTTAATTTCATCTTTGATTATTGCTCTGATTATCAATCATCCTTTAGCTGCTGTGCTAGAGCGCGTTCGCCTGACAAAAAAGTCTTTTTCCTTTGCTTTGTTTGGTTTAATTATTCTTGCTTTAGCTTTCTTATTCTTGCCAAATAAAATTATTGCGGTTCCTTTGGCATTATTGTTTCTTGTTCCAGTTTATATTTTAATTCGCTGGTATCGTCGCGGTGGCCAAGAAAAGCTTGAGCAAAATAGCCGCTTGGTGGCTGTTGAGTGGGAGGACGATGAGGTAATTAAGAAAAAGTTAAGTGAGCAGGGAACTGGTCATGATGATTTCTTTAATCGCTTAATGCATGGAATTCTCAATTTTAATGCCATTTTGCCGTTTTATGAAAAAAATCTCCGTCGCTTATTGGCAACAAAAAAAAGTCGTTTTTTTACTCTCGCATTTGTGTCTTTGTTGTTTATTATCGCGGTGGCACTACCGGCGACAGGTATTGTTAAAACTGAATTTTTTCCTTCTTCCGATTCAGATTATTTGTATGTCAATTTAGAGGCTCCAGCCGGTTTAAAACTTTCTGAAAGCGATAAGATCGTTAGAATTGTGGAGGAGCGTTTGTTGAAATACCCAGAAATTTCAAATTTTACCACTATTGTCGGGGCTTCTGCTTCTGGCGATAGTCTATCGGGAGGGGCTAACTCTTCTCATCTTTCCTCAATTTCGATCAGATTGGTTTCAAAAGAAAAAAGAAATATCAAATCGTATGTGCTTGCTAATAAAATTCGCGATGATCTTTCAAATATCCAAGATGCAAAAATTACCGTTGAGTCTCCATCTGGCGGACCTCCTTCTGGCGCTGCTTTCGAAGCGAGAATATCCGGTGAAGATCTTCAAACTTTAGATAAAATTGCTAATGACTTAAAACCTCTTCTTTCTGAAATTCCGGGCGTTGTAAATCCAAAAGTTTCACTCAAAGAATCACCAGCTGATTACACATTTGTTCTTGACCCGACACGCCTAGAACTTTACAGTCTAAATGCCGCTTATGTTGGTTCGACTTTGCGTTTAGCAATATCCGGCGTTGAAGCGACCTCAATTTTACAAGACGGGAAGGAAATAAAAGTAATGGCTCGCTTTGCAAAAGATAAACTTCCTGATTTGGAAGCGATTCAAAGTATTCAAATTTTGAATTTACGGAAGCAACCGGTATTTTTGAGGGATGTTGCAAAGATTGAATTAAAACCATCAGTTGAGACTATTACGCGAATTGATCAGAAAAGAGTTGTGCTTCTTTCCGCCACTACCGATGGCCAGGCAAATACGGCCGATATTTTGGCTCAGTTTCAAAAGAAAGAAAAAGAATATCAAATGCCAGCTGGTTATACGATTTTCTATGGCGGTGAATCCGAACAAAATACGGAGTCAGTATATTCAATTCTCAAAGCGATGATTGTGGCAATCTTCTTAATCGTTATTACTTTGATTATTCAATTTAATTCAATTAAAAAAAGCTTTGTGGTTTTAACAACTATTCCACTCGCATTGATTGGCGTTTTCTTTGGTCTTGCGATTGCTAGAATTAATCTTTCTTTTCCAGGCCTGATCGGGATCTTGGCCTTATTTGGAATTGTGGTGAAAAACGCCATCATTTTAGTTGATAAGATCAGTCTAAATCTGCACAGTGGTATTCCTTTCGCTGAAGCGATTGTCGACGCCGGTAAATCTCGCTTGGAAGCAATTTTTATTACCTCTATTTGTACGATTATCGGAATTATTCCAATCACCCTTTCTTCTGAGACCTGGCGAGCTCTGGGTGGATCAGTAATTTTTGGTTTAATGTTATCTTCTTTCTTAACTCTGTTTATCGTGCCAACCTTGTTTATGTCTCTTGTTAAAGATAATAAAAGGAATTATTGATATACAATTATTTTTTTGAAAAAGCGGTCTGTGCACGGATCGCTTTTTTTCTTGACAAAAAATGGAAAAAAGTATTAATATCACTAAACAATCAAGAACATTAAAAATTAGCATATATGGACGAAATACTATTTAATTTGGAGAAAAAACTCCGGGAAGCTATTCTCAAGGCCAGGCTCAAATTAGGAATTTCGGAAAACGTATTTCTGGAAGCCATAAATAATAACGACACGTTTTCATCTGAGGTAACGGCATTATTTTTAGAGCATCTAATCAAAATATCATCGGAAAAAAACGAAGTGCCATCCAGTTATGATTATGGAATTTATGAAACCTTTTCGTGTACATGGCGTAATCTTCAAGAAATTGAAAAAGAAGTTACCTCATTAAAGCATTATTTTCCTGAACTAAAAAAATCTGATTACGATAATTCTTTTGTGGAAAAGATTCGCTGTGGGGTAATCACTATGCCAATTGGAGCAGAAAGGTGGGTGGCGGTGATTAATAAAAATAAATTAGCTGATAGTTATGAAAAGAGTCTGTTGAGAGTTTTTGAATCGCTAAAAAACTCTCGTAACGGAGCTTTTCTTAATAATTGTGTAGGAAATTTATCTGCACATGCATTTAAAGAATCAGAAAGAACAAAAAAGTCGTTAGAATTGATCAGCCATCAACAAAAAAACAAGGACATTCTAATTATTCCAATGCAATTTGGTCTAAGGCACCGTGGGCGTTCAGCACTTTGTGCTGAAAGCAATATGGTCGAGAATGAGTTCGGGTTGGGGGCAATGATTAATGCGACCCTGCTCCTTACTCATCCACTGAGATTGAGTGAAAATGAGGATTTAAGGATTGATTGCGTGGGAGACGAAATGACAGATTACTTATCCCCGTTTTTCCTATTTTGCAATGATAATTATTGTCAAAACCAATTAAAATTCGGCGTTAGTCCTAATTTTATTGCTAATAGTAGATTCGGTGCTAGCACTGGCTTTACTGTAAGCTAGATTATCAATAAACTAAACTATTTTTTAAGCTATCCAAGGGGGTAGCTTTTTTATTGTCACAAACAGTAAAATTGAAATTACAGCCTTATTATGATAAGATTAGATTAAATTTATGAGTGATTCCTTTTCGCCACTTGCGTCCAGGGTCCGTCCAAATAATTTAGATGAGTTTGTTGGACAAGAGGACTTAGTCGGTCCGAAAAGTTGGCTGGCAAGTGTTATCAAGAATGATCACCTGCCCAGTTTGATTTTTTGGGGACCGCCAGGAAGTGGCAAAACAACTTTAGCGTTAATTATTGCCAAGGAAACTAAGGCGAGTTTTGTGCAATTATCGGCGGTTGAGAGCGGTATTAAGGATTTGAGAATAATCTTGGATCGAGCTAGGGAAGATCGTCGCCTGGGAACTAAGACTATTTTATTTATCGACGAAATTCATCGTTGGAATAAAGCTCAGCAAGACGCCCTTTTGCCGCAAGTAGAAAATGGAACGATTTCTTTGATCGGTGCCACTACCGAGAACCCAAGTTTTTCCGTGAACGGCGCTTTACTATCTAGAGCAAAAGTCTTAGTTTTGAAAACTTTAAATGACAAGGAAATAATCAAAATTTTAGAGCAAGCTTTGGTAAAAGATAGTTCTGGAAAAGGGAAGACTGATAAAATAAATAAGGAAGCTTTAGAAATAATTACCAGCTTATCTGGCGGCGACGCTAGACGTGCCCTTAATATTTTAGAGGACCTCATTTCGTTTGCCACGGGTAATAAAAAAATAACCGAGGAAATGATAAAGAAAATTGCTCTTCGCCCAATGCTTTCCCATGATCGCACGGGAGACGATCGTTATGATTTGATTTCCGCTCTTCATAAAACAATGCGCGGTGGAGATGCAAATGCGGCTGTTTACTACCTCGCTCGTTTGTTGGAAGCCGGAGAAGACCCTTTGTATGTTGCAAGAAGGATGATTCGTTTCGCGAGCGAAGACATTGGCATCGCCAACAACAGCGCCTTATTATTAGCCAACGCCGTCTACGATACTTGCCAGAGAATTGGCTTGCCAGAGTGTAAAGTAAATTTGGCTCACGCCGCGGTTTATTTAGCGAAATCACCAAAAAGTATTGTGGCCTATTTCGGTTATATCAAAGCAGCTGAAATGGTTAGTGCTAAAGGAGCTTTGCCAGTACCGCTTCATATCCGCAATGCGCCAACAAAATTAATGAAAAACCTCGGCTATGGTGAAGGGTATAAATATACTCCTATAGATGGGAAATCCGAATTAGATTATTTACCAGAGGAAATTAAAGACGAAAAATTTATTTAATGAAAAATATGAAAACCAAAATTTTATCTAATCAAGAGCCAAAAGGAACGCGAGACTGGTTGCCAGAAGAGTTTGCAATTCGTCACTATATTTTTGAAACTTGGCGCCAGGTTTGCCGTCAATATGGCTTCGAAGAGTATTTAACTCCTCTCGTTGAGTACGCTGAAGTTTATCGCGCCAAATCCGGTGAAGATATTGGTGGAAAAGAATTGGTTACCTTTACCGATCTTGGTGGTCGGGAACTTTGTATTCGTCCCGAGATGACTCCGTCTCTCACGCGGATGGTTTCCAAAATTTACGGCGCGGCGCCGAAACCTTTAAAATATTTTTCTATTGCCAATTTTATGCGCAATGAAAAACCACAACGCGGTCGTAATCGTGAATTTTGGCAATTAAATTGTGATATTTTTGGGAGTGATTCATTCAGTGCTGATTTAGAGGTGCTTCAATTATCTCTTGATATCATGGAAGCTTTTGGAGCGCCAAAGGGGTCATTTAAAATGTCTTTAAATAGCCGAAAATTATTAGACGGCTTATTAGTACTTTGCGGTAAATTATCTAATGAGCAGAAAATGTTTGTTGTCCGCACTCTTGATAAATGGCAAAAATTATCCAAGAAAGACTTGGAAACTCGTCTAAATGAGATTGGTTTGGCTAAGAATGTCGTGGAAAAAATCTTTATTTTTATGGGTAGCGAGACTATCTCTGATTTAGAAAAATCATTACCAGAGTTAGCAAATAATCTTGGTTTATTGGAAATAAAAAAAACAATAACTGAATTAGAAAATCTTGGCTATGAGAATGTCTATTTTAATCCAGCAGTGATTCGTGGTTTTGATTATTATGATGGTTTAGTTTTTGAAGTCTTTGATACTCACCCAGATAATAATCGAGCGATGTTTGGTGGCGGTCGATATAACGGCTTAGCCGAGCTCTTTGGTTCCGCTAGTTTTCCGGCCGTGGGCTTTGCTCCTGGCGATGAGATGACTAGATTATTCTTGGAATCTTGGAACCTGTTGGGCGATAAATTTATTGCCAAAACGGAGATTTTTTATCTGCCCCTGCTAGATGAGTCTTTAACTAATGACGCCAGGAAGTTAGCTGCCAAGTTAAGAGGCGAAGGGAAGGATGTTTTAGTCGGTTTTGAGGTTCAAAAGATCAACAAGGCTCTTGAATCTGCTAACAAAAAAGGAATTTCTCGAGTGATTATCTTCGGTTCAGAGGAGGCAAATACGAAAAAATACAAGATTAAGGACATGAAAAGTGGGAAAGAAGAAAAGTTTGCCCTGTAAAAGAAAAAACCAGTAATTTAGCTAAAAATAGGTTAATTCATTAATTTGAAAGGGCCTATTTTTTTGATTTATTGACAATTAGTAAATAATGTGATATATTGGTAGTAGAGGCCAAAGTATGCATCGAAAATTGGCCTCGTTAAAAAATCAAAAAAAGTAGGTGCTCATTAATAATTTATACAAATTGAAAAAAGCTAAAATTGCTACCGGAATTACAATGATTGTAATGGTAGCGTATGTTATTTTGTTGGCGGTTATGACTTCTAACGGAAAGATAATGACCAGCGACGTGCTGTCATTAAAGGGTTTGATGATTAATTGGGAAACTCACCTCCCTTTTACCGTAAGTATTTGGTGGAGCTTGTTGGTGTTTCCAATGTTTATTTCGTTTTTATTCAAGGCTTACAATCTTGAGACCTTTGTCGGGAAAGAATTAAATGGAACGACAAAAAATGGAGTAAACTGGAATGCAAGACACACAGTGTTTATGCTAATGCGCTTAATGGAAGGTTTGTTTCTAATCGTAATTTTCTTGTCTTCGTTAGCCTTTATTTTTTCAGCAGGCCAAGGTGATCTTTCTTTGCTTTCCAATGTTATTTGTTCATATGTTATTTGTGCAATAATTTACCTTATTTTGTTGGTAGGGATGGGTATAGTGCAAATCTTGTGTGACTATGATGATAATGACATTTTTAAAGATTATGTCTTTCTGTTGGTAGCTTACAAAAAACAGGGAGTGAAAGGCGCTGCATGCCAAGTAGGGCTAACAATCGGGTTGTTGACCTTTTTAATTTTCAAATTCTTTTCAAAACTCTCAAACGGTATTAAAAATTCGTTTACACGAACAGAACCAGACTGGAGCTAGTTCTTGTCGATCATCTCGATGACCCTATGATAATTTTCATAGGGTTTTTTATAAACAACTTTTATGTTTTAAGTATCCGCCGTTGACACTAGCTGAATTTTCGGTTATAATTAGGTCACAATAATAAAAATTTAAATTTTCGCCAGAACTACGCGATAACAATGCGCGTATTTCTTTTTGTGAGACCGTTTTTGGTAGTTATCAATTATCAATCCCCATTCTTGCCAGGCTGAATCCTAAAACTATGGATATTAGAAATATCGCCATCATTGCCCACGTTGATCATGGGAAAACTACTTTGACTGATGCTTTACTGCAACAGGCTGGATATGTTGTGGCCAGTATGGATTCCAATGCCCTCGAACAAGAGCGGGGAATTACCATTTATTCAAAAAATGCCAGCGTCGTTTATAAGGATACAAAAATTAATCTTGTTGATACTCCTGGACACGCTGACTTCAGCTCTGAGGTTGAACGTATTTTACGTTCCATCGACTGTGTTTTACTTTTAGTTGACGCTCAAGAAGGGCCAATGCCTCAAACAAAATTTGTTTTGAAAAAATCTCTAGAATTAGGTTTGAAGCCGATTGTTGTGATTAATAAAATTGATAAGCCAGCTGCTCGCCCGGAAATCGTTCAGGAGATGGTTTATGAATTATTTTTGGATTTAGGCGCAAACGACGAGCAATTAGATTTTCCAGTTGTTTATGCTGCCGCAAAACAAGGTTTTGCAATTATTAATCTTGATGACGAGCACAAGGACTTGAGCCCATTACTTGAAACAGTTATTAATCACGTGCCAGCTGCTTCCAAAGATTCTGCTTCCGAATTACCACTAGCTGCCCAACCTTTTAATCTTGCTTATGACAACTTCCTTGGTCGTTGTTCTATTTGCCGGGTCTATGAAGGTAGAATCTTGTCTGGTCAGAATGTCACAATTTTGAGCCACGACTTACCAACTCGCACCGCAAAAATAACCAAATTATTCACTTTTTCAGGGCTAGAAAGAAAAGAAGTTGCTTCCGCTGAAGCTGGTGATATCGTGATGGTTGCTGGTTTAGGCCAAATAAACATTGGCGATACGATTACCGTGAACGCCGATGCCGAGCCATTACCAGCCATCAAAATTGATGAACCAACGATCTGTCTAAATTTTTTAGTCAACAATTCACCATTTGCTGGTCGGGAAGGTAAGTATGTTACCAATCGTCAACTTAAAGAACGTTTGGAGAAAGAATTGGAAGTTAACGTGGGCCTCCGGGTTGATTTTTCTGATACCAATTTTTATAAAGTATATGGTCGTGGTGAACTGCACGTTGCAATTTTATTAGAAAATATGCGTCGCGAAGGTTATGAAATGCAAGTTTCTCAACCTCAGGTAATCATCCGCGAAGAAGCTGACGGAAAATATGAACCATACGAGGAGATTACTATTGATATCCCAGAAGGATTATCCGGTATTGTTATTGAAAAAATGTCCAAAAGAAAGGGCCAGATGACTGATTTGCGTACACATAACGGCCAAACCAGAATCTTGTTCGAAATTCCTACTCGTGGAATCTTGGGATATCGTAATGAATTCGTTGTCGATACTCGTGGTGAAGGAATTTTATGTTCTCATTTTGTTGGTTTTAAACCACATGCTGGTGAAATCGAACGCAACCAACTTGGTTCTATGGTCTCGATGATTGCTGGGAAAGCTCTTGCTTACTCCCTCTGGAATCTCCAGGAGCGCGGAGTCCTTTATATTTCTCCAAACACTGAAGTCTATACTGGTATGGTTCTTGGTAATGTTGCCAAAGGCAATGATCTTGATGTTAATCCAATTAAGGGTAAAAAACTTACTAACGTTCGCGCCTCAGGAACTGATGAAGCAATCCAATTGACACCACCTTGGGATATCACTTTGGAAAGAGGTTTGAGTATCATGAATGAAGATGAATATCTAGAAGTAACCCCTCATAACATCAGATTAAGAAAACAAAATTTGAGAAAATAAAGATAAAATAATTAATTAGTTCATTAATATATAAATAAAGGAGAAAAAGGTGGAAAATTATTCTTTGAAGTATTTAATGCTTTTTGTAAAAAAAGAAATTGATACAGTAGTTTTTGATTTTGACGGAGTAATAATTAATTCTGTTGCGGGTTCAAAACAAGTAATTATTAATGTCGCGAAAAAATATGGTTATACGGTCAGTATTTCAGACTTAAAAGAGTTTAGCGGTATTTCATGGCCAGAAATGTTTCCCAAATTGGGACTAAAGCTTGGATGGTCAGAAGAAGCTACATTGTTTATTGAAGCTGATAGCACTGAAAAAGCTGTAAATACGGCTTTTAAAGTTGCCAGCGGTTTGTTTAAAAAAATAATTGAATTAAAAAACAATGGCTTAAAAGTTGGGATATTAACTACTAGAACGACTGCGACATTAATAAAGTCCGCGGAGTTATGCGGAATAGATTTGGAAATTTTTGATTTTCTTGGAACGGCAGACAATTTAAAACATAAAAAACCGTCTCCAGCAGTTTGGGACGATTTATTGTTGAGAGGAGATATTAAATTTATTCAGAAAATTTTGTTTATCGGAGATACTAGAGTTGACTTAGCGGCTTCGAAACATAGAAAATGGCCAGTCCTATTTTTTGGCGTCAATGAAAGAGACGAATTTCCCGAGCCTGAATTAGCTGGAATAAAATTTTTTAATAACACTGTTTCTGCTATAAATTTTATTTTAACTTGTAAAACGAGAGAAGCCGCAAAAGCGATCCCTCTTGTCTAATGTGTATGATACCCTCAGTAGAAGCTGAGGGTTATTTTTTTAGCAAATCTTTGACTGGGGCAAAACTTTGTCGATGAATCGGGCATGGGCCAAATTCCTTTAATTTTGCCAAATGAATAGCCGTGCCATAGCCTTTGTGTCTAGCAAAATCGTATTCGGGGTATTTCTCACCCTCAGCAGTAATTAGCCAGTCACGAGCTACTTTAGCAATAATTGAGGCAGCAGCTATACAAAATACTTTTCCATCTCCGCCAATCACTGCACTCTGCACTGTATTTATTTTTGGAATCTTAAATTTACCATCAATAAATAAATAATCAGGAGAAATATTACATCCTTCAACTGCTTTTTTCATCGCCAATAAACTGGCTTGTAGAATATTAATTTTATCAATTACTTTCGGTGAAACGACGCCAATTTCTACTGCTAAAACTTTTTCACGAATTAGTTTATATAATTCCTCTCGTTTTTTTGGGCTCAATTTTTTTGAGTCCATCACTTTAGTTAGTTCACCCTCTATTACAAAATCTGGTCCAATAACGACGCAGGCCGCAACTACGGAGCCCGCTAGCGGTCCTCGTCCTGCCTCGTCAACGCCACCGATTAGTCGATAGCCAGCATTAAATTTTTCTTTCTCACTAAGTAGGTCTAACATATCCCTTATTATATCTTTTAAGCAGTGAAGATGGTAGTGGATTTACTTTTGTCGTGATTTATGGTTAAATAAGATGTTAATTTGTAAATTTAAAATAAAATAAAAATAAGGAGAAAGTGATATGGAACAAGTGTTTAGAAACAAAGCATTTTTACCCGAAAATTCTCGTGGTAGAAAATATCTCGAGCCGCCTGGTTCCTTGGAGGGAATTAGTCCGCTTGAAATCGATATCGAAAGAATTTCGAAGTCTCAAGCTTTTGTGAGGCAAGAGAATAAGACGCAGGTTATTTATCCGGCGAATGGGATTTATTCAACTAGAATGACTCACTCGCTAGACATGGCTAAAAGTGGTTTGTACGTTGGTCATCGCCTTGGGCTAAACCTACAATTATTGCAAGCATTAACTTTAATTCATGACGTGGGGCACGTCGCATTTGGTCCTTATGGTCAAAGATTTGCATCCGAGAAACTCGGGGAAAAATTTAGACATGAGAATTTTGGCCCATTTGTCGTTCAAGAAATTGAACCCCTAAACCTCACATATGAGGTTCTTGAAGGTATCACTTATCATAGTATAAGTGGTAAATCATTTTCTCTCGGACATGACATCTTATGTTTAGATGTGTTGAGAGTTTTAGATAAAATCTCAATCAATAGAGATGCCTATCAGCTCGCAAATTTCAAAGGTTTGAAGTTGAATCTTCCAAAAGAACATAATCTCATTGGCAAAAATGAGGAAGAAGCGCAAAGAAATTTATTATCAGCATTTTGCGATGAAAGTATTTCTCTGGGTAAAATTTCTTTTGAGTATTGTAAACAAGCCAAATATTTTAATACGGTAAAAACTTATATGTACGAAGAAGTTTATCGGCAATTAGATGAGGTTAGAGAGAACACACTCAGGGAACCGTTAGAAAAGATTTATGATTTTTTTACTAATCTCGGATTTCCAAATAGAAAAGCAATTCTTACCATGGCCTTGATGACCGAAAATGAAATGTTTTCAATTATCAGGGATTTATCTTTCAGTCGCCTTCGGACAAGCCAGAAAATGTTAAATTATGGCTATCAAATAGCCGAGAATTTAGAAATAATTGAAGCAAAGTATCAAATGGATTTTCTCGCTCCTGATTTATCATGGGCAAAATAAACCTAAAACCCAAAAAAACACCCCGGAAAATTTATTTTTTCCGGGGTTTTGTATTTACTGAAGTCTTTAGGTTAGGCTAGTGATCTTTCCTTTTGTTGATTAGCCAGATGCAACGACAAGCGATGCATTACTTTATCAAACATATCGCTATGCATGGTTGTAACTCGAAATACATTTCCGTAAAATTGCCCAAAGATGGCTTTGACTGCTTCTTTTTTTCCTAAAAATATATTTCTTTTAACGTTGAATTGCAGGAGATAATTTTTTTTATCTTCTAATAATTTTTTAATGATTTGATCAAAAAAGACTGGTTTCTTAATCGTTATTTTTTGGAAAAGAATTGAATCTTCTTTTCCGTCGACTACGTTTTCTAAAATGGCGTCGGTGTCAAAACAGCAGTCCCAGAATTTAGCTTCAGCGACTGTGTCACTGTAGTTTCTTGTAAAGAAGTTGCTCAACTCACCCTCACCATAAAAATCGTCATTAGCTTTTGAAACCAAGAAGTCCATCACGAGATTTTTAATTTCTTCACTAACTTCTGGGTTGTTTTTCTGTAGAGATAACCAGAACCAAAAATCAAGATTAATTTTTTGCTCTCCAGTGATCATAAAATAAATCCTTTTCATTTTTTCCAGATTATTTGCTCCAGTAAAGTCAATTTTGTTTAAATCATGTTCGTCGATCATTTTTTGTCCTCCGATTTTTTAGTTATTATTTAATTGTTAATTTTTTGCATAGTTTTGATATTACAATAATTTATTAAATAAGTCAAATATATTTATTGTTTTTGGTTTTTATGCTAAGATTATGACGTAATCAATCTTTATATGCATAACGAAATATTTCATTCAGAAAATCTAAAATTTTCTGAAAAAGCCGAAATTGTTCGGAAAATTAGAGAATTTGGTTTATCGGCGGAAAACGAAAGGCTAGCTCTTTTGGTGGCCATAAAAGAGACTCCTTATGCGGAATTAGAATTTCCTGAAGGAGCGACGGAAGCTCTCAGGGTAATCAAGCTTTTAGATGCTTTCGGTTTTTATGTGATTATCAGAGAGTCTGAACATGTTTCTAAAATTATCATTACGAATAATAAGGAGGATTTTGAGATTATTGAAAAAGAAAATCTAAGAAAATAATAAATTAATGCTTGATTTTCCCTATAAAATAAGAAAAAGCCGCTTGGCAAAAAGTTTGCGCCTCGAGGTTTCTCGTGATGGAGTTGTCTTGGTGGTCCCGATGCGGGTACCACTTTTTTTAGCTAAGCAATTTTTATTATCCAAAGAATCCTGGGTGAGGAGTAAATTAATTGAGCAGCAAAAAAAAATATCACCTGTTTTTCCTGAGCTTACAGTAAGAGAAGAGTTGAGGGCAAGAAACAATGCTCGTCGTTTAATTGGTGAAAGAGTCCATTTTTTTGCGACGATTCTTAATTTAAAATACAATATTATTGCGATTCGCGATCAAAAAACTCGTTGGGGTAGTTGTTCTCGGGATGGAAATCTAAACTTTAATTTTCGGCTCATTTTCATTAATCCTGATTTATTAGACTACGTTGTGGTTCACGAACTTTGTCACTTGAAGGAGTTAAATCATTCGCCCAGTTTTTGGAAATTAGTTGAGAATGTTTTGCCAGATTATCGCCTTCGCCGTCGAGAATTAAAGCGCCTAAGTCTGCAATTTTGATTTTCGCCGCTGTTTACAAGAATATTTATTTATGTCAAGCTGATAGGGTTAAAAACTAGCCCGGATGGCGGAATTGGTAGACGCGCTAGCTTCAGGTGCTAGTTTTCGCAAGGAAGTGGGGGTTCGAGTCCCCCTTCGGGCACATATGAATAATAATGAAAGTTTTAAGATCGAAGATCTTGAATCAAAGGATTCGAAAAATGAAGGTGTGGCGCAGACAGAAAAAGAATCTTTTGAACAGAAATTAAAAGAAAACGAAAGGATTATTGTCAATCTAAAGGCTGTAAGGTCTCGGATTATGTTTGAAATGCTTAATCCAAATTGGCGAACAGATGAATTTGGGTTGGTCGGTCTACGAAGAGAACTTATTGATATTAATAATGAGCTAGAGTTTTCCAACAATCAAAGAGATAAATATCAGGCTTCACTAAAATCCCTTATTGATAGTCCGGGTGAGGATGATAAAATTATCGAACTACCAAAAAATTAAATAATCAAAATCGAGGCTTCGGCCTTATTTTGTTATCGGAAATATATGAAAGATAATAAAAAAATAAATTTAGAACTGCTTGCGCCTGCTCGCAATCTGGAGGCTGGAAAAATAGCCATCACTGCTGGAGCAGATGCTGTTTATATTGCCGGGCCAAATTTTGGCGCACGTCAGGCAGCTGGAAATAGTATCGATGATATTAAAAAATTAGCGGTATTTGCTCATTTATTTGGCGCAAAAGTTTATCTTGTGCTTAATACTATATTGTTTAACGAAGAAATTCCTTTGGCTCAAAAAATTGCTCAGCAAGCATTTGAAGCTGGGGTAGATGCTTATATTGTTCAGGACTGGGGCTTGGTTAGCGCGGGACTTCCTCCTTTGCCGCTATTTGCAAGCACTCAAATGGACAATCGCACGCCGGAGCACGTTTCTTTTCTGAAGGAAATGGGGTTTGCAAGAGCAATCCTTGCTCGCGAATTAAGTCTGGATCAAATTAAAAAAATCCGTGTCGCTACGTCTGGGATTGAACTAGAAACTTTTGTTGCCGGAGCTTTATGCGTTAGCTACTCTGGCCATTGTTATTTTTCTCAAGCCTCATTGAGTCGCAGTGCTAATCGTGGTGCCTGTGCGCAAATTTGTCGTCAGCAATTTACCTTGCGCGATGCTCAAGGGCAAATCATGGCTCACGATAAATTTCTCCTTTCTTTAAAGGATTTAAATCTTGCTAATAAATTAACGGATTTAGTTGCGAGTGGTGTCACCTCCTTTAAGATCGAAGGTCGTTTAAAAGACAACGCTTATGTCGCCAATATGGTGTCATATTTTCGTCAGGAATTAGATAAAATTATTGATAATAATGAAAGGTACCAATCAACTTCTTTGGGAAAAACCTTTCCATCATTTATTCCAGACACTGCCAAGACTTTTAATCGTGGCTTTACCGAATATAATATTACCGGAAAGATGAAAGGATCGGTTGCATCTTTGGATAGCCAAAAATCTTTGGGAAAATTTATTGGTAAAGTCCAAAAGAGTGGTCGCGGTTGGTTAGTTCTCGATCGTGAGCACAAATTAAAAAACGGTGACGGAATTTGTTATCTCGATCGCGATGGAAATTTGGCGGGAGCTTACGCCAATGCCGTTAAAGAAGACCGCATTCTTTTGCATCGTCATGAAGAGGCACCAGTTGGTGCCGAACTTTATTGTAATCAAGATCTCACTTTTGAAAAGGCAGCGACTAGTGGCTTGCACCGAGCGATTGCCCTTGATATTAAAGTCGAAGAAAAGAAAGGCGATATTATTCTGACTGCCGTTGACGAGCAGTCATTAAAAGCAAGTGTCTCTCTTGGCGTTGGTGAAATAGCGGAAAAACCAGAAGCCGCAGAATTAGCGATGAAAGAGGCTTTGGCAAAATTAGGTGAAACTATTTTTTATTGTCAGGAAGTAGAATTAAAATGGAAGCAAGAAAAATTTTTCTCTCGCTCAGTATTGAATGAAGCTCGTCGCGAGTTAGTGGAGAAGTTAATGTCGTTAAGAGAAAAATCATATGTCCGCGAAGAGTTAGTAGTTAAAAGATCTGACGCGAAATATCATTTGAAGGAAGCTGATTTTAATTTTAACGTTTCAAATGATTTGGCGCGTGAGTTTTGGGAGAACCACGGAGTTACAATAAAAGAAGATGCTTTAGAGTTGCAAATGAGAAATGGGAAAAAACCACTGGGAAAAGTTTTGATGACTTGTAAACATTGTTTGAAGAAAGAATTCGGTTATTGTCCGAAAAGTGAAAAATCAAAAAGTGGTTTGAGAGAGCCTTTGTCTTTAGAGAAGGAAGGAAAGCGTTATCCTTTGCGCTTCGATTGTCGCAAGTGCCAAATGGAGGTTTTAGATTTTGAATAATTATTTTATAATATTTAAAAATATGAAAATTAAATTTTTCTTTGTTGTTCTCATATTATTCGCTTTTTTTCCACTCAAAGCTCATATGGCTACCGAAAAAATTTGCACAATGGAATATCGCCCCGTTTGTGGTGTCGATGGAGTAACTTATGGAAATCCATGTATGGCTGGTGATGTTATTGTCGCTCATGAAGGGGAATGCACTACTAAAACCTGCCAAATTATGTGCTTGCGTTATGATCCAGTCTGTGGTGAGGATGGCAAGACTTATGGCTGCGGTAAGCCAGAGGCTAATTGTTATGGAGTGAAAGTTGTTGGTGTTGGCGAATGTCCAAAAAAAGTTGACCCAGTAAAATCTTGTGCCTTAAGCGACCAAAAAAGTAAAAAACTTTGCGAGATGCTCAAAGAGAAAACGTTATTTGAAGATTATCTACGAACTAATATTTCCAAGCTTTCAAAAACCAAGGCTGTTTTAGGAGGTAAATTTTATGTTACGGAAATTAAATGGTTACCAAGTCGTGTCGCTATCGTTTCTTATGAAGATGGACATATTGCTCTAAAAGCCAAGGTTGGTATATGGTATCAAAAAAAATTGCCAGTTGCTAAATATTTTCTTATGATTAAATAAGAAGATGGTCACTTAGCTCAGTTGGTTAGAGCGCCGCGTTCACATCGCGGAGGTCGGTGGTTCGAGCCCACTAGTGACCACTAGAATGATTTATAAATATGGACAAAATCTTAGAATTAGAAGCCAGAATTATTAAGATCGAAGAGAGAAACTTGGTCGTCTCTCTTGATAAAAAGTGGGAGGGAAGTCTCGTTAGAAAATTATTGTTAATTTTTTTTACTTATATCTCAATCCTCATCTATTTTTTAGTTATAAAAATTAATCATCCTTTTTTGAATGCAG
>JBMOHF010000002.1:0-108128 GCA_049317985.1 Patescibacteria group bacterium
CTTCGCCTTTAAACGCACTCGCCGGCTGACGCCGGCGGTTTTTTCCTATAATAAACAAAAATCCCCCAAACGGAGGATTTTTGAAATATGTATATAGTGGTTTAGCGCTTGGACCATTGTGGTCTTTTTCTGGCGCCCTTTAAACCTGGTTTTTTTCTTTCTTTGGAACGACGATCACGAGTAAGCCAGCCGTTTGCCTTTAACTGTTCCTTTAAAGCTTCATCGAAGGCAAATAAAGCGCGGGAAATCCCGTGACGAACTGCTTCAACTTGACCACTCATCCCACCACCGCGAACGATGATTGAAAAATTTAAATCACGAATATGGCCAGATGCTTTCAAAGGCTGAGTCAAGATGTTGATCATTTCGCCAGGAAAGTAGGTTGAAGCCTTTTTACCGTTGACGATAATCACCCCTTTACCATTCTTGAATAGGCGAACTTGAGCGGCAGAAGTCTTACGGCGACCAACGGCTTTCAAGTATTCACCGGAGAAATCAGCAGTTTCAGGAGTCTTTTCGAAAATGACTTCATCGGCTTCCATTTCTTCAGCTTCAGGGTCCAAAACTACCTCTTCAACGACAACTGGAGTTTTCTTTGGAGCCTTTTTCACTTCTTTTTCTGTAGTTGTTTTCTTTTCTGGCATAATATCTAAATTATTTGATGATTAAACGCTTAAGCATAGCGACGCGCATTTTTGTGTCAGGAAGCATTTCGCGAACTGCACGACGCAAAACGTCACCAGGATTTACCGCAAGAATTTCGGAAATCTTTTTGGTTTTTAGACCACCAAGGTAACCAGAGTAACTGAAATATTTCTTCTGGTCAGCTTTTTTGCCAGTGAATCTTAAGGCTTCAAGGTGTGAAACTTCAACAATATCACCTAAATCAAGATGAGGTTGATATTCAGGTTTATTCTTACCGCGCAAAATAGTCGCGATATTGGTAGCCAAACGTCCAACAGTCTTGTCAGTGGCGTCGATTTTATGTAATTTTCTTTCTACTTTGATCATATATTTATTATAACAGGATTTATACCAATTCAATCATCGCCATTTCAGCGCCGTCACCCTGACGAGTGCCAAGCTTGGTGATTCGAGTATAACCACCCTGACGATCCTGATAGCGAGCTGCCAAAACCTCAATGATTTTTTTGACCGCATTTTCCTGAGGCAACGTTGCGATTAATTCGCGACGAGCGGAAAGAGTGCCTGCTTTTGCAACAGTAATCATTTTTTCAACTAAAGAGCGGACCACTTTTGCTTTCGCTTCAGTAGTTTTTACTTTTTCGTAAATAATGATGCTGGAAGCCATGTTGCGAAGCATTAATTCGCGTGGAGCTTTTTTGCGATCTAAAGTTTTATTTGCATTACCGTGTCTCATATAATCGGAGTGAAAATTTCGTTATTTAAAAAATTATTTTACTTTCTTTGCTTTTTTTGCTGGTTTTTCTTCTTCCACTTCTTCCTCTACCTCAACTGGCTCATCAATAGCGACATCTTCACTAACCTGTGATTCCTTGGCAATTTCCATTGCTCCAGGAAGTAAAATGCTGTATTGATCAACTAAAATTTTTACCGACTCCTCGAAAGCTTCCATTGGAGTAATTGTGCCATCAGTTTTTAAGTTTAAAACTAATTTATCCCAGTTGGTCATCTTTCCGACGCGAGTGTTCTCAACATCGATGCTTACAATAAGAACTGGAGAAAAAATTGAGTCAATTTCGATGTAACCAATATCACGGCCATCTTTCTTGTTCCCTTCAACCATTCTATAACCACGACCTTCGTTGATATAGATTTCTAGGTCCAAAGTTGCTGTGGCGGTTGTTGTTTCAGCTAAGAATAATTCTGGGTTTGAAATTTCAACGTCACTATTTTTAACAATATCAGCGGCAGTAATTTTTTTTGCACCTTTAACGTGAATCTCCAATTTTACTTCTTCTTCAGTGTGAACTTTTAATCTTAATTGTTTTAAGTTCAAGATAATTTCCAAAACATCTTCCTTGACATTTGGCATTGCCATGAACTCATGGCTGATTCCCTTGATTTTAACACCAACAACCGCAGCACCTGGAAGGGACGACAACAAAACTCGACGAAGTGAATTACCCAAAGTCATTCCATAACCTGGATACAAAGGTTCAACAATAATTGATCCTTCGTTTTCATCTTTCCCTGGCTTAAATTCAATTTTTTTTGCTAAAGCGATGTTTTGCATAATAAGACGTATTGTTCCTGACTAAAAAGCCAGAATTAACACTTAATTATTTTGAGTAATGTTCAATGATCATTTGGACATTGAAATTCTGTGGCAAATCGTTATCATTCGGTTCATGAAGAACTTTGGCGCTGTTATCTTTTTCTTTATTTAGCCAACTTGGAAGTTCAGACTTCTTTGTTTGATTACCATCACGGAAGAAACGACTCTTTTCGCTAGATTTCTTCAAAGCGACGATATCGCCAACTTTTACAATAAATGAAGGAGTACTAGCTTTGCGTCCGTTGACTGTAAAATGGCCATGGTTAACAAGTTGTCTAGCTTGTGTGCGTGAAGCAGCCATTCCAAGGCGATAAACAACGTTATCCAGGCGCATTTCGAGAAGACGGAAGAAATTCTTACCAGCATCACCAGTTTTTTTCTGAGCAATTACGAAAGTAGCGCGGAATTGCTTTTCCATTAAGTTATAGAATTTCTTGGCTTTCTGTTTTTCAGCTAATTGCAAACCGTAGTCGCTTAAGCGTTTGCGGCCCTTTGGACCATGAAATCCAGGAGCAAAATTACGCTTCACCATCCCACATTTTGAGGTGCTGCAGCGATCTCCCTTCAAGAACAGTTTTTCACCAAGACGGCGGCACTGTTTGCATTTTGGTTCTAAATTTCTACCCATATCAATATTTTTGAAAAATTTCTAATTAATTACACGCGTCGTGGTTTCTTTGGTCGGCAACCATTGTGCGGTACCGGAGTAACATCTTTGATTGAACTGACGTTTAAACCGTTAGCATTCAAAGCGCGGATAGCGGCCTCACGACCCGTACCAACACCAGAGACAAAAACAGCAACTTCTTCCAAACCATATTCTTCGCGAGCTTTTTGGGAAGCAATTTTGGTAATAATCTGAGCAGCATAAGGGGTGGCTTTCTTTGCACCCTTGAAACCAGCCATACCAGCACTTGCCCAAGAAATAACGTCACCGTTTGGATCAGTTAGAGAAATCATGGTGTTGTTGTAGGTTGCATTGATATATGCACGGCCAATTTTCACCACTTTAGCGCCAACTTTTTTCTTTTTTTTCTTCACCAATTTTTTCTTGGCGCGAGCTTGCTTGTTTTTTTCAAGTTTTTGCTTGATTTCATCAGGCAGCTCTTCGTCGGCCGCGGATAAAGTGGAAAATTTCAAATCTTCGTCATCATCCTCTTCAACGGGAGCGACCACGGCTACAACCGGAGCGGCAGGAGCTAAGATTTCTTCTTCAATTTTCTTATTCTCTTCAGACATAAATTATATTATATTTTTTGAATATTGCTTTATTTGAATTCTACTTGATTATACTTTGATTATATATAGGGTTTCATTTTGGAGTGAAATGCAAGGAAGGAATCAATATTGGAGTGAGCCGTATATTACATACGGTGAACGAACAATATTGAGAGCCTGACGCAGCAGTTCGCTCAAAATGGAAGCTTCTTAAGTCTTCAAGCCAGACTTAACCTTTCCCGATCCAGCAGTCATACGTTTGTTACCGCGAACTGTTCGGCTATTGGTCTTTGTTCTTTGACCACGAGCTGGCAAGTTCTTAGCATGACGTGTACCACGGTAACAACCGATATCCTTCAAGCGCTTGATGTTGCTTTGAACCTCGCGGCGCAAATCACCTTCAACCGTGTGCTGTTTTTCAACAATCTCACGAATCAAGTTTACTTCAGTTTCGGAAAAATCCTTCATCTTTGTTTCCGGATCAACCTTTGCCTTTTCTAAAATTTTATGCGCACGAGTAATACCGACGCCGTAGATATAAGTCAGGGCGACATGAGCGCGTTTTTCAATAGGAATGTTTACTCCTGCGATTCTAATAGCCATACAAAATAATTACAAAATAATAAAATTACCCTTGTCTTTGCTTGTGCTTAGGGTTGATACAAATAACGTGAACGCGTCCTTTTCGACGAACCACCTTACAATCTTTACAAATTTTCTTCGCACTCGCTCTTACTTTCATATAAAATCTAAATTAATATCTTGATAATTTCTACTGAACATTAAACGGTTAGAGCCGATAAGTGATCCGGCCCTTGGTTAAATCGTATGGGCTAATCTGTAACTTTACTTTGTCGCCCGGAAGCAAACGAATTTTATTCATTCTCATCCGACCTGATAAATGGGCCAAAATTTCATGGCCGCCAGCGATGGCGACGCGAAATGTGGCAGCTGGCATTAATTCTAATACTTCGCCTTGCATTTCAATGAAATCCTTGGCGTTTAAAGTATCACCAGTCTCCACTTTTTCCTTAATCTTTCGTTTTGCCTTTGACATTAACACAAAAAAATTTGATAAAAACCAAGTGATTTTATCAAAATCTTCAAAATATAAAACAAGTTAGCTTGTTTAAATTTAATATAGGTACATTATATGGGAAACGCGCGGTGATGTCAAGAGGTTTGAGTTATATAAAAATAATTGCCTTTTGATGATGTGATTGTATGAGCAAAATTGCCAATATTTAAAAAATCCCGGCTTTTAGAGAGCCGGGATTAATAATAGGATGATTGTCGAGTTTGCGAGTTTTCTGCTTAAATCTACAGAGCTTTATTCCAACTCTTTAGTCTGATACAACTTTACTAACTCAACATTGATTGAGAGCAGCTTCCCTTTCCAGTAGTTCAAGTTTTTCTCGGTATAGTTAACTTTCTCCTCGATACAATGAATTTCATTCCTCAGATCAGTCTCCTTTAAAAATAATAGGATTCCAGTTGCTTGGCTAATTTCATTTTTCGAAATTTTGACTGGAAAAGGAAAGTGATGGGCAACGAAATAAATAGTTCCACAAATTATTGCAACACCCAATATCACAAAAGAAATATAATTATATGACAGGCTTCCAATTACGTAAGTTCTCGTTATTCCTATCCAAAGAACAAATCCAAGAAAAACGAACATAAGACCGGTGCCAATATAATCTGCAATCTTTTGTCTTTTTGGTTTTTGCGCTAGCTGCTTAGCTTGAAAAGCAAGCCAAGGCCCATTAAAAGATAATGCTTCCATTATTAAAGAATTTATTGATTATAAACCAAATCGTACTATATTGTAATTATTTTGTCAACTTGCTCCAAAATCGCCTTGATTCTCCTCACCCCAGAGCTAGAAGATTCCTCCTTTTGAATCCTAAAATGACCTAATTCGCCAGTATTTTTGACATGTGGGCCACCACAGATTTCCCGAGAAAAGGCTTCTGATTTTTTTGGGAAAGAACCATAAGATACTTTGTCTGCGTGAATCTTGGAAGCATTATCAATCTCTATCATGTAGTTACGGTGCTGACTGTCACTTGAAACTCTAATTTTTACAATAATATCTTTTCCGCTAACAACAGCTTTATTTTTAAATTTTATCAAAATCTCATCAGACGAAATCAACGAATAACCATCATCAACTCTTTCATCATCACAAAACACCTCAATATCTTCTATCGAGTTTGTTGTTATTCTGTTCAATTTTATAATAATGCTATCCAAATTATCCTTAAAGTTTACGTCATTCAGTACAAAGACATCAAAATAGCCAAAAGTTGTGTAAACCTTAACTTTCTCACCATATTTTGAATCAAAAACACCCATAGCACCAACTTTTTTTGCTTCTTCAAGTCCCATTTCTTCGCACACAACATCTAATTTATTAGCAATCGCCTCGTTAACTAGTCTTTCTGTTTCTACAACTTGTTCACTGGTCATTTTCTCTGGATACGAAAAATCAAAGCGCAAACGTTCAGCGGTAATATTACTCCCCTTCTGAGTAACCCCTTCTCCCAAAACTCTTCTCAGGGCTGCTAGTAACAAATGCGCCGCTGTATGAAGCTTTGTGGTTTCTTCACTGTTATCAGCAAGACCGCCCTTAAACTTACCAGCGGAAGCCGTGCGTGATAGTTCTTGATGTTTTTCGAGCTCAAGATCAAAACCATTTTTATCGACGGTCATCCCCTTCTCTTTGGCCAACTCTTCCGTAATCTCAAAGGGAAAACCATAACTCTGATATAAATTAAAAGCACTCACGCCATCAATAGATACTCCGGTAAGTTTATTGAATTCCAAGAGCCCCTTCTCTAAAGTGCGACTAAATTTTTCTTCTTCTTTATCTAATTCCGAATAAACAAAATTCTCATTAGCCCTCAACTCTGGATAAATTTTTTCATAATCATTAATAACCACCATCGCCAATTCTTTCAACCAGCTTGTCTGGTTAATTTCTAACTGACGAGCAAAACGCATCACTCGACGAAGCAAACGGCGAACAATATATCCTTGATCAGTATTACTTGGAGCAACTCCCTTCTCGTCGCCAATAATCATTGTTGCCGCCTTAACATGGTCAGCGATAACACGCATCGCTTTTCTTGTTTCGTTACTATCATTATATTTTTTGCCGGACAACTCTTCAATTTTAGAAATTATATTTTTAAATAAATCTGTTTGGTAATTGTCACAGTGATTCAAAACGGCAGTAACCCTCTCCAATCCCAAACCAGTATCAACATTTTGCTGTTTTAATAATTCGAAAGAACCATCAGCCTGCTTATTGTATTGCATGAAGACATTATTCCAAATCTCTACCCATTTATCATTATCATCATTAAATGAGTTTGGGACTTCATCGGGATTACCAGACCAATAAAAAATTTCTGTGTCTGGGCCGCATGGACCAGTAGTACCAGCTGGACCCCACCAATTATTCTTCTTTGGTAATTTAGCAATCTTTTCTGCTGGCATTCCAAGGGACAACCAAAGATTATATGACTCCTCATCAAAAGGCGCATCCTTGTCGCCCTCAAAAACCGAAACTGCTAAAAGCTTTGGATCAAGATTCAACCACTTTGGAGAAGTTAATAATTCCCAGCTCCAAGCAATTGATTCATCTTTGAAGTAATCTCCCAAAGACCAGTTGCCCATCATCTCGAAAAAGGTGTGATGGGTTTCATCGCCCACTTCATCAATATCATCAGTACGAACACACTTCTGAGCGCTAGCTAGTCGCGCACCGCCCGGATGTTTTTCTCCCAAAAGATATGGCACCAGTGGTTGCATGCCGGCAGTAGTGAACAAAACTGTCGCATCATTTTCTGGCAACAAAGAAGCGCTCCTAATCACTGAGTGATTCTTTGAGCGAAAAAAATCGAGATATTTTTGACGAAGTTCAGTTGCGGTCATAAAGAGAAATTAATTTTAACAAAAATATTGTAAACGACAATTAAAATAATAATTGCTACTACCCCAATTAACAGCAGAACCAGTAACCTGCTTTTTAGAGCAGGATCGGTATTTTCCTTTTCTTTTACATTTGGGATTGAAACTTTTTTAAAAAATGCCAAAGCATACACAGCGACAGCAAAGATTATTAGTAACGAAAAATTGGTTGTGCTTATTAATTTAAAGTAAAGTAATAAATATGATAGAAACAAAATAACAAGCGAAAAAAACCAATAAGGCCTAACTGACTTGAGTTTTTTTTGCATTAAGACTCTTTTTTCCTCTGAACCACCGCCCAGCTCCTCTTTGATTTCGTTTAAAAGTTTTGACATATATTTGTTTATTTTAATCAAAAGAAATAATTTGAAAACCTTTTTCTTTAATGTCTTCTTCGGAAAACCAAAGATCTTCCAGTTTAAATTTAAATAGATACTTAGCCTCTTTTTCAATAACTCGACCAGTTGCCTGACGAGTTTCCGGATCGACAGAGGTCCACTCTTCGAGCACTAAAGTATCCCCCGGTTCTATTTCGAAATCATTAAGACGTAAGTCAAAATTCTTCTTGCCATCCAAAATGTCTTGAAATAGCCCTGGAATAGCCTTTTTGATAATCCTCTTACTCATAAGATTACTATATTATATTAACTTCTTCTTCTAAATCAATAGAGAACAGTTTTTTCACAGTTTTCTTGATATTCTTCACTAGCGCTAGCAAATCTTTTGCGGTCGCCCCACCGTAATTAACGAGAATTAGCGCCTGTTTTTCATAAACCCCAACTTTTCCAAATTTTTTACCCTTAAAACCGGCTTGCTCAATCAGCCAACCGGCTGGAACTTTCACCTTCTTGCCAGCCGGAAAACTTTTAATACCAGGAAATAATTTTTCTAATTTTCTAAAATCCGAAATGCTAATTTCTGGATTCTTAAAAAAAGAACCGGCATTAGCCAAAACCGCTGGCGAAGGCAACTTGCTATTACGAATATCCTGAATCGCTACTACTATCTGCTTCAAATTTGGTTTCTTAATTCCCTTTTCCACCAACTTAACACGGATATCACCATAGTCCAATTTCAAACTGGCTTTCTTGTTTAAGCGCAAGGCGACGGAATAGATAAAATATTTTCCCTTTAACTTATTCTTAAAAATACTATTGCGATAGGCGAAGTAACAATCTTTGGCCGTAAATATTTTTTCCTTACCATTCTGCAAATTAATCGCGACTAGATGGTCAAAAGTATCTTTCAACTCAACGCCATAAGCGCCAATATTCTGCACCGGGGCGGCGCCAACCGTGCCGGGTACTAAATATAGATTTTCCACCCCATACCAGCCATTTTCGGCTGCAAGGTGGACAAAGTGAGTCCAATTTTCGCCAGACAAGGCCGAGAAAGTTACTGACTCCTTATCTTCTGCCACCACGCCAGTCCCTTTAATTTCATTCTTCAAAACTAAACCCTTAATCTTTTTGCTGATCAAGATATTAGAACCACCACCCAAAACGAAAATTGGCACATTTTTAGCCTTCGCCCAGGAAATCGCCTCCAAAATCTCTTCCTTACTAAAAACTACAGCAAAGAACTCTGCATTTGCTGAGAGTTTGAGAGTATTAAATTTTTGGAGTTCAAAGTTTTTTTCGATTTTTAGCATGAGTATATTTTACTTTTATTTGAAACAAAATTCCAGAGCTTACTTCACTTCTCCCAATTCCTGCAATTTAATCAACTTGGCATACAAACCGCCACTAATTTGAGCTAGCTCGTGATGGCTACCACTTTCCGCTAAACAACCATTCTCCAGAACCAAAATTTTGTCGGCCTTTCTGATAGTACTCAAGCGATGAGCAATAATGATCATGGTTCTCCCCTTACTAATTTTATCCATCGCATCCTGAATTAATCTTTCGCTCTGACTATCAAGATTTGAAGTAGCTTCGTCAAAAATTAAAACTTTTGGATTAGCCAAAATCGCCCTGGCAATACCAATGCGTTGACGTTGTCCGCCTGATAACTTTATGCCCCGTTCACCAACCATCGTGTCATATTTCTTATCGAGCTTGTCGATAAACTCCTCGGCATTAGCAATTCGAGCAGCTGCTTCTATTTCGCGAAAAGAGGCCTCTGGTTTTGCATAAGCAATGTTTTCCTTAATTGATAAATCAAAGATTTCAACTTCCTGAGGAACAATGGCAAAAAATTTACGAAAAGAATATAAATCATAATCTTTAAGATTTTTTCCGTCTAGCAAAACTTCTCCTTCTTGCGGGTCATAGTGACGATAGACTAAGCGAGCAATTGTGGTCTTGCCCCCACCCGAAGGTCCAACAAGAGCCGTCACGGCGCCAGCCGGAATTTTGCAAGTCAAACCACTAATTGCTGGCGTTGAATTTTCGGAATAGAAAAAAGAAGTATTTTTAAATTCCAACTCACCTGATATTTTCTTTGGTTTAAAAGCATTGCGTTTGTTAGTAATATCTCTTGGTGTATTAAAAAGTTTTAACAAGCGACTAATTCCCTCACGACCCTCCTCCATCTTGTCGTAAAAGCGAGACAAGCGATAAAGCGAACCGTAGGCCTTTTCACTAAGAGTAAAAACAAAAATCAAGGAACCGACGCTCAAGGCGTTGGTGTAGACCAAGTACACTCCCAAAAAAAGGACTGCTGCTCGACCAAGGTCAACAACCGCATTCCGAAAGAGACCAATCTTCATCATCCAGCCATATTGAAGATTATCGTTATTGCGGATTCTGGTTTTTATTTTATCAATTTCTTTTAATTCACGTTTTTCCTGAACAAAAGACTGGACGGCGTTAATGTTAATAATTGCCTGAGCAGTTTTACCAGAAGACATTTCATAATCTTTATAGAGTTGCTTACGGACTGGATACATCCTTTTATTTGACCAATAGGTAATAAAAATAAACAGCGGCGCAAAAAACAAAAAGGAAGAACCAATTCGCCAGTCACTCCAAAACAAAATAGCACCCGTGAAAATAAGTTGAATGACTGTTGGAACAATTTCCCACAAAGCGTTGCCAGAGAATTGAGAGATGCGATCGATTCCTCTTTCGATTTTAACAATTTTAGCACCAGTGTTTTCCTTCTCGTGGTAACCAAGACTGAGATAAGTCAATTTTTGTTGAGCCTTAATTGCTAAGAAGTATTCAATATCTACTAAAAAGCGCAAAATCTTTCGATCACCAAAGTATTGAATTAGTGATCTTGTTTCATTGGCTAAGAGATAATAAACGATTAACCATAGAAGATGAGCGATGCTAGCCTGACTAAAATTTATTAAGCCATCGACAACAAATTTCAAAATATAAGGCTGAACCAAATCAAGGCCAGCAGTAAAAGTGGCGATTCCAAGCAAAACAAAAATCTGACGATGAAAATCGTTAAATAAGCGCCACAACTCAAGCCAAAAAAGCTTCCAGCTGAGTGTTTCTTCTGGTTTTTCTAAATCTTCTTGATTATCCATATAAAATTGACTACGAGACGGCTTATTCTCTAGTACTATATAATGAATACGAACAAAGCGAAAGAAGGTTACAAAAAACCACAATAATAATCGATAAAGTGGAAAAAATAAAACAAGGAGTTCATTATCTAATTTTTTTAGATTTTGAACTCCTTGTAGGAGATAATTTGTGACTTAAGAAGCTAACTCCTGTTTTTTAAGCTTTCGAGCTTCCATGCTTGCAACGATTACTTCCTTAGCAGAAATAATTTCAGCAGCTATTCTGCTAAAAGAGGCAATAAGGAAGACAAATAAGAGAATTGCTCCGCGAACGGTAAGCACAACATCAGCGAAAGGATCCGTTATTATCAAGGAAACGGTTGCTATCAGGAAACCTAAAACTGAGAAAATTCTTACGAATGGTGCATCATCTTCAAGTGTGTCTTTGTATAAAACGGTCAAACCTTCTGTTAAGGCGCTAGCAACTAAACCAAAGGCAGCTGCAAGACCTGCAAAAGTTGTTATAAAACCGTTGGATATTGAACTACTCATATATGCAGGTATAAATAACATGCATAAGAACACAAACGACATAGAAGCTGATAAGCCTCTTAAACTTTTTTTATTCATTATTCAGAAAGATTAATTGTTAATTAATTGATTGATTATTACATAGTTTTAAGTTATCATATTTAAATGAATATGTCAATAGAAGGCTTTCTGTACCAGATTATTTGTTTAATATTAGAATAATATACCCTAGTAGGGCAAACTTAAACCATATTTGTCCACGAAATTACAAAAAGCCCGTTATTCTTTTGATAACGGGTTTTATCTCATTTATTCCAGGATTAACATCGGTAGAGCTGAAACTTTCAGCCGGGTTGAGTTTTTTTCCAAAGAGATTTGTATTTTATTATCAATAATCTCCAAGGTTAAATGATGTTTTGATTGAGGAATATCCTTTAACCGAAGCGGATATTTTAAATCTGGCATTCTCTTATTCTTTTTGTAAAAAAGAAAGAGGCCAATAACCGCTGTCTGGAAGTCAGCAAAGGAAAGACAAAGTTCTTTGGCTGTCTTTTGCTGAGATTCAAATTTTTTATTATCAAAATTATAGACCGCTCCTATCGCCAACGCTTGATAGCCGAAATTTATCACTGGCTTGGTGAAAACCTTCTCTCTTTCCAAATACATTTCAACTTCCAGATTACTGGGCTGCAGTGCTTCAATAAAAAGTCTTAGCAATGAATTTAATGTAAATTCATCGTTCTTTATTCTTTCTGGAATGTAGAAAACGAATATGCCGAGTTTTTCAAAAAGCTCTCTTGATTTTAACATCTCGGGAATTTCAGTTTCCGGAAAAGAATTAACTTTAAAATAATCGCTCCAATTCTTTGTTGTAAAATATTCGGAAGTATCAATAATTTCTGCCTGCATGCCACAGTCTTCTCGGGCAACAACTTCCTTGCCAGTTAATTTTCGATATTCTTCTTTGATTCTCTGTACTTGTTGCTTGCCAAACTCGGGATAAGTAGACAAGGCATTAAACTCATCGATACTTAAGCCATATTCTGTTAACTTATCTAGAATATAACCGATACGGCTATAGCCTAGACTGGTAATAGTTTTTGCCATTATTCCTCCTCTTTTTTTATTTGTTTATAAATGAATTGAATAAATCTTAATTGATCAGTAAAAATAAGTAAAGATGAAGGTAACAGATCTCCAGTAAGCAAAAAAGACCAGATGATCTTTTTTTTATTTGAACTAAATGTTTTTCCTTGTTATTCCTCTAAGGCATTGTTAATCAGGGAACCAGACGGACCCTTGATGAGCTCGACAAACCCCGAGGTAAAAGTAGAAATAGAAACTATTACAACCAAAACAATCACCAGTGGCTTATAATCACCAGCTTCAAAAGCTGTAACTATATCTGAAGCGCCCATCATGACAGAAAAAGCGGTAAATGCGCCAGCGATCTTTGCTGCGCGAATTACAAAACTTTTGGCAACGCTCGGGTTTTTTTCGAGCACATCCGCAATTTCTTCTTCATCCCCCAAATCTTTTATATCATTTTGTAATCCTTCAAAATTGTTTTTAAACTTTTCCTCTTCAAGTCTTAATTCATTCTCCGCAACATTTTCAGGATTACCAGTGGGAATTTCTTCTATTTTTTTGTCACCTTCGGAAACAGGCTCCTCAGCCGAAGATTTCTTAGGGCCACTAAAAAATTTTCCAAGTAAATTTGTCATATAGTTGATGGATTATGAATTTAAAATTTCTTTACGAGCCACTTCCAATTTTTGGTTATTCTTTAGAATTAAAATATCCTTTCGCATCTCAGAAATATTAAAATTGAGTTCTCTCAAAAAAGCTAATCGATCTTCGGTGGTCGCCTGTCCGTTAGCAACCTTTTCCCCTAAACTTTTTAATTCTTCGTTAGTCATAACAATTATTTTAATTATTGTCTCTCTTATTTAAAAATAATACATAAAATTGACTCAATTTGTCAATAGTTGAGAGTGAGCTACGTGTTAAAATCTATTTTTCCAATAACCCCTCTCCAACCCGAAAAATATCACCCGCACCCATCAATAATAGTACCTCGCCAGCTTTCAGATTTTTCCTTAAATAAATTTCCGCCGCTTTCAGGTCTTTGAAATATTTAACAGTTTGCTTGCGCTTTTCCAATTTATTTTCCTTATTAATCGCTTCTACCAAGTCTTGACTAGAAACTCCGCCCTGCTTTTCCCTAGCCGAACCATAAATTTCTAAGACACCAAGAAAATCAACACCAGAAAAACTCTTCACAAAATCTCCGAACAGAGCTTTGGTGCGAGTAAAGGTGTGGGGATGAAAAAAGACGATTAATTTTTTATTTTCATACGCCTCATGAAAAGCTTTAACCGTCGCCTGAACTTCGGATGGATGATGAGCGTAATCATCAAAAATTTTTACACCATTAAAGGTTCCTAAAAGTTCCGCGCGCCTGGCGGTGCCAGAAAAAGAAGCTAAATGTTTTTTAATTTCTGCCATTTTGACACCCAGAGCAAGTGCGCCAGCAATGACTGCTAACGCATTGGCAATATTATGAGCGCCTAATAATTTTATTTTAAATAAGCCAGCTTGTCCGAAAATTTTGAAATATTGCTGTCCATCTTTAAGTGTCGCCTCATAGCTAGTTAAAATTCCTTTTTGAGCCCAGTGCTCCGCTTCATTTTTATTATTTACTACCGCATATGGAAATACTCTCCCCTGGCACAATTTCGCCGCCTCAATTGCCTGCTTATCCTGCACATTAACCACAAGAAATCCTTTCGCTGGAATTTTCTTAACAAAATCAGCAAAGACTTGAAAGTAGGCTTTTTTAGTTTTGAAATAATCTGGATGATCGTAATCAATATTATTCAATAAAACTCCTTGCGGCGAAAAGTATCGCAATTTATTACCATACTCATCCGCTTCAGCAACGAACAGTTTTGATTTTCCCGAAATCGCACTGCCCTTGAATTGTGGCACCCGCGCCCCAACCAAAACATTGGGCTCTAAACCTGCTTTCTGCAAAACATAACCGAGCCAAGCGGAAGTTGTGGTTTTCCCATGACTGCCACAGACTGCAATGCCGTGATGAGCACTAAAAACTGCGCCAACTGCTTCCGAAAAATTTAGAATTAAAGATTTCTTAATGTTTTTTAAAATTGCTACTTCGCAATTATTTTCTTTAGTATAGGCAATCGAATGAACAATTAAATCGGCACCCTCCACTTGTTCGGCCTTGAAACCAGAAAAAACTTTCACCCCAGCATCACAAAGAACCTTGTCGGTCATGAATGTTTCTGAAATATCAGAACCAGAAACGAGCACGCCATGCTGACGCAAAAATTGAGCTAGCATTGTCATACCAACCCCCTTAACACCAATGAAGTAAGCTGTCTTAATTTTTCTTCCTTGAATATTCATAGATTTTTTCTGCCAAGAATTCGGCAGCACCAGGTTTGATTATTTTTTTTATTTCTTTACTTAAATGCGATAATTCTGTTTTATTTTTCAAAATTTGAGAAATTTCTTTGATAAAGATTTTCGAATTAATATTTTTTTGATCAAGAACTAACGATGCCTGAAAAAATACCTTTGCATTATCCTCTTGATGAGAGTCTGGGATCGGAATTAAGATTGCTGGCTTCCCGAGAAGTGACAACTCAGTCAGTGTTCCTAACCCACAACGAGAAACAACCAAGTCGCTGACGACCATCAACTTTAATAATTCAGCGTGGGGCAAGAATTCATAGGCCTGATAGTTAACCTTATTTTTATGTCTTTTTTTTCCATCACCACATAAATGAATAATTTGAAAATCGACAGTTAATTCGTTTAAACTTTCGAGAATCAAGTTATTTAAAAAATCGGCACCGGTTCCACCACCGGTAACTAACACTACCGGCAAATCATCTCTCAATTGATATTTTTTAATAGTCTCCTGTTTGGCTTTTGCCGCGACAGCAAGGTCTTCCTGATTAGCTGGGTTACCAATCCAAATTGCCTCTCGATAATCATGCAAAGATTTTTCGAAAGTAACCGTCTTTAAGGAAGCAATCGGTGCAATTAATTTATTTGCAAGGCCAGCGCGATAGTCTTGCTGGTGCATAAAAACAGGAATACCCAAAATCTTTGCCGCCCAAGCTGGTGGAACGGCGACGAAAGCACCGGCGGCAAAAAAAACTTTCGGTCGATATTTAATAAACAGAAATAGTGATTGAAAAAAAGAAAAAATAATAACAAAAGGATCGGTAAAGTTTCGCCAAGAAAAATAACGCCGCAATTTTCCTGAATAAATTCGAAAATAATCAATATCCAAATCATCCCGCTCATTCTCGATCAGCGAAATTTCCGGACCATTATTCGTTCCTAAAAAAATGAATTCTACTTGTTGATGCTGTCTCTTAATTATTCTGACCACGCTCAAAAGAGGCACCACTGGTCCGCCAGTTCCCCCACCACTTAAAGCAATTAAAATCTTCTCCTTCTTCATAATTTATTAGCGGTTACGAACCCCAAGGCCCTCTTTTGTTTGCTTGCTGATATTAATTAAAAGACCCATCGCCATCATTAGAGAGATAATAGCTGTTCCGCCGTAGCTCACAAAAGGAAGCGGAACGCCGGTCATCGGGATTAAGTTAATCATCCCGCCAATATTAAAAAATGTTTGGATTACCATCCAAAAAACTACTCCAATTGCCAAGTTACGTCCAAAACCATCGGGAGCTTTTTTAGAAATTAGATAACCACGGTAAAAAATATAGGCAAATAAAAACAAAAAGGCAATATTAAAAACAAAGCCTATCTCTTCGGAAATAATTGGAAAAATTGCATCGCCGTAGACCTCGGGTAAATAATTAAATTTCTGACGACTTTGCCCAAGACCGCGACCAAAAATTCCACCAGAACCAACAGCAATTAAAGATTGATTAACTTGATAACACGCGTCTAATCTAGTTTTTTCGTCATTAGGGTTTTTTAGACATTGAAAACGACTAGCCTTATAATCAGATTTTCCGCCAGATCCTTCAATTGGTCGATTCGAAACCTGATAAAAAAGAAAAATGGCGGCAACCCCCAACAAACCAACTAGCAAAATATGCTTAAAATTTCCGCCGCCAACAAAAAACACAGCAATCGAAGTGGAAATAAGGATTAGTAGTGTTCCCAAATCCGGTTGCAAGTACATTAGAAAGCCAATTACCCCTAAAATCATGAGAAAGGGCAAAATTCCTTGGGAATAGTCATTGAGCTGATTTTTCTTAACTTCTAACCAAGCCGCTAAATAAAAGAGGAAGGCTAATTTTACAAATTCAGCTGGTTGAACTGATTGACCAAAAATATTTATCCAACTTCGTGCCGTACCATAATCCGACCGCAAGCCCGGCACAAAAACCAAAACCAAAAGACCAATAGACGCGAAAAGAAAGAAAAGAGCAAACTTTTGCCAACGATGATAATCTACTCGAGAAATTAAATAACAAGCGCCAGCACCAAGTAAAATCGCAACTAACTGATGATTAAAATAGTAGTAACTATTCTGATTCTTTAGATAACTCACCACCGAAGAGGCACTAGAGAGCATCACGAGACCAAACAGAAGAATTGCCGCTAGAGCAACAATTAATTTTTGATCAGGCTTATGCTCGCCTTTAAGAGGCGCGAATAACTTTTTTATTTTTTGAATCATTTTTTTAGAAGTTTTTATCGAGAATAAAGATCATCAAGCCGAGAGCTGAACAAACTGCTGCTATCAACCAAAAACGCATTACTATTTTTGCCTCAGACCAGCCAATTGCTTGGAAATGATGATGGATTGGCGCCGAGCGGAAAACTTTTCTCTTGAAGATTTTTTTGGATAAGACTTGGATAATAACTGACATTGATTCCACGAGAAAAATAAAACCAATTGGAATAAGTAATAGAGCGCTATTTGTGAGCATCGCAATTACCCCCAGCGTGACTCCCAAGCTCATCGACCCTGTGTCACCAAGATAAAATCTGGCTGGCGGTATATTGAACCACAAAAAAGATAAAAGAGCGCCCATAATAACACCACAAAAAACTGCAAGGTCAAAACGCCCAAGACTAAAGGCAATCAAACCAAAGGAACCATATGCCATGAGCAAGGTACCACCCGCTAAACCATCAAGACCATCCGTCTCATTAACTGAAAAAGAAGTCGCAACTATTATGAAAATAAAAACGGGGATATACCACCAACCGATTTCGAAATTTCCCAAAAATGGCAAATGAAGAACTGTCCAATCGAGCTTGTAATAAAACCAGAGAGCAGCTATTAGAGCAATGAAAAAATATACTAATAATCGATGCCGAAGTTTTAAACCACCGCCACCTTTTGTTCCGAGACCACGAACATCCAAATAATCATCCACTAAACCAATTAAAGCAGAGGCAACGAGAACCCCGAGCGGTAAAAATGTTTCAGGGCGAGATAAAAAATTTAAACCAGCCAACCAAGACCCTGGAAACCAAAGAGAAGCGAAATAAAAAAATAAAGAGAAACAAAGAACGGTAAACCAAATTAAAATACCACCCATTGTTGGAGTCCCCTCTTTATGCGCGTGCAATAAACTAAAAATTGGGGTTGCTCCGTTGTTACGAATTTTTTTTCCAAGCTTATACTTATAAAGAAAATTGGTTAATAGTGGCGTTAACAAAAAAGAAAACGCAAAAGCTAAGGTGGATAAGAAAATCAAACGAATAATATCAAAATAATTCATATATAATTAACGAAAATTAACCAAATACACTGAAAATAAAGCGGCCAACAAAAAGAGTTCGCAAGCTGTCACTCCACCCCAAATAAAGAAAGATAGAAAGCGAAAGCGACGATTTTTAAAAACCAACAAAAGAACTAGGAGATCTAAGAGGAACAGTGCTGCTCCGGTTTCAGCTAACCAAAAAATCAAGCTTTTGCTCCCGATCCAGTCAACGCCAAAATCAATATTATAGTGGAGAACAAGAATATCCTCTTTGAAGTTACTAAAAATCTCAAAAGAGCCAACAACAAGGCAGGTCACAAGGAATAAATTAATACCAAAAAATACCCAGGAATGACGCCAAGCAAATACCGCCCGAAAGGCTTCGATGGCCTTGCTACGGAATAAATACCATTTATTTGATAATTTTGAATATTTCATAAATTTAATCTAACTTCATTTTAACATATTTCATCATAACGCAAAACAATGCTATAATCAAAGATAATAATGATTTTATGCCAAGAAAAATTCTTAATAAGATAATCCGCCATCTCGACACTGGCGAGCTGGCAGGCTTTACTCTTGATCGTCAATCCGGAGAGTTGTGTTACTTATCCAAAGAAAAAGGGAAAACTCTTAAAATTCCAGATGCTTTGGCTAAAGATTTCTTTTCGGCAGTTGAGAAAGCATTAGCTAGCAATAGCGATGGGAAAAAACTTTTTCGCCTATTTGGCCCCAGAGGAAAAATTAGCATCTCTCTTGACTGCCAAGGTGAAAATGGCGGTAAAAAAATTACTGCTGAAATCGAAAAACCTGAAAGATTAATCAATTTCAAACAGCTTGGTTTTAACTTGAATCAGCAAAAACTAGTTAAAGCTGCGCTAAAGAAAAAAAAGGGCTTGATTGTTGCTGGAATCCCGGCTGGAAATGGTTTAAGTAATTTGATTTATTCCTTGTCTAAAGAAATCAATTTTGAGGAAAGAAGTGCTTATCTTCTTTCAGCGGTCCAAGAACATCAAATTGATGGTTTAAATTTTATTAAACTCGAGTACCCCTTTGAAGAAGACTTGAGAAAAAAATTGAGCTGGTTAGAAAAAAAGGATGCAGAAGTGATTATTGTTCCGGAAATTTATGAGAGACAAACGGCGCTCGAATTAGCAAGGCTTGCAAACACTGGACATTTGATTATCACTGGCTGTCGTAGCCGAGACACCTTCAGCGCGCTCCATTCTTTTCTAAAATCTGGACCAACCAGAGAAATATTTACTAGTTTTTCTCTGGTTATTTCTGGCCGTCGCGTTCATCGACTCTGTCCAAATTGTGTTGAAAAATATCACACAAGTAACGAAGAGATAAGCGCTTTTGCAAAACGCTTCGCTTGGCATAAGAAAATAGCTGAAACATTAATTCCGAAAAAATTATTGCGTTCTGTTGGTTGTTCAAAGTGCCAGTACCACGGTAATTTGGAAAAAATTGGTCTTTACGAAATTCTTAGCTTTGACCGTGAATTAAAGAACCTGGCAGACATTCAAGAAATACGGCGCGAAGCTTTTCATAAAGGTTATCAGCCACTGATAATCAATGCCTTAGCCATGGCAAAAAATGGCATCATCTCTTTGCAAGAAATCTTAAGCATAAAACTTTAAACCCATGAAAGTATCCTGCGTTATTCCCGCCTGGAATGAAGAAAATAATATCGTCGAAGTGTTAGAGAAACTAAACAGCTTTGTTGACCAAGTAGTTGTAGTTGACGATTGTTCAAGTGACAAAACTGGTGAAGTCGCTAGAAAATTTGGGGCGATCGTTCTGCGTCATCAGGTTAATCGCGGGCAAGGAGCGGCACTGCAAACGGGAAATAGTTTTGCTTTAAAAAATGGCGCTGATATTATCGTGCATTTTGATGCCGATAATCAATTTTCCGCGTCCGAAATTCCCTCGGTGATTGCTCCTCTTTTATCAAAAGAAGCTGACATCGTTTTTGGCTCTCGATTTCTGGGAAAAAAAGCGAACCTACCATTCTTCAAAAAAAATATTATCATGCCAATCGCGAAACTGATTAATCATCATATTTTCAAAATAACGCTTAGTGACCCGCAAAACGGCTTCCGGGCTATGACGAGAGAAAGCGCCGAAAAAATAATTATTGAAAATAGAGGATTTGCTCATAACAACGAGATTCAGATCAAAGCCTTTGCTCTAAACCTTATTATCGCAGAAGTTCCAATCACAGTTACCTATCATCGGTTCGGTCAAAAATTTAGTGGCGGAATTCGCATTCTAAAAGATTTATTAATTTCTAAAATAATCAACTAATATGTATTTTCAAGAATTAATCGCTCTCATCTTAATCGCTTTTTTTGTTTCTCGTTTATTTGCGCAAAAAAAGAAAAAAACAATCAGTAAAAACGAATTCCAGCTTTGGTTATTTTTTTGGATTATTGCTGCCTTGAGTGTCGTATTTTTGAAACCGCTAGACCGCCTCGTTGCTTCTTTAGGATTTACAGCCAGCAGTATAACCGTTTTGTTTTATGGAGCGGTGTTCATTCTATTCTACTTAGTCTTCAAGTTGCGTCTTAGTTTCGCCAAAATGGATCGCGACCTAACAACTCTTATTAGGGAAATGGCTATTCTAAAAGAAGAGCAAAAAAAATAATTTATTATGAAGATTGCTTGCAACACGGAAGTATTTTCAGACCTAGATTTTGCTAAAAATATCTATGAAATAACGCCTATTGATATTAGTTCTTTTTATTTATTTAAAAACATAAAAAATTTTGGTTTAGTGTTGACTAATTGGCCAAGCAAAAAAAATTTATTCTGGTTGCATATTACTCTATTTTTATTTCCTTCAAAGAAATTGGCTATTTTTACTTATCCCCAAGAAATTAATTATAAACTATCAATTCTCGATAAAAAATTACTGCTGCGCGCTAATCGAATTATTTGCCCAAATTTGGAGAGTGCCCGTCACGGAGGATTATCAATGATCTATTGGAAATCACCAGAAAAATTTAGAGAAATTCCTTACGGTGTCGACTTAAATAAATACCTTCCACGGGAATCACTGCGTCCATCAACAAATGAAATCGTGACTAAGTTTAAAGAGATTATTAACTTTGTCACCAAAAAAGTAATAAAGAAGGGATTGCCTAATATTTTGATTTCGTGTAATAACACTGAAGATTGGTTTGAAATTTTAACTAACGAGAGAATCGATGGTCGGATTAAATATTTTGATAATCAAGAAGAAGACTCCATCAGAATTTTAAAAAATTATCAAGAATCAGATATCTTTGTTGTGCCAAAAATAGAAGGAGAAAATACCATTAAACAGATCATTGAAGCTCTCTCTTGTGGATTAGCAATTATTGCTCCACGAGTGGCTAAGGTAACAAGTATTTTTGACCACGATAAGCACGGCCTATTCTTTAAGCCACATGATAATGAAGATTTATTGGAAAAAATAAACTGTCTTTGTAATAATGAAGAAAAACGAGAAATGATGAGCTCTGCCGCGAGAAAATTGGCAGAAAATCGCTACAGCAAAAACCAAAGAGAAAATAAAATCTTACAGATTATCAAAGAATTAGATTCCTAGAATAATCGAAAAAAAACAAAAACACCACTCGATAAAAAGAGTAGTGTTTTTTAAGGATTCAATTACTTTAGTGAAATCTCTGTAATTGTTTTTGCGCCTGAAGGTCAAAAATTGTTTTTTTCAAGCCATTTTCAAGAGTAACGACTGGCATCCAGCTCATTTCATTGCGAATCTTTTTGATGTTTGGTAATAGCAACTCCGACATAAACAACTTCCCCTCTTCAAAACGAATTATTGATTTAGAAGCAGTTTCTTTGATAATAATTTCGGCAATTGATTTAAAGCTCGAATCAACATCTGAACCAATATTATATGGACCAAAATTTCCTCCCTTCATTACTTTGATCGCCGCATCAACAACGTCACTAACATAGCAAAAGGAAGACGCAAAAGTTTCCTTCCCATAAATAACCAGATCTTGGCCATCTAAAGCGCAATTGATAAAATCGGGAATCATCTGATCATCACCAAGAGGCATGCGAGGGCCATATGTTCGGAAAACTCGAATTATTTTTGCGTCAACATTATAAACATCGTGATAATTTTGTACTAGACTCTCGGAAAAGCGCTTTCCTTCATCATAGGAACTTCTTGGGGATATTGGATCAACTGCCCCAATGTATTCTTCCACCACTTGTAGGCTAGGATCGTTTTCATTTCTTAATCCATAAATTACTGATGAAGAAAATTGCAAAAATTTTGCTTCATAATAAACAGCTAGATCTAAAAGATTTTTCACACCAATGGAATTAACCGCTAGAGAGGCCAGACGATTTTCGTCAAAATGCTTTGGTGAAGTTGGACAAGAGAGATTATATATCTCTTGAATACCTTGAAACTGAACTTTAAATTTTTGCAGCTCCGGAAGTGAAGCAAGATCGATTGGCAGATTAATGTCGTGATTTATAAAAACAAAGTCCGGATTAGACAAGAGGTGGTCAATATTTCTTTCTGAACCAGAAGAAAAATTATCAATACAAATGACTTTTGCCCCGCCAATCAGCTCGTCGCAAAGATGAGAGCCAATGAATCCAGCTCCACCAGCAACAAGAATATTCTTTTTCTCAAAAATTACTTTCTTGGACATAATCTAAAAATTAGTTTTTTATTTTTATTACCCCAACATTTACCCCAGCCTTAAAAGTCATTGGATATGGGATGAAGGAGTTTAGTTCTTTTCCTGAGCCATTAAAAAATTTAACTTGCGGACTAGCTCCAATGGGGGAACCATTGATTACCTCGGATAAACCATCATTATTTAAGTCTGCTGAAGAAAGAGTAGCTCCGCTCTTTTGACCTCGATCAAAAGCCGTAAATTGCCTTTTGAGCGAAAAATTTGCATCATATATTCTTACTAATGCTTCTGAGCCATTTGAAGGAACAAAGACAATATCTGACTGATTTTTTTCTGCTCGCCCAGAAATCTTAACTGAAGAAACATTCAACCCACCTTTAAATGTTTTGTTGTACGGATCAAATGTCTTAATTAGAATTCCGGCAGACGAGTACAACATCACTTTCTCTTGCCCATTTGCTGAGACAACAACAATCTCTGAATTACCATCATTATTGAAATCAGAAATTGTGAAATTTATGCCTGCTTTATATTTTTTTCCGTAGGGGTAGAATTCTTTGATCATTTTTCCGGTCGAAGAATAAACTCTAACTGGTTGGGCTTGTTCTTGAGCTGCTACTATAATTTCATCAAAACCATCGCTATTAATATCAGCTGCGGCGACAGAAATTGCGCCATGATAATTTTTGCCAAAAGGAAATAACTGATTTATTAATTTTCCAGAAAAAGAAAATATTTTCAAAGGATTATCATTGGCGCTAAAAACAAAATCTTGATCTTCGCTCTCGCTAAATTTTCCGCTAGCAATTCTGATCCCCCCTCGATATCCAGGAAATGGATCAAATTCTTTAACCAACCCACCAGCCTCATTAAAAACACGAACCTTTTGCGGCGTTTGGCCAAAAATCGCTGATGCCGGGGCCGTCACAATTAAATTGGAGTATTCATATAATAATCCTTGCGCAAAAGAAACTGCCCCGTTGGCATTAATTCTTCCATATCCAAGTTGATTTTTATAGTTTGGGTTTAATTGAGAAATATTATCGCAAGTTCCAAGAACAATGTCGGATACCTGTCGGCTTGATAATTCTGGATTGACTTGGAGAACTAAGGCAATGGTGCCACTAACTACCGCCGCGGCCATTGATGTTCCGGACCAATAGCCATCATATTCTTTATTTTTATTTTTTATATTTCCGCCTTTTGTGATCGTACTAAAGAAACTAATGCCCGGTGCAGTGATGTCAACGCATTTTATGCCAAATCCAGAAAAATCAGCTTTTTGATCAAGTGCATCAGTCGCAGCAACTCCTAATACCAAATCTTCACCATTTTTCCCCTTGTAACAGGCGGGGTAAATTGGTTTTTTGTCTGTGTTAACTCCTGATCCGCCAGATTGCTCATTCCCAGCAGCCGCGACGACAATCACTCCTTTTGCATAAGCTCTTTCCAAGGCCTCACGAAGAGATTCACTATAACCAAAACTAGTAAAACTTAGATTAATGATGTCAGCTCCATTATTCACTGCATAATCAACTGCTCTGACAACGTCGCTCAACCGACCCTCTCCACGATCATTTAAAACTTTCAGAGACATTATTTTAGATCGCCAAGTGATACCCGCAACACCTTGTTCGTTATTTCCTCGCGCAGAAATAATACCCGCAATCATGGTGCCATGAGAAACACCAGACTCCGTCCAACCAGAAGAAAACTGCGGCCCTGGATTTGGTTCATTATTAATAAAATCCCAACCCTTAGCATCATCGACAAAACCATTACGATCATCATCAATATTATTATTAGGAATTTCGTCTTTGTTGACCCAAATATTTTCTCGGAGATCAGGATGACTCAAATCAACCCCGGAATCAATAATTGCGATTGAAATATCGGGAGAAGTATTAATTTTTTCCCAGGCTTTTCCCGCATCGATTCTAGAAAAATACCACTGGTTACGATAAAAATAATCATTAGGAATAAAATCAGCAAAAGCCGACGGTGCTCCCGACAACAAAAATGCCAAAATAAGAATCGTAATTCGCTTCCTCATGTTCATATTGTAGCATGAGACCCACTAGTCTTCAATTACTTTAAGGGTCTCGCGAGCACACTTTTCCCAACTAAAATCAGCTGCTCTTTTAATTCCCTTAATTTTCAATTCCCTTCTTAGTTTATCATTAACTACAGACTGATACATGGCCTCCACTAAAGCTTCTTTATTGTTAGCTTTAAAAAATATTGCACTATCTTCAGCTATTTCTCTAAGCACGGGAATATCTGAAGCGACGACCGGTAGACCACAAGCCATTGCCTGAATTACCGGGATACCAAATCCTTCATGACGGGTTGGAAAAACAAAGGAAGATGCGCTATTAAAAATATATGGCAAATCCAATTCATCAACCCAACCAGTTGCGAGCACTTGGCTACTTAGATTAAATTGTTCAACTAAATACTTTGCTTCATCAAAACCAAAACCTGCCGTACCGATTAGAACCAGTCTCTCCTTAACCTCTGGATGTTTATCCTTGAGCATTGAAAGCGATTCAATAAGCAAAGGGGTATTTTTCTTTTTTTCCAATCTTCCGACATAAAGAAAAAAAGGAGCTTCAATGCCATATTTTGTTAAGACTTCATTTATTTTAGTTTCTGAATCTATTGGGAAATATGCCTCTGCTGGAAAACCATTATGAATTGGAATAATTTTTTCCGATTGAGCAAATGGATAAATTTCTAAAATTTCTTTTTTTGTGAATTGTGAAACAGTAATAATTTTTTTAGCATTTTTTAAAGCAAACCGAGTCGACCAGTCCAAATAATCAAGTGAATTTGCCTGATATTTCCCCCTGGTGATCATCGAAACAAAAAAATTGAGAACTTTCTTCGACCATGGCGCATCTGTTGTTGCTTGTTCACTTCGATATAAGCGATCCTCACGAGCGAAGGCAATATCATGAATCGTAATAATGGTTTTTTTGGGATAAAAAAGTGGCATTGTATGCCCAGGCACAAATAAAACATCTGGACGATGAATTAACATTTCCAAGGAAAGTCTGCCAAGAGTCCAAAAGAAATTCAAAGGCCACGCCAAAACAATGAAAGAGAAATTTGGGTTATTACTAACAATTTTTTTTAGATCTTCCTGCGGCCGTTCATCAAGATATAATATATATTTATTATTCTTGTCTATTTTTGCCAAATTCTTTATCAGATAAAAAGAATACCATTCGGTGCCAGTTCTTCTAATTCGATTAGCGCGTGAGGCATCAATGCCGATTGTCATATGAGTAAATACTTTTAATATTATAAAAAACCACCCTGGAGGGGCAGTTATTTAGTAGCTAAAATGCTTCTCTTGTACGAATCAAGATTGTCTAGCGCTATTCCCGTCCCCTTAGCAACACACAGAAGTGCGTCATCTGCAACATATGCCGGAACACCGGTCGCTCGAGAAATGAGCTGATCAATATTCCGAAGCAGGGCTGAGCCACCGGAAATAATAATTCCTTTATCAATAATATCGGCCGCTAATTCTGGCGGAGTTTTCTGAAGAACTTTTTTGGCCGCTGTTACAATCATCTCTAATTCATTTTGAATTGCCTCAGTGACATCATCACTAGAAACTGTGATTGAACGAGGAAGCCCAGAAACAATATCTCGCCCCCGAATTTCCATATGCAATTTATCCTCCATAAATAACGCCGAACCAATGCCAATTTTAACTTCTTCTGCCGTTCTCTCGCCAATTGCCAGATTATACTTTTTTCTAACGTATTCCAAAATTGCTAAGTCAAATTTATTACCACCAACCCGAACTGAAGTAGAGGCGACAATTCCACCCAAAGAAATAACTGCCATTTCAGCTGTACCACCACCAATATCAATAATCATATGGCCAGTTGATGAACCGATAGGAATATCAGCACCAATTGCCGCTGCCACTGGTTCATTGATAATGTAAGCCGCTTTTGCTCCAGCAGCAATCGTTGCTTCAATTACGGCGCGACGCTCTGTTGACGAAATCCCGGCTGGGACAGCAACCATTACTTCTGGACGAAAAAAACGAACTCCTCCTAAAGTTTTATTAATGAAATAACGAATCATTGCTTCAGTCGTTCGGTAGTCAGCAATCACACCATCCTTAAGTGGACGGACAGCCTTAATGGTGTCTGGAGTGCGGCCAATCATGTCCTTGGCTTCGTTACCAACTGCCAATATTTTTTGGTCAGCGATAGAAACTGCCACAACAGAGGGCTCGTTGATAACGATTCCTCTTTTTGGTAAATATACCAAAGTATAAGTTGTCCCGAGGTCAATCCCGATTCTCTTGATAAACATACCCTTTATCTTAGCACTCTAGTCCACGAAATCAAGCTCGGAGTCATCTTCGCCGTCGTCATCAGCTCCACGGCCAGATTCCTTATTATTGATTATTTTCACTACTTTTTCAGCAAATTCGTAGGTTTCAAATTCATCTTTTATAAAATAATAATCGACACCCAATTTTAGACTGCGGCTCTTACTGTCTTCATCAGAAAGGTCAGTAAAAATAAAAATTGGCAAATCGGCTAATTCTTCGTCCTCTTTTATTTTTTTGACAATTTCAAAACCATCGACTTTTGGCAAGATTAAGTCCAAAATTAAATATTCTGTTTCAAAATCTTTGATCCTCGTAATTAAATCTTCGACTTCCTCATCACCAACTGATGTTTCTGTTTCAAAGCCCTCCGAAGAGAAATGACTTTCCATTCCATAAAGAATACTGGCATCATCTTCAATGATAAAAATTTTCTTGTCCATACTTTTTTGGTTATTATAATTTATTATTTTTTAATTTTTTTCCACCAATCCTGATTATTTTTATACCAATCAACGGTTTTTCTTAATCCTTCTTCAAAACTAATCAATGGGTGCCAATTTAATTCTTTCTCAGCTTTCGAATAATCAATGGCGTAGCGAAGGTCATGACCGAGGCGATCAGAAACTCTTTCAATCATCTCTTCACCGAATCCCATTAAGGACAAGAGACTATGGGTTATTTCTAAATTTGTTTTTTCATTTCCTCCGCCCAAGCAATATGTCTCACCAATACGACCATTTAAAATTATTTTCTCAACACCCCGATTATGATCATCGACATGAATCCAATCGCGAATATTTCCTCCCTCTCCATAAACTGGTACTTTTTTCCCTTCAATTAAATTGGTAACAAAAAGCGGAATAAGTTTTTCGGGAAATTGATATGGACCATAATTATTAGAACAATTTGAGATCGTTACTGGCAGTCTGTGAGTGTGAAAATATGCTCTCACAAGATGATCGGAAGCCGCCTTACTAGCGCTATATGGTGAACGCGGATCATAAGGAGTGTTTTCATTAAATTTTTCACTACCGAGAGAAAGAGAACCAAATACTTCGTCAGTCGAAATATGATGGAAACGAATCAAACCATTATTTTTTGCGGCCTCCAACAAGACACGAGTACCTTCAACGTTGGTGTGGATAAAAGCCCCACTATCCTTGATTGAACGATCGACATGACTTTCGGCAGCAAAATGAACAATCAACTGAATATCGGAGACTAGACGATTAACAAGTTTCTCATCGGTGATATCGCCCTTAACAAATTGGTAATGCAAATTACCTGCTAGCGAGCTCAGGTTATCAAGATTCCCAGCATAAGTCAAAGCATCTAGATTAATAATAAAATCATCTGGATGGTTTGCTAACCAAAAATGGATAAAATTTGAACCAATAAAACCGGCGCCGCCAGTAACAAGAATTTTCATACTAAGATAATAATTTTTTTACACTCACAACTGTAACAATAATTGCGCTTTTTATGTCATAACCATCGTTATCTGGAAGTTTTTTTACAAAATCCAACCATTCCCCATTTGTAAAATTATCTGCAATTCCTTTTATTTCAAAACCAATAGAAACATCTTCCCAATCCTTATGCCAAACAGCCAACGAAACATTTTTATTTATTTCTAAATTTTTAATTGTCTCATGGATGTGGCTATTACTTATGACGATCTTGTCGTTAACAACCTTGCAACAAACAACGGCAATATTATGGGGGCGTCCTTCGCCGTCCACAGAGGAGAGCGCAAGGGCGTTATTTTCGATTAAATGCTTTACTCCCTCATCCATATATTTAATTCTAATTTTTCAATTTTCTTAGCGTCTCTTCCCTTTCTTCTTCTGAATACTTTTTATGCCTTGGCCAAACAAACTCATTTTCTTTTGCGCGAGGGATCACATGCCAATGAGTATGCTGCACTTCTGAACCAGCAATTTCTCCATTATTTACTACAACATTATACCCTGAGTAGTCCAAGTTGTTTTTTATTTTTCCACCAATAATTTTAATTACCGTAACAATCTCTTGCAAAATTTCAACCGGTGTTTCTTCGATATTTTGGTAATGCTTCTTTGGGGTAACTAAACAATCACCGAAATTTACAGGATTTTGATCTAAAAAAACAAAAACCTCATCATTTTCGAAAACTGACTCAACTGGTATTTCTCCACTAATTATCTGACAGAAAACACACATAGAAATTAATTTATTTTATATGGGGACTCAGAATTATTTTCCCAACGAATTTCGTCCACTTCTTCTTCCTTATTTAATCCTTTGTACAATCGATCCGGGAAATTAATACTCATCGCTATGTCAGTAGAAATACATTTGTAGCCATGAACAACGCCTGGCGGAACGACGACCACGCATGGATAATCAACTCCGACAACTAATTCTAATTTTTCATCTTTTGTTTCTGAATGCTCACGTCGATCCCAGAGATGGAGACGAAAGTTCCCTGGTCCAGGAAAAGCAAAACAGTCACTTTGATAGACGTGCTCATGCGGCCCACGGGCAACACCTGGATTTGTCCAACTAAGATAGGCCATTGCCGGATGAAAATCGATTGAGTCCTGACGGAATACTTCCGCTAAAGAGCCTCGATCATCGGTAAATTTTTCAATTGATTTTATTTTAACACCGTCTATCATAAAATTATTTTTTTATTTTTTAAAATATGGCCTCAAATCAATAATACCATTTTGAGCACCTAAGTTTGAAATTTTCGCGGCAGCATTTTTTGCGGCAATTTTTAAAGAAATTTTTAGATTTCCCCCTGAAAGAAGCAGACCAATTAGAACGGAGGAATTAAAAACATCACCAATACCCGTTGTGTCCATCTTGTTTTGTACTTTTACTATTTCTTGGTGATAAAAATCCGAACCATCAAAAGCATCGGCACCATTTACACCGGACGTGATTACCACCATGCGAGGACCAAAACTTTTCAAAGCAGCTAACAAATTTTCGACCCTCAGAAAAAAACGACGATTCTGATGGCGATAGGCCGGAAAAGAAGAGACTAATTTAATCGCCTCTTCACGATTCATTAGAAGCAGCTCGGTACGTTTCAAATATGGTGCCAATGCAGCGCCACCAAGACTATACTGTAAAGCTCCTGGATTCCAGGCAAGGTGTAAGTCTTTATCTTTTATTAATACTTTTAAAGTTTTTTCCCAATGACGACCAAGTGATGCTAAATAAATCCAGTCTGCTCCTTTTAATTTCCCACTTGCAGAATCTTTTAGAAAAAAGTCATCGTTCGCGCATCGATTCGCAAAAATAATCCTGGCGCCCTCTTCTTCGATCAAGACAAAAGAAAAACCGGTTTCAATTCCCTTCTCAATCATCACTAAATCGGTTTTAATTTTATGTTTTTTAAAATTTGCCAAAATTTCTCGCCCCTCATAATCATCGCCGATCGCTACCGCACAAGAGACGTTAAATCCTGATTTGGAAAAATTAACAGCTGCATTAGCTGCGCCACCACCAAATAAATGATGGAATTTTTCCACCTTGATTTTGGCACCACGCTCAAAAGCCAAGAGTTCCTGACGCAACAAATCACGATGATTATTAATTATCACGCCACTATCAACAGTGAAGCTAATATCCTTGGTCGCCCCACCGACCGTTATAATATTTATCATAAATTTAATATAGCATAAAAACTATCTTTTTTTCAAAAAAACTGGCTTCAAACGGTTATCAACCAGTGACAGGATAATAAAAGAGAAACCACAAACAAGAACAGACCAAAAAACTAGATACAACGTCTGTATGATAAAACCTAAAGAAAATAGAAAAAAAATACTGTTTCCGTCTGATCCAAATGAAAATAATAAATTTAAAAAGCTCCAGATAATTTGATAGACCAAAGAACTAATCATGGTTAAGGCTAAAAATGAAAACAGGGATCGATCGGTTAACCAGTTATTGAGAATTAATTGTGCCACCAGAACGACTGACAAAAAAGTCAGTAAATAAATACCAAAGGCAGAAAAATGCCAAGAATCCAGGAAAAAACCAAAAGAAAGAGAAGCCACAAGAGCTCCTCGTGAACCAAAAAAAATTAAAGATAATAAAATTGATATTAAAGGTAAATTGATCCCCCGAAAAAATGGAGAAAAATTAGAAACAAAGGAAAACTGCAAAAACACAACCAAGAGTGCGGCAATAACAGCTAAAATTATTCTGAATATTCTAAGAAACATACTAAGGTAAAACTACCGACACAATTGTTAGGTTATTTAAATCAACAAGTGGCTCGATGGTCGCACTTTGCCAAATCTCATTGCTTTTATTAATTACCTCGGAGACCCTACCAATAACCAATCCACGAGGAATTATTTCTCCCAAGCCAGAGGTAATTACCAGGTCATTGAGGTTAATCTTTTCTGTCTGCGGAATGAAATTCATCTTAGTGGTAAGGCCGAGACTTCCCTCGCTAACCCCAATGGTTTTTTCTTTATTTTGGATGGTCGCCGCTAATTTACAGGAACTGGAAGTGACAAGACAAATTTTTGCACTACGATCTTTTGATTCCACCACTTTTCCAACGATTACACCGCTTTCATCGATTACCCCCAGACCGACCAATACTCCATCCTTAAAACCTTTATCAATAATAATATTTTGACGAGTTTCGTTTTTCTCAGATAGCAGCTCCTGAGCCAAAACGTCAGCATAAATTTTGCGATACTCGTGATTACTAAAAAAATTAATAAAAGCTCTTAGTTTATTATTTTCATCCTGAAGTTCACTCACTTTTGCCGAGTCAACCGCCAAATTAGAAATTTTATTCTGACAAGTCGCAAGATCTACCTCTAAATCACGATTATTTTTGTTAATATCTGAAGACTGGCGATAGAGCCAGTTATTAAAAGGACGCGCTACCGAAAAAATTCTACTCTCTAAAGGATTAAGTAGACCAGAATAATGACCGATAATTAAAAATAACAAAACCAACAGCGAAACTACGGTCTGGCGATTGATTAAAAAATTTAAACCCTTTCTCTTCATAATTATCCGCTAACGGAAGGCAAGACTACTTTTTCTAATAATTCTTTGTTAGCCAAAAGATATCCCGTACCACGCGCAACACAAGTTAGTGGGTCATCAACTATTTTGACGGGAATTTTGGCGGCAATTGAGATTGCTTTATCCAAACCTCGCAGCAAAGCCCCTCCACCAGAGAGAAAAATACCTTTCTCATAGATATCAGCAACAAGCTCCGGTGGAGTAGTTTCTAAAATAATTTTTATCTGTTCAATAATTTTAATGATTGTCCGAGAGATTGCTTCTCTGATTTGCTTGTCAGTGACAACAACTGCTTTTGGTAAACCATTTACCAAATCTCTCCCTCTCACTTCTAACTCTTTTGGCTCATCTAAGGGCATCGCTGAACCAATGGTTAATTTTATTTTTTCGGCAACCTGTTCACCAATTAAAATATTAAATTCCTCTCTAATATACTCAATGATATTGCTATCAAATTCATTTCCCGCCAAACGAAGAGATTTCCAAGTGACAACTCCCCCCAACGAAATAACTGCTATTTCAGTGGTACCCCCACCAATATCAACAATCATCGTGGCGGTCGCTTCAGTAACCGGTAAACGCGCACCAATTGCCGCTGCCATTGCTTCTTCGATTAAATATACTTTACGAGCGCCAGCTGAGCGAGCGGCATCTTCGACTGCTTTCTTTTCAACCTCAGTAAGATCGGAAGGAATGCCTATTACCACGCGTGGTCTTTGAAAAATTGCAAAATTTTCTTGGTGCACTTTGCCAATAAAATATTTAATCATTTTTTCCGTGACTTCAAAATCAGAAATCACTCCATCAACTAGAGGGCGAATTGCCTCAATATGACCAGGAGTTTTACCAATCATTTTTCGGGCATTTTCACCAACCTCTAAAATTTCATTGGTCCGTTTGTTAATCGCTACCACTGATGGTTCATTAATTACCACACCCTTTTCACCAACAAAAACCAGCGTATTTTTTGTACCCAAATCAATTCCTAAATCATGACTAAAACGATTAAATAAATTTTTGAACATAGGCTTCAATTTTTATTTTTTCAGATTTATCAGTATTGCGAAGTTTTAATTCCAAAGACTCTTCCGCTAAAGTTTTGGCACTAACAACAATTCTTTCTGGGATACCGATCAAATCAGCATCGGCAAATTTCTCACCCGCGGAAACGTCTCGGTCATCAAATAAAACTTCCACTCCCAAATCTACCAGGCGATTGTAAAGTTTTTCGGCCTCTTCGTCAGCTTTCAGTGACAAGAGGTGAACTTGAAACGGCGCTAAATCTTTTGGCCAAGCCAAACCTTTTTCGTCGTGATAAATTTCCACGATTGTTCCCATCAAACGACTTGGGCCAATTCCGTAACAACCCATCACAACCTCCTCGCTTGTACCTTCTGGTGTGGTGAATTTTAGATTACAAGGATTTGAAAAACGAGTGCCAAGCTTGAAAATATTTCCTACTTCGATTGCCTTGTCTTCACGTAGCTCAGTGTTACCGCAAACTGGGCAAGCACTTTGTTCTTCGATAATTTCTCGATTGATTGCTACTTTGCAATGATCACAAATATAGATATGATCTTCGCCCGCTTCGGTGACCGTTTGGAATTCATGAGAATATTTAGAGAAGGCACCGCCGGAAGCATAAGTTAAATAGGTAATTTCTCCTAAACCTAATCTTTCGTAGATTCTGTAATATGCCGCTTTCGCTACTTCATAAAAGCGATCCAAATCTTCTTGGCTGGTATGAAAAGAATACTGATCTTTCATTAAAAACTCTCTGCCGCGAATCAGCCCCGCCTTCGCTCGCTTTTCATTGCGAAACTTGGTTTGAATCTGATAAATAGACATTGGTAACTCGCGATAGGAAAAGATATATTTCTTGGCGAGCGGCGTAACAACTTCTTCATGAGTTGCTCCAAGAGCATATTCGCGACTATCACTACCGGTTAACTTGAATAAGGCGTCAAAATTCTCCCAACGACCAGTGGTTTCCCAAAATTCTTTTGGCACTAAAGAAGGCATCAAAATTTCTTGTCCACCAGTAGAATTTATTTCTTCGCGGATGATTTTCAAAATTTTATCCATTACCCTTAAGCCAAGAGGTAAAAAGGTGTAGATGCCAGCCCCGACCTTGTCAACAAAGCCTGCCCGCATTAAAGTTTTGGCGTTCAAGCTTACTTCGTCCTTCGGAGCATCTTTTGATGTTTTTGTAAATAAAAATGATTGTTTCATAACACTTATATCCTAGTAAAAATGGGTGCAAAAGTCAAAATTTTAATTATTGATTTTTTTTAAGGCAAACTTCACGCGCTCAGAGCTTTTTGTATATTCTGCTGGCACTCGATTAAGGGCTTCCCTGGCTTCCGGTAATGAATATCCCAGGGCCATTAAGGCATCTATTTCGTCGTTAGTTGAGACACTTAAGGTTGATTCAGATAGCGAAGTGCCGCTTGAGATTTTTAGAACCTTACTTTTCAGCTCGAGTACTAATCTCTCTGCCGTTTTTTTACCAATACCCGAAACCTTGGTGAGTAACCCAGCGTCACCGCGAATAATCGCTTCCTTGACATCTTCCGCCTCCGCTAAGGCTAAAACTGCTAAGGCCGACTTTGGTCCAACACCAGAAACCGATAATAATAATTGAAATAATTCCAAGTCTGTAAAATTCTTAAAACCATAGAGATCGTCTTGCTCTTCTCTGACTTGATGATGGAGATATAGCTCGATTTCCTCACCAACCCTTAGTGGTACTAAGAAGTTTTCCGGTAAAAAAATCTGATAACCGATCGTATCGTTAACTACGACAATCGCTGCCGAATTATTTTTATGAATTACTTTTCCTTTAATGTAGGCTAACATAATTTTTAATTATTTTTCTGACGACACAAAACCGCTCCGACCGGAATGTCTGGGCAATTTTTTGGTAAATCAAGCATCGCAATCTGACTGCCGCCACCACCGTGTGCTTCTGTGATTTCAGCACCGCCTTTAGCAGTAAATAAATGCTTCGGCTTTAATTTGATTATATCATAACCGGGTAAAATTAGCTCCAGATTATCACCCACCTTGACGGTGTTATGAACTTTAAAAGAGATCCTATTAGCGTCTTGAGAAAGTACTTGCCCGCAGAACTCCCAGTTGCTTAAATAGTGAGATGATTCGGTATTTTGAGCAGCCTTTTCTTTCAACAAAAACCCCGTGGTATAGCCACGATTTACTAATTTATCTTTTAATTCTTTGGCGAGAAAATTTAGTTCTTTCTGATCTTTCGTCTTTAGGGCTCGGCGATAAACGCCACAAACCAAGGCTTGATAATATACACTCTTGGCACGTCCTTCGATTTTGAAAGAGGTAACACCGGCGTCTTTCAGATCTTTTAAATGTTTAATTAGACAAAGGTCTTTTGAATTTAATAAATATGAGCCGTGCTCTTCGCTCACGAGTTCAAATTCTTCCTCATGATTTTTTGCTTTAATCGAATATTCAAAGCGGCAAGGCTGAGCGCAGTCACCAAGGTTGCCGCTACGATTCAACATTTCTTTAGACAAGAAGCAACGTCCAGAATAAGCCATGCACATTGCACCGTGAACAAAATATTCTAATTCCATTCTTGGAACGGCTTTGTGAATTTCCTTAATTTCCGCTAAGGTCACTTCTCTTCCCAAAACAATGCGAGAAACGCCATTTTTCAACCAAAACTTGGCAGCCGAAGAGTTTGTGCAATTAGCCTGAGTAGAGAGATGAATCTCGGCTTCCGGCCAAACCTCTTTGATGATTTGAATGATACCTGGGTCGGAAACAATTAAGGCGTCTGGTTGAGCTTTTTTTAATAACTTAAGATAAGCCGGCAATTTCTTGAGGTGTTCTTGATGCGCGAAGATATTTACAGTTACATAAACCTTTTTACCAAGATAATGAGCATACTTAATACCTTCAATAATTTGCGGAAAGTCAAAGTCGTTAATCCGAACACGCAAAGAAAAATCGGGGATGCCAAGATAGACGGCATCGGCACCGTATAAAAAAGCGGTTTTGAGTTTTTCTAAGTTACCGGCTGGGGCAAGAAGTTCTAAATTTTTCATATATAAATATTGAAGTTTAAAAATGGGTGGTTTTAAGTCTATGGCGTTATAGACTTAAAACTGATGATTCTATCGTAGCTGCAAAATTTGGATTAATTATCAGTATTATAGGGGAAAATTGGGAAAATTGAAAGGATGATAATAAAAAAGCCCTTATCACGTTTGAAGTGATAAGGGCTGCTAATCTTAATAACGATTAGTAGCGGGACTTCCCGGATCGTCGTAATCATTCTTTGGTCTTGTTGTATTTTTATTATTTTGAATTGTTCCTATGTGATAACAATCGTCTTCTACCCTTGGTCTTCGACTTTTCTCATTATTTTTACCTAATTTCGACAAACTTACAATTAAAAATGCAATTAAAAATGCAATCCCGAGAAGTATTAAAATAAATGCCAAAAAAGTTATGTGCTTAGTTGGTTCTTTAACAATTATTTCCACAATTTTAAAATCTTTTTTTGTGCGGATAGCCATCTTGTACGTGAAACCATAAGATTGCGTTAACCAAAAATCTGCTTTATTATAAGTGCAATAATTAACCGTGTCATAACAAGATATCCCAATTAAATTAACTTCTTTCAGTTTATCTAGTGGAATACTTTTTCCGTTGTTGACAGAAGACACATCTTCTTTTTTTGTTACATTGTTTAGCTCCTGACTGAAGCCTTCCGAAATGATCGCAAATATTCCTAAAAGTAATACTAACTTTTTCATGTTTACATATTTTTAAAGAATAGTGCTTCTTGGTTTTATTGGCTCACTAGCCACCAATTACACGTATGATATTTTTACACTAAATTGATGTTATTGTCAATACTTATGATCTTTTTATTCAAAAAAGAGCCAAAAAAGGCTTTATTTCTCTTATAGCAAGTGCTAAAAATGTAAGAATTCTTTGGAAATTTCTTTGGGATTAATGACTTTAACCCTCAATTATTTCCCTTTCTAGCAAAAATATATCTTGCAGCTCTTTAACCTTATTCTTTACCTCACGACTTTCGGGGTTAAATGACTCCCAAACCACCGGATCTCCACGTAAGCCATAAATCATGATTCCCTTTTTTTGTTTAGCAATGTTTTGTAGACCATGTAACTCCGACCTTGATTCGTCCGGCGCAATATTCAACTGAACTTTTAACGATTCTTGTTTTAGTTGAGTTTGTTCTTGTTTTTTTCTGGCAACAAAGCTTTTAATATAATCAGCGACATCTTCTCTTGGGTAGCCATATACGTAGCCACCGCGAAAAGCTTTTTCAAAATCACCCTCTTTGGCACTTCCTATTAATTGTTTGTATAACAAGTGCCAATCATTTCTTGCGAGGCCAATTTCTTCTTGAGAAAATACTCCCGATTCCTCAAGTGCCTTCACGACATTTTTATTATTATACACATCTACGTGGGATAGATTAGCCAGGCCGGACCTTTTGTCTTGCCAGATTACTGAATCACAACCAAATTCTTTGATAATATTTTGAAATTTTGAGAAATCTTTTTTACTTACCCCGCCGCTCATGACCGTAAACAAAAATTTCTCTTCTTTGATAAAACATGACTCTGACGCTGGTTTTGCGCCCGCTAAAACAGCGGAGATACTTGAGTCCAGAAGCATATTTTTAACATTTTCCCCGATATGGCTTCGACCCAGTATTTCTTTCAACTTTTTAAAAGTATCAATCACTTCTACTTTTCTTTCAGGTGTGAGGGAGTCTTCTTTTTTATTTTCATTTTCAGCAGCTTTAATTTCTTGTCTCAAATTTTCGATTTCAAGAGAATCAGCTTTTCTAATTTTATCTTTTTTGTCTACAAAAGCGTTATCGGTTTCTATGTTTGACAAATCAAACGTCACAACTTCTGGTTCAGGAATGTTTTCTCTCCTATTTTTATTGATGAAACCTTGCTCTATATTCATAAAAAATATCCCAAATATTAATTTTATGTCTATTCTACTTAACAATCCTAAACCAATCTTTTTTCCCCGCTTTTAGGACCAACCCTTCAGTTGGAATGCTAATTTTTTCTTGCCCGTCTGACTTCACATCCTCTTCAATTTTTACTGCGCCTTGATCAAGTAAACGGCGTAAATCTGAACCACTCTTTTTTGGTAAACACTTTTTTAAAACATTCATCAATACTTCTTCAGAGACTCCTACTGAAATTTCCGCCAAATCCATTGGCGCTTCCCTCTTTTGAAATTTCTGCACGAAGTTTTCTTGGGCATGATTTGCTGCCTCTTCTCCTTTAATTAATTTCACAATCTCCCAAGCGGTTTTCATTTTGGCGTCACGCGGATTTTCTGATTTTAATAACTCTTCTATTTCTTTCAAGGGAATTCTAGTATTGTTCACAAGGAATACTTTTATCATCTCATCCGGCTGACTCATGATGGCGCCATACATTTCTTCTCCCGAAAAACTTAAGAAGATACCGGTCCCGCGACTCTTGGACATCAATTCACCCGTCACTGGATTCTCCATCAAATTTACAGCCATGACAAACTTGTCTTTATTTTTTAATTTCTTAAGCAAGGTACGACCGACAAGAGCGTTGAAGATTTGGTCCGTACCACACATCTCAACATCGACTTCCATTGCGACGCTGTCATAACCTTGCATGATTGGGTATAAAAACTCGTGCAAGAAAATCGGCTTCTCGTCTTTGATTCTTTTTTGAAACATATCTCGCTCCAACATCTGCTGGACTGTAACATTAGAGGCCAAATTAACAACTTCTTCCATTGTTAACTTGGAAAGCCAGTCGTGATTATACATCACCTTCGCTGGATTTTCTTTGTCAGTAAAATTCATCAAAGGTTTGATTTGTGCTAACCAGTCTTCAGTATTTTTCATCACCTCTTCACGGCTCAATTGCTGACGAGTAGAAGTCTTGCCACTTGGATCGCCAATACGGGCGGTAAAATCACCAAAAAGAACAATCACTTCGTGACCTAGTTTTCTGAAATCCTCCAAGAGCATGTAGTTCTTGGCATGACTCAGATGCAAAGAATTAAAAGTGGCATCAGCGCCAATATAAAAACGTAGCTTTTCGCTAATCAATCTTTTTCTTAATTCTTTCTTGTCTGGCAGAATTGAAACGATAATTCCCCGATCCAAGATTTCATCAACTAATTGTTCTTTACTGGACATATTATTTTAATAAGTAATTATATTTTTTCCGACCCCCTTAACTTGGCAATTCTCTCGGCTACTGGCGGGTGAGTCATCATCATTTTAGCGAACCAAGAAGTTTTTTGTTCATTACCTTTGAATGGTGAAGCAATATACAAATGCGCTGTTGCCCGATTAGCCGCTTCCAGCGGCTCTTGATCGGCAGAAATTTTTTCCAGAGCCCGGGCCAAGCCTTCCGGATAACGAGTCAAAAGCGCGGCATCGGCATCAGCTAAGAATTCCCGCTTGCGAGAAATTGCAAACTGCATCATATAAGCGCCAAGCGGAGCGAGAATTGCAAAAACAATTGCGACGATTGTGATAACTAGCGCCATCTGCCCACCTTCGGAATCATTACTTCTCCTTCGTCCGCCAAAAATTGACCAACGCATAAACCAATCGGCCAACAAAACGACGAGACCAACCATCACGGTCACGAGTGTGGCGAGCAGGATGTCACGATTGCCAATATGAGACAGCTCGTGAGCGATTACTCCCTCTAATTCAACTTTATCCAACTTCTGCAGTAAACCCGTAGTGACGGCAATCACGGCGTGATCTTTGTCTCGACCAGTCGCAAAAGCATTGGGTGCAGAATCTTCAATAATATAAATTTTTGGTACAGGCAGGCCAGCAGTGATGCAAAGATTTTCCACCAAGTGATAAAGTTCACGCGCACTGTCGTGGTCTATTTCTTTGGCACTACTCATTGCCAAAACCATTTCCGCGCTAAACCAATAGCTAAAAAAGCTTGAAACTACACTAAAAGCGACGGCAATATAAAGAATCACCGAATTGTTCATCGCTTGAGAAAACACAAAGCCAACAATCATGATAAACGCAAAGAACCCAGTCATTAAATACCAGGTCTTGCGCTTGTTGCTATCGCTATTATGATAAAGGGTCATAGAGAATTAGAATTTCACTTCAACAGGTGCTTTTTCGGCTTCGGCAGTTTCGAAGAAAATACGAACTGAGAATCCTAACATTTTACCAAACATATTCGTTGGGAAAGATTGCAGTTTTGTGTTGAAGTCACGAACGTTACCATTATAGAAACGACGAGAAGCCATGATTTTATCTTCCGTGTCAGTTAATTCACGTTGCAGTTCAAGGAAGTTTTGGTTAGCCTTCAAATCTGGGTAACTTTCTGATAAAGCAAAAATTGACTTCAACGTTGAAGACAAAGCATTTTCCGCTTTTTCAATTGTCTCTGGGTTTCCGCCAGTCTGAGCACTCATCGCTTCGTTACGAGCCTTAATGACATTTTCCAAAGTTGCGCTTTCGTGCGCGGCGTAGCCTTTGACGGTTTCGACGAGGTTTGGAATCAAATCGTGACGACGTTTCAATTGAACATCGATATCGCTCCAAGCTTCATCGACGCGATTCTTTAAACTTATCAAACCGTTATACATGCCCATCGCCATTAAAGCGATTAAAACAATGATCCCGATAATAATCCAGGTAGTAGTCATAAATTTGAGATAATTAATTAATTAATCCCTAATATTATAGAGCAAAAAACGCAAAAAATCAAGTTTATTTGACGAATAATAAAGATAATGTTAGGATGGTTAATTAAATCGCATATTAACAATTCTAAAAACTCAGTAATCATGAAAAGGATTTTTTTACTTTTATTCGTTTGTCTTGCCATGAGTGGCCAGGCACAAAAATTATTACCAACTACTTTTGGCGCCGTGCCAGAAACTTTACTTAAAATATCAAAAGCCGATTTAGTAGTTCGGATGACTACCGTTTTAGAGCTTCTATCAGAACAAATTCAGCCGGACACGAGTATTCTAAAGATTAGATCATTTTGCGCATTAAGTGACCAGAATGGCATTACTTTTTACATCGTGGCAAACATGAAAGAAAACACACTGGGCCTAACATTTTATTCAAACAAAAATGCTTATGGTAACACCTGGCAAGACGCCAATTGGTTAAAAATTGAATCGAGGGAAAAATGGCAACACGAAGATGAAGGATCAACTTGGAACTATGGATATTTTTTCGACGAAATTTATTTTGATATCGGCACTGATGGATATTGCGACGGCTATTTAGATAGCCGAAACAATGAAAGTAATTTCATCAATCCTGAGGCGAGTAAGCCGATGGAAAAATTCTTTATGAAAAATGGCTGGCTTGGAGCATTCAATAAAAATGAATGTTTTAAACCAGGACAAGCCATCTATGCAAATAGACTGTATTTAGAAATTATTAATAGTATTTGTACTGCCTACGAAAAATATTTTAACTGAATAATAAGGACTAAAGCACCGAAAAATCAATATCGGTGCTTTTTTATTACAAAAATAAAAAATCGCTTCCTTGAGAGAAGCGATTGATAAGCAGTTATTCTAAAAGCTAATAAGAAGAGTAGCAACTAGAGATCACAGAGATTGTTTTTCTTATTTGCGGCACGGAAGTCATATTATTTAGCCTAGCATTCTTTGGCATTCCCATGACTGCGCGCGGCGTACAAGATACGTGAACAAATAGATACGGAATTTTACAATTTGTTTCCTCTATCGCTTGAAGCGTTCTGAACATTAATGCATTGCAGCAAAATGAATGGGCATTTTTTGAAATCTTCGTTTCATGAGTTATTTTTTCACGATTTAATTCAGAAAAGATTTTATCAAGCCTCCAACGATCAAAATCTACCTCCAAGGCAAATTTTGAATTAAACTTATCATCGATAACTCTTTTGTGTTCATGCGACAAACAATACTTTTCATTTGCTACCCAATTTCTGGCTAGCGATTCAATTCTTATACCTTCAACGCAAGAAGACATTCCCAGGGAAATAATTGCTTTAGCATCTATCTCTTGCGCTTTTTTAACAATTTTCCGACCATAATTTGTTGCGTCGGCAAAAACTCTGACCGGGAAGATAAAGCTTTCAACCTGATGAGAGTTTATTATTGATAAATCGGTTATTGCAGCCTCAGTGGCATTTTCACAATAACTACCAAACTTTTCGAAACCAGTGATTAGGATTTTGTTCATAAAATACTCCTTTTTTACGGTTATTAAAATTGTTAATTAACTAAATCTTGAGCGAGTGAGCGGAATCGAACCGCCGTTTTCAGCTTGGGAAGCTGACATAATAACCATTATACGACACTCGCCTACGCGTCGCAGAAGCAACGCTTTTTCTATTGTTTCACAACTGCTAGTTTTGATTTTTCTGCTCCCAGAGAGACTTCTTTCGAAATAATATTTTCCGGAATAGTTACCAAAAGAAGGTCGTCGCTTAAAGTATCTTTTTTGAGATCTTCTTTAAATTTTTCAACCGTTGAAATAACTTCAGCGTCGACAGTTTCTAAATAGACTAGCACTCGGTCAGAAAGAGTCAAGCCCGCCTCTTTGCGAAGCATATTCACAAAACGAACTATTTCACGCTTCAAACCCTCAAGCTTCAATTCTGGGGTAATCACTGTATCTAAAATTACTTCTGGGAAATCATTTTCAAACTTCTCCCAAATCACTTTTTGGATATTCAATTCATCTTTAATTAATTCTAAATACTCACTACCTAATTCAAATTCCTTCGTCTTAACCGTTAGAGAGGTGAGCATCTGACGAATTTTTATTCCGGCCCCATCGCGAGCAGCGAGACCGAGCTCAACAACTTTGCGAACTAATTCCATCTGAGCTAAAACGGTTTGAGATTTCTCATCGATGTTTTTTATTTCAGACCATTTTTCCAAGTGCACTGATTTTTCACCATCAGAAAATTCGCTACCCGTGAGATTCTGCCAGAGATTTTCTGCAACAAAAGGCATAAAGGGGGCGAGGACTTTTGATAACTCGAGTAAAACATATTTTGTTGTTGCTAAAGCAGATTGTTTGTCGTTTTCATCTTCACTTTTGAAACGCTCACGACTGCGACGTAAAAACCAAGTAGAGAGTTCGTCAACGAATTCGGTTATTGGGCGCATGGCTTTCTGAAGATTATAAGCCTCCATCGCTTCGGTAACATCTTTGAGCAACAAATTAAACTTCGCAATAATCCAGAGATCAAGGATATTCTCTGATTGCTTATTTTCATCGGTGAGCTCAGCGCCAAACATTTCATAGAATTTATAAACATTCCAAAGAATCATTAAATTCTTGCGCAAAGATTCTTCTGTTCCCTTTTCTGAGAAATTAAGATTTTCGGCTTGAACTACTGGCGAAGATAGGATGTAGGCACGCAAAGCATCTGCTCCGTACTTATCTAAAACATACATTGGATCAGGATAGTTTTTGTCACGTTTGGCCATTTTTTTGCCATCCTCAGCTTGAACAATTCCGTTCACCACAACGTTCTTGAAAGCCTCCTGGTTTCTGATACCGCCAGAGATAACGTGCAAATAGTAAAACCAGCAACGAGTTTGATCAACCCCTTCCGCGATAAATTGAGCTGGGAAATTTTTTTCAAACTTTTCTTTATTCTCAAAAGGATAATGTAACTGAGCGTATGGCATTGATCCAGATTCAAACCAACAATCCATCACGTCTGGAATGCGAGTCATTGTCCCCTGACATTTTTCGCATTTAAATGTTAACAAATCGACTTTGTCTTTGTGAATATCGGTAATTTTTTGGCCAGTTAATTCTTCTAATTCGGCCACACTGCCAAGCACTTTTCTTTCGCCGCATTCACATTCCCAAATTGGCATAGCGCTCGCCCAAAAACGCTGGCGAGAAATAGACCAATCCCTTGCACCTTCCAACCAATTGCCAAAGCGGCCATTTTTCAGATAATCTGGTGACCAATTAATATTCTTGGCACTCTCCAAGAGTCTTTCTTTGATTTTAGTTACTCCCACAAACCAGGATGAGGTTGCGTAATTGATCAAAGGAGTTGCACAGCGCCAACAATGAGGGTAGCTATGTTCATACTTTTCTTTATGAAATAAAGTCCCGTGCGCTGCTAAGTATTTGATAATTTCGATATCAGTCGTCATGTGATCTTCTACTGGTTTGACGTGCAGACCTTGGAAATCAAGCACTTCGGATTTAAACATCCCGTCCATCCCAACGTGTTGAACAAACGGCAAACCATTTTCCCTTCCGAGATTCATGTCATCTTCACCAAAAGCAGGAGCAATATGAACAACACCTGTCCCATCAGTAGTTGTCACAAATTCAGCGGCATAAATTTGCCAGCCGTTATTGCGATTTTCTAAAGAAACATCATTGGAATAGTAAGGGAATAATGGTTCATAATATAAGCCAACTAAATCAGATCCCTTTATATCATCATGAACAATTTCAATTTCTTGGTCTTTTAGGACATCTTTAACTCTTTCTTTTGCTAAAATTATAAGTTCGGGGACACCCTTGATTCTCAAAGCAACATAATTAATATCTGCACCAACTGCTAAGGCAACATTGCCAATTAAAGTCCAAGGCGTTGTTGTCCAAGCTAATATATAAACTGAGTCCTTAGTTTCATTTTCATTCCCCCATTTTTGCCCAGCCTTGATATGAAACTTCGCAATTGCCGAAAGATCTTTAATATCTTGGTACCCTTCGGTTACTTCTGATTGCGATAAAGTTGTTTCACATCTTGGGCAAACATGCATGGAACGATAATCTTTGTAGATTAAATTTTTGTCCCACAATTGTTTAAAAGTCCACCAAACGCTTTCCATGTAATCCAGGTCCATTGTCCGATAAGAATTTTTCATATCAGCCCAGCGACCAAGGCGAGTGATCACCTTCTCCCATTCGTCGGCATAGGTCATCACTTTTGAACGACAAAGATCATTGAACTTGGCGACGCCCAATTCAATAATTTCTTTCTTGGTTTTTGTGCCCAACTCCTTCTCAACGATATTTTCAATTGGCAAACCATGACAGTCCCAACCCCAACGACGCTCAACGCGATAGCCGTTCATTGTGAAATATCTCGGCACAACATCCTTCAAGATACTGCCAACTAAATGACCATAATGCGGCGTACCAGTGGCAAAAGGAGGGCCATCGTAAAAAACGTAATCACCACGGGGTGCTTCTTGATCTACTGACTTTTGAAAAATCTGATTGGTGTTCCAAAAAGAAAGAGCTTTTTCTTCTAGCTCTGGGAAAGAAACACGTTGATTTTGGACTTGATTATTATCTGACATATTTAAGGGATATTTATTATGTATATGGCTTAAATTAACATAAAGTATTGATAAAAGCAATGATTTAAGCCATGGATTCAAAGACCGGTAATTCTGAAAAATCCGACTTACCGATGGCAAAGACTAATTTTTTAGGACAACTCAGTCCGTTCTTTTCCATTATCCCCAAAGCACAGCTACGGTGCATACCCTCGATAACAAATATTTTTCCATCTTTTGTCTCCAAAGCAATAATCATCTTTGTCTCAGGGTAGTTCTTTATAATAGCTTGAACGTCACGATGATTTTTAACCTCCTCTTGATCGGCCAACTCTAAGAAATTACTAGTCTTTTTTCCTTGATACCGATTTTTAATCCAGCCTTGGAATGGTCCGCCAAACCATGTCGAAACAACTGCACAAGGCTCACTTACCTCATAAAGACCCCAGGTTGCTTTGGCGCATTCAAACCTTTTAGCATAACATTTTAAGCGCCAGTCAGCCCAAGAAGCAAAACCTTTTTCCTTAACTATGTTTAACCATTTTTGACTATCACCTTCGCCCTGAAACCAAGAAAGAAATACCTCCTCCCATTCACAAGAGCGGATTAGTTTAACTCTTTGATCCATATTGTTGTTCTCTTAAATATTCAAACCTTGGCATAACTTTTCCGTCGACTTCTACGTTCTCCAAAAACATCGCTAAGGGGCGGACCCAAAGTTCATCATTATGATAATAAGCAACCATTTCTTCCATGGTTTCACTGTGTTTGGCGACTCCAATGACCTGGCAATCAACTCCTTTATAATGGCGATAAATTCCTGATTTTAGCATATTGGTTTTATTTTAATTCCTTTTTTTGCTTAGGTAAAAATTTATTTTTAGAAATAATAGAACGACCAACTTGTTTTTCTAACTCTTCTCTTGCTTTTTCAGCTACCCCACCACCCTTTGTGGCAACTTTTCGGCTATCATCAAATGTCTCCGGTTCCTCAACTTTGGATATTTCCGTTGTTGAAGCCTCGGCAAGCATATTTAAGACTAATTCTAGATTGGTCATATTGTCTCTCAAATTTTCTTTTTTGAGACTTTTAAATTCTTTATAATCTTTGGTTTTTAAACCGGCCCAGGCGAAAGTGATGTCATCCGTCAGAGTAGCAAACTCATCTGGTTTGTTTACTCCTCGCTCATTCCATTCGTTAGTTAAGTCTTTGCGAATTTCAATACTTTTCAATCGTAAATCAACCCAACTTTTGGAATGTCCTTTCTTAATATAAGTGGTCATCGCTCTTTGAATCGCTTTCTCCGGATCTTCCACTTCTTCTACTCGTTCATAACCGACACGAGCTAACCAAAGTTTAAAAGGTTCGGCGTTTGGTGAAGGAACAGATTGAATCAAACGAAAGATGGTTTCCGTATCGGCGGCGTCTGAGAGATAATATTTACCATCTTTAGCTAAAAATTTCAGTTGGTGACATTTTGTCACCACCTCACTACCCTCCCCTTTTAACCTTTGGGATAATTTGTTCCAATACTTTCTAGCGTCAGAACTAGATACCAAACTAGCCACTACATCTACCACCGAAAAATACCATTTTTCTTTTTTCTCATCCCAAAAACGTCGAATTTCTTGACCCGAAAAAATACTTAAATTTTGAAGTTCATTTTTCATAACTTTATTTGTTATTAATTAATAACAAATATTATAACAAATTGATAATAAATTCCCGGTAAATAAATTATAAACTTGGGTTTAAGGCCCTTTCCTTCAGTTCGGCAATTTCCTCCTCATCTTCATAGAGCTCTCCCTTGCCTAATTTAAAAAGCAAAGGGATGACGCCGCATTTCGCACATTCACCCCACTTACATTTACCCTTTTTCTGGAAGTGCTCTCGGCACATTGCGACTTCTTTGTTGAAAGTTTCTTCAGTCATAAATTTATATTTATTATTTACTGCCACAGCATTCTTGAAACTTCTTACCGCTACCGCAAAGACATAGTGGATTTTCATTTAAAAATGATTTAGTTGCTGGAAAAATATTTTCTGGTAATTCGGTTAGTTTAAACCACTTCATATCGGAAAATTTGTCTGGCTCCATTAGCTTTTCTTCGCCACTATAATTTTTAGCTGTCATGTGGATTGTTACGTAATGTTTATTTTCTTCTGGATACACGTTGCTTATTACGCCGATCACATCAACCTCTTTGACATCTATATCAACCTCCTCCTTAGTTTCTCGAGCCCCGGCTTCAAGAAATGTTTCGCCATATTCCATATGACCACCCGGTGCGCACCAAAAACCAGAAGCATGAACTGAGTTTCTCAGAGATAACAAAACCTCATTTTTATCATTAATAATATAAACCCCAACGCCAACCTTAGGACGAAGATCTTTGTTTGATTCTGACATATTTTTTAATTGTTATTAAACTATAAATTGCTTATATCCCTCCTCAACATATTCTTTTGCGAACTCTGCGTTTTGAATTGATTTGAACTCGTGATGATAACTGAAAAATTTTTCAATCAATTCCCTTTCTTCTAACGCAATATCTTCCCAATTTTTTATTAATGTAATCGTTCCGTCAATTGCCACAATCTTATCATCACCGTCAGCACGATTTATTAAAGCGATTGGCTCGATCTCAACTTCTTCGCCGACCGCAAAAGTTTTTTCGGAAATAATTAAAACATCAATTTCGTCTCCTTCTCCGACATTCAAGGTGTTCGGAATATACCCATAATGGACTGGCATAACCCCATCATTTACTGGGATTACATCAATTATTGGTCCAAGATCGATAAAACCAGTTTTCGCAAAATTAAAATGCCTTCGCCTGTTGTCTCCTTTTGGAATTTCAATAATTGCTTTCATATTTTTATTCTTTCTCTATTTTCGCCTGATACCACAAATCTAAACCATCATTAGGATAACGAGGTACAATATGCAAGTGAAAATGAAAAACGCTCTGCTGAGCATCAGCACCGGCAGCATGAAGGACATTTACTCCGGTTGCATTCATTTCGACTTTCATCTTTCCAGCTAGTTCTCGAGTTACTTCCATGACCCGAGCTAATGACTCAGATGAGATATCGAGAATATTTTCACAATGCTCTTTAGGTATTACTAAGGTGTGCCCTTTGCTTACTGGGCCATGAGTAAAAAAAGCCAATACAGATTCATCTTCATAAACCTTTTTAGCTTCAGCTTCTCCTCTTATAATTTTGCAAAAAATACAATTTTCCATATTTTTATTTTCCGAAATATTTTACGATCTTAACTCAGACACCTTTATGACAAACACTCTAACCGCGTTAGAAAAATTATTTTTAAAATCTTCTAACAACAAATCCCTAATTTCTAATGGATACACCAGCAAGTTCCTTAATTCACTTAATTTAACCCAAAGCGGTTGGTAATAATCATTTCCTTTAAGCATCTCCTGGTTTTCAATAGAGTTATCACTTAATTTAGGCTCACCTGAAATATAATCGCATAGGTAAAAATATTGTTCAGTAGTATCGTCATAAATATGTTTATACAATAATTTAGCTATTGATATTTTTATTGACGTCTCTTCTTTCAATTCACGACTTACCGCCTGCTCTATTGTTTCTCCCTTTTCAACTCCTCCACCAGGAAAAACAAAGTATTCCTTTATATTCTTCCGATGAATCAATAAAACTTCATCTCCTTTCAGAAGAATTCCAACAGCTCTTATCCTTTTTGCGTCATTATTTCCCGTCATATTCCTATCTACAAAACCACTTCTTCACTATTTCCGACAAACGTCATTTTCCCGTCTTCAATATAAAAACATTGGTCGTCTTTCAAAACTTTTAGAGGGAATTCTAAGGTCTTTGCTTTTTCGATTATTTCGTCCTTTTTATTGTCAGTAAAGTGACACTTTATTAGAAACGGAACGTAGTTTAGGGCCGTAAAATCCTCAACCCCAAATCGATTTCTACCCAACTTCCAAGCACCAGTTTCCACAGTGGGACACATGAGAGAAGATCCTGAGCTACAACCAACATAGCAAAGACCGGCATCAAACAACTTTTTCAAAATCAAATCAAATTTCGTTTACCTCACCGCTTTTAGCAAATAGAAAACATTGCCACCAGAAACTTGGCACACATTTCTGTCCGCAAAAAAATCGAGAATTTCTTTTTCTGTTTTTCCCTTAATATCGAGCAACTTGAAGTTTATACCAGCAGAAGACATTGAAGAATAATATTCTTCCATGTATTTAATATAGGCTTGGTCTTCAGATGCTTTGAAGGCGGTATCGATAATACCTATTTTTAGCTCACCACTAGAAATTCCAAGCAGGTCATACCCCTTGTCTAATAGATATTTCTCAGTGGAGGCTAAAATAATTTTCATATTTTTATTTTCCGTGGCACTTTTTATATTTCAAACCGCTGCCACAAGGACACAAATCGTTTCTCCCAACCCTCACTCCGTCTTCATCTTTTGCTTTTTGAGTGATTAAATCTTTTGGGGAGTTAACATCGCTACCCATTTCTTTTTGTGCTCCCAAGAAAATTAAAGGTTTTTGTTCTTCTTTGGCAAGAGTAGAAATGGCAGCAGCCATTGTATTAGGATTCATGAAATCGGCAGTCTTATAGATCGAATAGACGACCTGTTTTTGAATTAGACTGATCAGTTCATGATACATTTGATAAGCTTCTTTTTTGTATTCAACCAACGGGTCGCGTTGACCGTAACCACGAAGACCAATCCCGCGACGAAGATAATCAATTGTTTCAAGGTGTTCAACCCAAAGCTGGTCAATTGAACGAATCAAAATACTCTTTTCCATTTCCGCCACTTCAACGCCAGCAGAGGCAAAAACAATCTTTAGTTTTTCATAAACTTCATTCGACCAAACTAAAATTTCCGCAATCAGGGCGTCACGACTAATATCGGCATGACCAGTTTTTTCGCTGTATGATAAAATTGTTTTTTCTTGTTCTTCGGATAATGGAAAAATTGTACGGAAAGTTTCAACTACTTCTTTTAAATTCCAATCTCTCACTTCTCCTGCGCAATGGAAAGAAATTACTGCCTTGATTTCTGCGGCCACCATTTCTAAAACAATATTAGATAAGGTGCGGACTACTTCCCCCTCTGTCACTTCTTGCTGAGCAGAAATTTCTAAAATTTCTCGGCGACGACGATATATGGCTTCGCGATGCTTGTTAATTACGTCATCGTATTCAACTAAATGTTTTCGTTGATCAAAATTGTTTCCTTCCACTTTCTTCTGAGCTCCTTCGATGGAATTGGAAATCATTTTATTCTCAATCGGCATATCGGCCGGAATCTTCAAAGTTTTCATCAAGTTCTTCATTCGGTCACCACCAAAAATTCTCATCAAATCATCTTCGGTGGAAATATAAAATTGAGAAGATCCTGGATCTCCTTGACGACCGGCGCGACCGCGCAATTGATTATCAATACGACGTGATTCATGGCGCTCAGTGCCAATAACATGAAGACCGCCAAGAGCTCTCACTTTTTCGCGTTCTTCTTTGGCTTCCTTAATTGCTTCTTCGTCATCCTGATCTGGGTTACCACCAAGTAAAATATCGACACCACGACCAGCCATATTTGTGGCGAGAGTGATTGACCCCAAGCGACCAGCTTGAGAAATAATCTCCGCCTCTTTTTGATGGTTTTTGGCATTCAGCATTTGGGGACGCAAACCTTCGAGCTCCATCATTGCTGCCAAAACTTCGTTTTTCTCAATTGAAATAGTACCGACGAGAATCGGCTGACCCAATTTGTTTTTTTCTTTAATATCCCTGATTACAGCATGGTATTTGTCTTCTTCAGTGCGATAGATAAAATCATTCGCATCTTTTCTGATGTTTGGCTGATTTGTTGGGATGACAATGGTTTCTAAGTTGTATATTTTGTGGAATTCTTCGGCTTCAGTCAAGGCAGTCCCAGTCATACCGGAAAGCTTGGTATACATTCTAAATAAGTTCTGGAAAGTGATCGTTGCCATGGTTTGGGATTCTTTCTGGACCTTTACTCCTTCTTTGGCTTCGATTGCTTGGTGCAAACCTTCGCTGTAGCGGCGACCAGGCATCATACGGCCAGTAAATTCATCAACGATGATGATTTCCCCATCCTTCACAACATAATCCTTGTCACGTTTAAACAAAGCCCTCGCCTTCAAGGCTTGTTCGCCATGATGAACATCTTTAATGCCACCCATTACATAGACATTATCGACTCCTAACCATTTTTCCAATTTTGAAACGCCAGATTCCGAGAAAGTCGCGGCTCGCAATTTTTCATCAACATTATAGTCCTCATTTTCCACCAAACGATTGGCAAATTCGGCAAATTTAAAATATTTATCGGTTGATTCTTCGGCGGGTGAACTAATAATCAAAGGCGTGCGAGCTTCATCAATAAGAATTGAATCAATTTCATCAACAATGGCATAGTGTAATCCGCGTTGAACAGCTTGGTCGATTGAATAAACCATGTTATCGCGCAAATAATCGAAACCAAATTCGTTATTAGTCCCATAGGTAATGTCGCAATTATAAGCTGCCTGACGACTTAAGGGCTTGAAGTGCTTCAATCTTTCGTCATATTGAGTGTCATCAGTATATTCTGGATCATAAGTATAAGCAGCCTCATGAACAATCACGCTAGTTGTTAAACCGAGAGAGTGAAAAACACTGGCCATCCAACCAGCACCAACCCGAGCTAAATAATCATTCACTGTGATTAAATGCACCCCCTTGCCGGCCAAAGCATTTAAATACAAAGGCAAAGTTGCCACCAAAGTCTTTCCCTCACCAGTTTTCATTTCCGCAATCTGACCGCGATGCAAAACGATTCCTCCAATTAATTGAACATCATAATGCCTTTGGCCAAGAATTCGAAAAGACGCCTCTCGAACGGTTGCGAAAGCTTCAGGTAAAAGGTCCTCTAAAGTTTCCCCCTTGGCTAATCTTTCTTTGAATTCAGCTGTTTTTGCCCGTAAATCTTCATCGGATAACACCTTAATGCTGGCTTCCAAGTTATTAATCTTTAAAACTTCCAGACGAATACTTTTAATAATTTTTTCGTTCGGGTCCCCGAACAGGGTATTTAATAAATTCATAGTAATATCAGTATAATACTCTTTCTTAAATTAATAAAGTTGACTAATTTTAAATTATATACTATTTTAAAAATGGCTCATTTCAAATTTTATAAACAATAAAAAAACAAGAATTAATGAAAAAAACTAGAAAATTTTTATTAGACATTTTTCAAATTGGAATTTCTGTTTTACTTTTTTCTCTAACGATTCAATTTTTTACCCTTGAAAAAGAAATTTGTTTCGATGGAGATTTACTGGGGAGTTTTTGGCTAAATTCGTTTTTAGCAACAACCGGAATTATACTCCTTTACTTCACAACCTTACTTCTAAAAAAATTTTTCTCAGAGACTGCGACACTGTTTACGTCATACTTATGGCTAATCATTCTTGCAATATCTTTTCTTTTTACAATCGTATCTTCAATATTGATATTATTTGTTTTTAGTGAAATATTTCAGACCGTCGTCACTATTTTTTTCATTAAACTAAGCGCCACAGCAACAATTCTCGTGAACGCAAATTTCGTTATTAAAATAGTCAAGAAAAGAAAAAAAGAAGAAAAGAGAAAGATCCCGTTATCTTGCTTTCCTTTTACATCAAAAGACAAAGCATAAAAAAATTAACTTATTACCAAAAGCCCAACTAATTGCTGGGCTTTTTTTATTTTCTAAAAATTTATTCTTCTTTCGCCTGACGGTGTTTATCGCGAGATTTTTCTTTATATTTTTTAATTACTAATTCTAAATGGTCTTTCACTTTATCTATTGCTTTATATAAATCAGTCTCGGTTTTTTCGACCCGCAGTAATTCGTGAGGGACCTGTAAATTTACTTCAGCGCGAAATACTTCACCTTTGTGTTGACCCGGCAAAGATTTTTCAACTTCAAAATCACAATTAATAATTTGAACATCCCCCAAATATTTTTCGGTCGAATCCATTTTGACCTGAACGTAATCCTTGATAGCCTCAGTAAGTTCCATGTGGGTTCCTTTCAATCTGATATTCATATATTTGAAACCGTCCTAGACAGAGGTTGCCCCCGAAATAAAACGGTGTGATTAATTAACGAAAGATATCCTTATAGGTGACAAGAATCATTAAGAGAATTAATAGCCAGAAGCCAACCGTATGAACAATTGCTTCTGCCTCTTTTTTTACTGGCGACCCCTTAATCCTTTCAATAAGTAAAAACAAGAGACGCCCGCCATCTAATGCTGGTAAGGGTAAAATATTAATTACCGCTAAATTTAAGGATAAAAGAGCGACAAAATTAATTAGATATGCAAAACCGAACCGTGCGGCCTCACCAGTCATTTGGGCAATTTTCACTGGGCCGCCAACAGCATCTCCAGCACCATGTCCAGCAAATAGGCCAGCAATTAATTGATAAAAGGCAACGAATATCGCGACGAGCATTAAGATCGCGGCTTTGAAGCCATACCACGGTGTCAAATACCAAGGATAACGAACAGTGCCAATCTCTGAAATTTCTACCCCCAGAACGGAACGATTCAAATCTTGGCTAAATGATGGAGAAGCATTTGTTTGATATTCAACTCCAGCTCGACGATAAGTAACAGTGACCGGTTTTGTGGATGAGCTTTTTAAAATATTCTGAATATCTCCCGCATTAAAGATCGGCTGAGCAGAAATAGTTAAAATTGCATCACCAGCTTTCAAGCCGGCAATTTCTGCCGGTGATTCTTTAAAAACTGAAACCACTCTGGCTTGACGGTCACTGATATGCATATTGCCAGTGATCTCGGCTCCATCAAGTGAAGCTGGCAAACCAATCCCAAACCCAATACTAAACAGAACTCCAGCTAAAACGATGTTCATAAACACGCCAGCGAAAAGAATCAAGGCTCGTCGCCAAAGTTCTTGACCAGAGAAACTATCCGTATCAGTGCTATCACCATTTTCTCCTTTAATCTTCACAAAACCACCCAGAGGCAAGGCGTTAATTGAATAAATTGTTCCTGGTGCTACCACCTCCTTGTTCCCTTTTATAATATGCCACTTGCCCTCAGAATCTTTGTAGTAACCGATTAGGCGAGGTGGAAACCCAAAACCGAATTCTTCGGCCTTCACCCCAAGCCGACGAGCGGTCAAAAAATGACCTAACTCATGAACAAAAACGAGCAGCGAAAGAACGAGAATAAAAATTATTGCTGTGATCATATAGTCATTATTTCCGCTTCCTTATGGTCGCGGATTTCTTTTAATTCATCATTGTGCTTAGTGCTAAATTCATCCATTTCCTTGATAAAACGGAATTTTTCATCCTCCGAAATTTCTTTATCTTCTTCGGCTTTTTCAATTTCTGTTTTTAAGTCTTCCCGAACAGCACGAATTGAAATGCGGGATTTTTCCATTCGCTCATTAAGCTTTTTAACCAATTCCCGACGATTTTCTTCGGTTAACGCGGGAACAGTTAGGCGAATTTTATCTCCTTCATTAACGACTCCAAACCCCAAATCCGCTTCCACAATGGCTTTTTCAATTGCCTTAGAGACGGTTTTGTCCCAAGGAGCAATAATCATACAACGAGCATCGGCCACCGAAATATTACCAACGGCATTGAGCGGATTTAAAACGCCATAAGCTTCAACTTGAACATTTTCCAGGGATGCTGGATTAGCCCGGCCGGTGCGCAAAGTTGCGATATCACGTCTAAAAAAATCTAAAACGCTTTCAAAATCTTCTCGCTTGTTTTCAACATAAGTATTCATAGTTTTTATCCTTATTTTATTATTGCTCTTTTACAACTCCTAAATAAATAATTGAGGGGTTTTGGTAATCGACTAACAGTTTAGAACCAGAACGACCAGTGGGCAATGGCTTGGTGGTCCAGGAAACACCACTATCAGTGGACCGGAAAAGGGTGTTGCTGGTGACATAGTAAATTTCGCTTGAATCTTTCTGGTTAACCGCTAAGGCGTTAATTGATGTTTGGTTATCGGTAGTTAAAATAGTTAATTTCTCCCAAGTAATTCCTCGGTCCCTTGATCTTGCCAAGGAAGAGTTTGTCGCGAGGAATAATACACCGTTATCAGTAATTGCGAGGGCGCGGAAATCAGAACCGAGACTCAGACTGCTTAACACTTTATTGTATTCCTGCCATTCATTGACCGCAAAATTCTGTTCTATCTCTTCTGAGTTAGCGGGATTAGTTTTTGTGTTACTGATGAATGAATAGACATTAGCATCTCTTGAAGCAACGAAAATCCGGCGGCTATCTTGTGGACTGATTAATATTTTCATCACCGCTGAGCCGTTTTCAACCGTCTTAATCGCTCGCCAATTGCTTCCGCTATCAATACTTTTCAAAATATCACCGCGAGAATTGCCAAGATAAATATTGTGATGGTTATTCCAATCAATCGCGATGGTGGTTAATTTTGCGTTAGGATTATCGTCTTGATAAATCTGTTTAAAATCGCGACCACAATTATCAGTTTTTAAAATTTGGTTATCCGATAGAGTGTAGATAGTACATTTATTTTCCGGGTCAACCCTTACTACTCTAAGATCCAAATCATCAAGAGAAGGAAGATGATTCCAACCATCCCTCGCATTATTAGTATACCATAGACCTTTACCAAGAATGGAGAGGTAAAGTGTTTTGTGGTCGTTCGGATCAATTGCAATATCTTGGACATCTTCGGAGCTCAAAGAACGAATTTGCCCATTGACCGTTGGAATGGAAGAGACCTGAAACCAAGCGTCACCTTTGGTTTCACTCATAAATACTCCACCATCAACCGTTCCATCCAACTTAATTCCTGATGAGGTGAAGGACAAAGAGCAAGCAGAAAGAATTGGCACCAGAGCCAATAAAAGAAAGAACGAATAAAATTTAGAGAATTTATTATTCATAATTATTATAAATTTATTACCAAACTATCCAAAATATTTTTCGGAGAAACATTAGCATCAAGATAATCTTGATGTTTTTTTAATAATTGGCTTTTCGCCAATAAATAGGCATTAATATTCTCAAAATTATCACCCAGAGAAGCGCCAAGGACTCGCCAAGCTTCTCGGACTTCATTATCTAGGGCAGAAAACTGCAGTAAATCATCATGCGAGGCATTTAACAGTAATAGATCCCGAAAAACACCTTGCCAAATTTCCAGAATTAAACGCATTTCCCTGCCTGATTCCGAAAATGTTGCTCTTGCACCAATCATTCCCTTCATTAAAGACCAACGGTCAGAAAGAGGAAGATTAATTAATTTTAGCAAAATACTAGCTAATGACAAATATTTTTGATATATATCTTCATTTTCTAAAAAATGCACCGCTCGCAAGGGACGGCCAAGCGAAAGGGCGGAAAGATTTTTGGCTTGCGAACGAGAGACACCAAAATTATCTAATAAATAATCGTAAACTTGATTACTGGGTACTTGATAAAAATTTAACACTTGAGCGCGAGAAATGATAGTTGCCGGCAAGGACTCAAGATTAGTCGTCAAAAGAATAATCAAAACCTTGGCGCGCGGTTCTTCAAGAGTTTTTAAAAGAGCGTTCGCTGACCCCTCACTGAGCAGTTCCGCCCCTTTTACTAAACCAATCTTATACGAATCAAGAAAAGAACTCATACTGAGAGAATGAATAAACTCTCTTGTTGACTCAATGGATATATTTCTTTTTCCTTCTTCACATTTCAAGACATGGAAATCGCTCTCTAAACTAGAGAAGTCCTGATCATTGCCATTTTTCTTAAGTTCTGGGCGATCGCGGAATAAAAGATTCCGAGCCAAAGCTCTGGCCACCGTTCCCTTCCCAAGGTCGTCCGGGCCACAAAAAATATAGACTCTCGCTAATTGATCGTTTTTCAAACTTTCATCCAAAAATGATAAAACCGCTTCGTTCCCGAGCTTTGGCCAGGTAAATTCAAGATTGTCCAGGGGGCTTTTCATAAGTATACTATACCAAATCAGTTGATTTTTGGCTAATAAATTGCTACCTTATTATTATATGAAAAAAGCTAGACAACTATTTCTTCTCTTTGGAGACTTCCTGATTTTAAACCTCGCCTTGGCGATTACCATCTTTATTCGTTATCGAATAATCGGTCAAGATTCAAGTGGTCTAAAAAGAATCTTGGAAATACACCAAGGACCTTTTGCAATAGTTTTTTTGATCTGGCTTTTATGTTTTTACGTTGGCGGTCTTTATAAACCATCAACCCTGGCTAATACTCGAAGCTTCAATCGCAACGCTCTTTCGGTGATTGCCGTTGCTTCAATTTTTTCAGTAATCTTCTTTTATTTACGTGCCAGTGAAATCACCCCAAAAACTACACTTTTTATCTTTATTATTGTTTTCACCATAATTTTTCTTCCTTGGCGCCGTTTCTATAATATTTTATTAAAATCCTACTTACCAAGAAACAAAGTCATTTTTATTGGCGAAAGTCTGCCAGCGACTAAATTAAGAGAACAATTAGACCAAACTCCTCAATTTGGTTGGAAGAACGAGGGGTTTGTTGCTAGCGATGATATCTCAAAACTTAGCCAAATAGTCCTGGACAAAGGAATAAAAACTATTATTCTTAATGATCGTATTGTTAGTGAAGAAGCGCAACAGGCTTTGTTTGATTGTTTGAAGCTTAAAGTTAATTTTTATAGTTTTCCACATTTTTACGAATTAGTTACCGGCAAGATTCCTGTCGAAGAAATTGATCGCTCCTGGTTCTTGGAAAATCTTAATGAAGGAAAGAGAAAATACTACAACATTTTCAAAAAAACTTACGACCTTATTAGCGCGACGCTTGCCTTGGCAATCTCACTACCCTTTTGGCCAATTATTGCGCTCTTAATTAGAATTGACAGCCGAGGGCCAATTTTCTTTACTCAAAGGCGTTTAGGGGAGAACGAGGAGGTCTTCAAAATGTTGAAGTTCCGCACCATGAAAGTCGCCGGCAATACTGGTCTAATGACGGCAGAAAATGATCCACGGATCACAAAGATTGGTAATTTTTTACGCAAGACGCGCGTAGATGAAATTCCTCAGCTCTTAAACATTTTGAAAGGTGACATGAGTTTTATTGGACCTCGCCCTGAAAGACCGGAATTGGTGGTTAAACTAGCCGAGAGGGTTCCCTTCTACAAGACTAGGTTACTGGTGAAGCCAGGTATCACAGGCTGGGATCAGGTTTCCGGAATTTATCATTCACCATCGTTTGAAGATACTTTGGAAAAATTACAATACGATTTATTTTATTTAAAGCACCGCTCTCCTTATCTCGATCTCACAATTGTTCTCAAGACAATTGCGACGGTTTTAAGTAAAGGGGGGAGGTAGAAAGGTTTTTTTGTAAGATAAAAATATGATTTCCATTATTATTTCGACCTACCGTGAAGAACACTATCAGAAAATAGCGAAAAATATAAAAGAAACTATTGGGCAAGATTTTGAAATAATTCCGATAGAAAATAAAGGGACCTACTCAATCGCTGAGGCCTATAATCTTGGTGCGCAAAAAGCTCGTTACCCATTCCTTTGTTTTGTGCATGAAGACATTGTTTTCCAAACAAATAACTGGGGTCAAATATTGTTAAAAATAATGGATGGTAACAATAAAATTGGCCTCATTGGTGTCGCCGGGACAAAACTCATAACTAAATATTCGCTCGGTTGGCACAGCTCTATTTGTGCGAAAAAATTTCTGAGAGGTCAATTAAACCAAGGTAAAAACTCTTACGAAGAGGGTTACTATGAAAACTTTTTTCCTGACGGACCTCCAATAGATAAAGTTACTAGTCTCGATGGCATTTTTTTATTTACCAAGAAAGAAATTTGGCAGAACAACAATTTTGATGAAAAAATTATTAAAGGATTCCATGGATATGACCTTGACTTCTCTCTTCAGGTTGTAAACCGGGGCTACGAAGCAGTGATCACAAAAGATATTTTACTACACCACTACTCTTATTTGGGAAAAATAAATAAAGACTGGTTCGAAACAAACAAAAGAATTTTAAAAAAATGGAAACAAATTCTACCAAAAACCACGGACGATCTCAGATTAAATAAATTATTACTTTGCAAAATCAATATTTTATTTTTTATTAGATATTTGAAATATCAAATAAAGTTTTTTGGTAAAAAAGAGAATAATTAGCTTAAAGAGGTATGACTATTACTGCTATTATCTTAAATTACAAGAATTACAAGGACGTTTGTGCCTGCATCGCTTCCCTGGAGAACCAAGTTATTCCAACAAATTTTAATTTGCAAATTTTAATAATTGATAATAACTCAGAAGATGGTTGCACTGAGAAATTACAAAAAAAATTTCCCAATCATCAATTTATTTTCAACAAAAAAAATCTTGGTTTTTCTAAAGGGGTAAACCAAGGAATTGATTTTTGCTCCAAAGAAAGTGACTATTTTTTACTTGTTAATAATGATGCCGAACTCGAAAAGAATTGTCTGGGCTCACTAATAGAATCTAGCGCAAACAAGTATTTAACCGGTCCAGTAATATTCTACAAAAATGAACCAAGGTTAGTGTGGCAGGGCGGAGGGTTCTTTTCAAAATTGAAAATGAATATCTCAGTGCCCGATAAAAATCAGACACTATTTTCAAAGTCCTTGCAGGAAGTTGATTATCTCTCAGGATGTATTTTATTGATACCAAAAAATCTTATCGAGTCAATTGGGAAATTTGATGAAAAATTTTTCTTTTACGGAGAAGATTTGGACTATTGTTTGCGGGCAAAAAAATATGGCTTGAAAGTAATCTATAATCCGAATGCTCAATCTTGGCATAATATAAAAAGAGCGGCGGTCAGCCGCACTAGTCCTTTCGTTCTGGAAAATCTTGCCGTTAGCTACCAGTTAATAATAAAGAAACATTTTCCACGTTTGAGAATTTATGGTTTATTATTATTTGCCTTTCTTTACACACCGTTTCGTCTTTACCAAGTAATTTCCGGAGGAAATAATTGGCTCAATATTCTTTCCTGGATTAAAGGTGGTTTAGCGGGCTGGAGAATGAAAATATAAAATAAGTTTAAATTTTATCTTCAGATTTAAAGCGTTCAGATAATTTAGTCAGAATCTTTTTTAAAAAAGTAAAACGACTGGCATTATATATTTTGCGATTTTTTTTAATTACTCTCAAAACATCAGCTATCGCACCAAGCCGATGTTTACTCGCCTCATTGTCATTGTGCACTCGATATTTAATTAATACGTCTGGCAAATTATGCAACTGCCAGTTTTCACCTAGTCTTAACCATAAATCCAAATCTTCACCGAAACGAATTTTTTCGTCATATCCGCCCATTTTTTTTACAGATTCCGCTCGATACATTACACTAGAATGAAAAAAAGGATTTTTGACAAAAAAATCTTTTTTTATATCTAAATCAAGTTCTGGTTTTATAATAACACCAACCTTTTCTCCAAGATCGTTGATGGTCATTGCGCTACTTCCCACAAGGGCTACTGTTGGATTATTTTCCAAAAAATCGAATTGTTTTTTCAGCTTCAAGGCATCACACCAGATGTCATCACTATCTAAAATGGCGATGTATTTTCCGGTTGCATGAACCCAGGCCGCGTTTCTGACTTCGGAAATTGATTTACATTTATTTACTTTGAAATATTTAACCCGCTCATCGGATAAATATTTCTCTACCACTCCACTTGTTCCATCCGTCGAAGAGTCATCGATAATTATCAACTCAAAATCATTAAATTCTTGCAATAAAACACTCTCAATTGCGTGAGTTAATAATTTTTCTCGATTATAGGTTACAATAACGACACTGACTGAAACTGACATATTTTTCATTAATATTTTAAATTTATGAAACAATTTCGACGCTATTTATAAATATATTGACTATATTTTTCTTGATTATCAAAAATAAACTTCGGATAAGTAGAATCAAGTTCTATGTAGGTAATTCTCTCTTTTCCCCCAAACACATCCTCTCCGCTTGTTATCCTTTCCTTTATATAACTAACATTTGTATATTCTGGCTGATCAAACTCAGAATGAGCGAATGATTTTATTTTATTAATTATTCCCTCCGGACTCAGCAAATATGAAAAATGCCAACCTCCGTTAATTATAACTGTGTCGGCCATGCTAATTCTTACCTGTTGAGGACTAGCATTGTATTGACCGACTAAATTTTTAAACAAGATCGCTCTTGTGCCAAACCAATGGTCATGCTCAAAACCATTTAAATAATAATAATAAATATTTTGTTGAAACATAACAAGACATTTACTTTTCACTGGGAAATGGTTTATTACCCTTGTAACTAGCTTTGCCAAACCATTACCACTTCTCAAACTATTAAGATAATTCCTAATGCTGATGTAAAAATTGTAAAAATAATCACTTTTACTGTTAGCAATTAAACTAGATTTTATATTTTCAATATGTTCCAAATTTGGTATTTCGTCTAAATCTGAAATCAATATAATATCATCTTTCCCGCAATCTAAAAGACCTCTCATTACGGCATTTCTCTGGAAATTCTCCAATATCCATCGATCACTGCCATCGATTACTGGCATATCACGAACAACAATATGTATTATTTTTTTTGAAAACTTAGAGAATCTTTCTTTATTCATCTCAAAAAATAGCTCCTTATCTTTGCCGCTATGCGTGCTAGTCGCCTCGACAATAACAAAATAGTCAACATCTTTATCGAGAATGTTTAATCTCATCTCGAGCAAATCCAACTCATTAAAAAATGTGAAGCAATCATAAATTTTCATATTTTTATTTCGGTTTAACAACACATGCGAATTGAATATATCTGGTGTCAGAGAAAAAACCAAATGTTAAAATATTTATTGGAAAAAATTGCCACCATTTAGTTCCGTTGATTCCCTCAATTTTCTCCACCTGATAATCGAGATCTTCGAACATATCAACCATGCTTTTTTTTGTAAAAAATCTTAAATGAGTTTTATCTAAAATACCAGACTCTTCATACTTCCACTGTTTTTTAAACAACAGATCTCTTAATACCCTAACATGTCTCACGTTAGGGATAGAACAGACAACGACACCAGAGGGACTCAGTTTTGTTTTTATTTTTTCTAAAACACGGTAGGGATTTTCCATGTGTTCCAAGACATCGTTAAAGACAATGCAATCAAAATAATTATTTGGGATACTGTCTAATAGCTCGAAAACGTCACCCACCAATACCTTGTTGATATTGTTTTTGGCAATCTCAGCAACCTCTTTGTTTATTTCCACACCCCAAGATTCGAAATCACTTTTTTTATTCAGCGATGCAACAAATAAACCCTCCCCACAACCAACATCAAGAATATTCTTTGCCTTAGTCGGAACAAACTTTAACATTTCTGGCCGGGCATATGAATAATATTTTTTTGTTTTTTTAAAATCTTCCATAATTATTTAAATAATAGATTTACGAAATAACTTATTAAAAATTTTTTTGCATAGAATTTTTGTGGGATACTGATAGGCTGTCAATCTTCTAAAAAATAGTGAATTTGTTTTTAGCAACAAAACTGTTAATAAATTAGTTTTATCAAAAGTATCTTTAGCGATAGTGTTAATTTTATCAGAAACGACGATTTTACTAAAATTTCTGTCAATATCAGATAAGCTGCTGATAGCCTGATTAGCCACTTCAAGGTAATTATATTTTTCATAAATATAATCGCGGCCAGATTTTTTCATCTTATTTTTGCTGTCGCTCGTCAAGTAATGCTCCACCGCAGTTACAATACCCTTTGAACTATTTACTACATATCCCCCTCTTAAATTTCCAACAACTTCGCACTGGCTATTATCTCCCCAGGGAGTACTTAGTGTTATTACTGGAGTTCCGCATAAAATAGATTCCGCGAGAACATAACCAAAGCTTTCACCAATTTCTGCGGTATGAATCATTAAATCAAAAGAAGAGTATGCGATGGAAAGGCCATTATCACCATACAAGATTGGGATATGGATAACTCTTTCTTTAAAAGGAGATTTTGTAATCTCTTCTAAAATATTATCCGGGGGATTAACTACGACTAGAAATAACTTTTTATGGTCCTTCGCTAATTTATTAAATGAATCAATCAACATTATTGACCACTTTCCAGGACAAGACTGACCGATTCTGCCAATAACGAAGGCCTCTCCCGGAATTCCATAAGCGTCTTTAAAAGTCTTTATTTCCGCATGACTTCTTGGATAAAAATTTTCACAGATGACTGGATTTGGAACGATCGCAGCCTTGGACCTTCTACCTCCTCTCAAATTATATAGCCATAGCGCCCACCAACTAAATTGAAAACTAACATCAACTCTAGAAGCCCAAGGTGATGGCGTCGAAAAAACATTTTGCTCTACTACTTTAACGTCATTTTTTTTAAAAACATCAAATACTTTGTTAACATCCGTCTCCTTAAGCCCATGGGAATGCAGGTGGATAATATCTGGCCTCCACACTTTTATTTCCTCAATATTCTTATCAGTAATTCCATCCCATATTTGAATATTTCCTCTCATCTCGGCGCTCCTTGAGCCAAGCCCGTACAGGGAAAGCACGCGCGAGTCATAACCATTCTTTTGATAAGCCGTAGCAAAAACTTGAGCAGCTCTTTGAGTGCCACCCTTATCTAAATCATAAATTATGGTTAATATTTTTTTCATTTTTATAACTTTTTTATTACAACAAAGAAAAAGGAGCCAAAATATTGAAATCTGAAAAACTTTTTCATCCCAAGAAATCTTACAAATCCGTAAAACATGGCTCTTAAAGAATAGCGGTTTTTGTTCGACGATATTTCTTGGTAATTATAAGCATCCCACAAAGAATTTGCTTCCAACACTTGATATTTGTTTTTGTTACAGCTTAAGAATTTCACAAATGATGAGAGATTAGGCTCACAAAGAGTATCATAATCGGATATATGGACGTCTAACGGTAATTCAATTGGAGTAACTAAGTCCCAACGAAAATTATTTTTAAAGTATTTTTTTGGCTTCAACTCTTTAATAAATCTTGTAATCATTAAGCCTAAACGATTATTCTTATTACAAGGAGACTTTAATAAAGGGGAACCAAAATTTGGGCAGGCAATACAAATTAACCCGTTACTCTTTGTAACCCTATCCATCTCATTGAAGATCCCCAACGGATTCGAGAGATGTTCAAAGACAAAACTAGACACAGTTGTATCGAAAAATTTATCCGCAAAAGGAAAAGTATTACCGTTGTATTCAATAAACTCTCCGTTCTTGATATTTCTTTTTTGTGCCATCTCTAATCCAGTTTTTGATACGTCAATTCCCACAAAAGAATCACATTCGTCTAATTTGTCAGAAATCTGTGCTAAAAGCCACCCCTCACCACAACCAACATCAAGAATTGATTTGGTGTTATTTTTTTTGAAATATTTAACGAACCTTAAAAGGATTGGATCGTTTTTTGAAAGTTCGACTGGGTGGGTATCTTTTATCACGGCATAATACTCGTCTTTTTCCCAAATATTTTTATTCATACAAATAATTTTCTATATTTATTTAAATAATTAATTACTATTTAAATTTTTCTTCTAATTAAAAAGGTTGCCCCTGGAATAACGAAGCAAGAGATTAAAGTTGCAATAACTGCCCCGAGAAGGCCAAAACTTGGAATAAATATAAAATTTAAACCAACATTAACAACCATTGCAGAAAAATTTAACCAAAAAATTGTTTTTACTAAATTTTCAGACATCAAGTACTGGTTTGCTGCCATTCCCAAAAAAACACCGATACTAGACCAGATATAAATTCTCAAAATATTGATTGATTCGAAAAAACTTGATCCAAACAAAGTGAGAACTATTGGTTTTGCTAGAAATGATATTGGTATTGCAAGCGCGACCGGAATGATAGTCATTAAAATATAAAATTTTCTCAAACGATTTTTATATAGTATTGCGCTAGTTTTCTTTGCATTAATAATAGCAGGAAGAAGCGACCCACAAATAATTCCTGGAATAAAATACCAAACTTCTACAAGTCGAACGGCCACCGCATACAAACCAACGGCGCGATTTCCCATAAATGCACCGACCATTATTTGATCAATTCTCAAATAAATAAACCCCGCCACAGAAGCGAGCATTAAAGGCCAAGAATTTTTTAAGATTTCTTTTGCTAAGCTACGGTCAAAGTGCCAATTACTTATTTTTAATTTAGCACTTTTATAGGCCACAAGAAATCCGATCCCCAACCAAATAGAATCGAGAACCGAAATTATTGCAATCCAAATTATACCTTTATGAAAAAATATTACTGAAATCTTAAGGATGGAGGAAACGATTGTGGCGACCAAAAGAGATTTGGTGTTATTTTTAGACTTTACTTCGGCTTGAAAATAAATACTAACAACGTTAATTGTTTGAATTATAAAAGAAAATGACAACAAAATTACTAGCAATCGCACCATAAAGCTAGTCGAAAAGATAATGACTGTTAAGGTGGAAAGGATGAAAGCAAATATTCCTCCAATAATTTTTAGGCCGAATGCGGTCCCTAATAATTTATCTCTTCTTTCTGGAAATTTCACTAAATCCCTAGCTAAAATACCATCGACACCTAATGTGGCTATAAAAGAGAAAACCCCCACAAATGCTACGGCATAGCTCAGAACTCCGTAATTCTCTGGCCCCAAATACCTTGCTAGCCAAGCAACGATAAAAAATGAAACTAACAACGAAAACATCTGTCCAAAAAACATCCAACCAGTGTTTGCAAAATAACGCTTAAAACCATCGTGGCTTAAAATCCAGCGATATTTCTGCGGCGTGATCTTTTCAATTGTCTGAAATAATTTATCTAACATTTTTATCTAATTTCTTCTTATATCTTCTCAAAAAAAGTTCGAGCTAACACCTCTTTTTGTTGTTCCGAAGATAACTTCACAAAATTAACGGCATAACCAGAAACTCGGATTGTGAGATTGGGATATTTCTCCGGATGAATCATTGCATCTTTCAGAGTCTCTTTATTCAAAACATTCACATTCAAATGATGTGCCCCCTTGGCAAAATAACCGTCCAATAAAGCAATAAGATTGGCTGTTCGCTCTTTCTCATTCCCTCCTAAAGTCTTGGGGGTAATCGAAAACGTATTAGAAACTCCATCGCGCGCCTGGCGATAATCTATTTTGGCGACCGAATTTAAGGAAGCAATTGCTCCATTCATTTCCCGCCCATGCATCGGATTGGCCCCAGGGGCAAACGCCTGTCCTGCCTTGCGGCCATCGGGAGTGGCACCGGTCTTTTTGCCATATACAACATTAGAAGTGATGGTAAGAACGGACAGGGTCGGAGTTGCACCTCGATAAATCAAATGTTTCCCGAGTTCACGATTAAATTCGCTAACCAGTTTTACTGCAATATCATCCACGAGTGTCTCATTATTCCCATACTTCGGGAAGTCACCGTTGATTTCAAAGTCTAACGTGATTCCCCGCTCATCACGAATCGGCACGACCTTGGCATATTTTATCGCCGACAAAGAATCTGCCACGACCGATAACCCAGCCATTCCAAAAGCCATAATTCTCTTCACGTCCGTATCAATAAATGCCATCTGTGCCCTCTCATAATAATATTTGTCGTGCATGGAGTGAATCACCCCCATCGTCTTCACGTATTCTTGTGCCAAAAAGCTAATTACTTTTTGGTAATTCTTCATTACTGCTTTAAAATCTAAAGTCTTCCCTGACAAAGGGATAACACCAGAGACAATACTTGAACCACAAATTTCATCGCGCCCCTCATTCAAAGACAGAAGCAAGGCTTTCGCTAAATTACAACGTGCCCCAAAATATTGCATTTCTCTCCCAATTCCTAATTTAGAAACACAACAACTAATGCCATAATCATCATCTTCACAAACCTCTCTCATCAAATCATCGTTTTCATATTGCAAAGAAGAAGTTTCAATCGAAACTTTAGTGCAGAACTTCTTGAAATTTTCCGGTAAATCTTTGGACCAGAGAATCGTGAGATTTGGTTCGGGAGAATCTCCAAGATTATATAAAGTTTGCAGAAAGCGGTAGGAGGTTTTGGTTACTTTCGATTTTCCATCTGCCCACATTCCACCCAGAGATTCAGTGAGCCAAGTCGGATCGCCGGCAAACAGCTGATTATACTCCACGGTCCGCAAATGACGTACCAATCGTAATTTCATCACAAAATGATCCACCAATTCCTGCGCTCCTTCTTCAGTGATGAGACCAGCTTTCAAATCTCTTTCAAGATAACAATCAAAAAAATTACTAACATTTCCCAGACTCATCGCCGCGCCATCTTGTTCTTTGAGTCCTGCTAAGAAAGCAAAATAGGTCCACTGTATGGCCTCTTTGGCGTTCTTGGCCGGCTTGGAGATATCGAAACCATGGGCTTCCGCCATTAACTTAATATCTTCCAGAGCTTTGATTTGGCTAGCCACTTCTTCTCGCAAACGAATAATTTCTTCACTTAATTCAGTGGCGTCAAGTTTCACTTTATCATCGTTCTTATTGGCAATTAAATAGTCCAAACCAAACAAAGCCGCTCGACGATAATCGCCGATCAAACGTCCGCGCCCATAAGAATCTGGTAGACCAGTGAGTAGCCCCGTCCGTCTTAAAGTTCTCATCTCCTCGGTATAAACAGAAAAGACGGCATCACTGTGCGTTTGGCGGTAGTTATTAAAAATCTCTAATACTTTTTTCGATAATTTTACTTTATTTTCCTGACAAGCTTTTTCCACAACCCGAATACCACCATAGGGCTTGATAGCGCGTTTCAATGGTTCGTCGGTCTGCAAACCGACAATTAATTCTAGTTTTTTATCAATAAACCCTGGCCGATGGCTGGTGATGCTGGGAATCGTTTCCGCATCAATCTTCAACACGCCGCCATTTTTTCTTTCCTTAGCAATAATCTTCTGGCACTTTTCCCAGAGTTTTTTAGTTCGCAGGGTTGGGCCAACTAAAAAAGATGCTGAACCGGAATATGGTTTAGCATTTTGATAAACAAAAGAACGAACATCCAGCTTGTTGAGGATGATATCGTTTTTTTCAAAAGATGAAATATTATTGGGAGTTTTTTTTGGCACTTTTTTAATGGTTAGGGTTAATCCAAATCTATGCAAATAAATGTGATTATTTCTTTAATATAAACAAATCAGCATTTTCAAATCTATGCAAAAAGAATTGATATAAATTGCTTAATATTTAAGTCCTGACATCGAAAATTTTATTAAATCATCAAAATTCCCTTTATCTGCTTTATGAATAGCATCTATATACCGTGTCTCTTCGTTATTATTAGAGTTTACACTTAATCCGCCCCAAGAGAAAGCGGGTTTCTCAAAAATTTTTTCCATCATTGTGTCTGCCATTAGGCGAGAAAGACGTCCGTTGCCATTGGGGAATGGATGAATGAAAACTAAACGATGTTTAAATCTTATCGCTATTTCTGTTCCACTGAATGTTTTATTTTCCAACCAATACAAACAATCATCAAATAATTTTTTTAATTCAACTGGAACGACACGCCAATCAATTCCAAGATTTGTATTTGATTTACGAAAAGTTCCCGCCCACAACCAAACAGAACCAAACATTTTATAATGCAGATTTTTGAGAAATTTCTCACTCAAAAAAAGTTCTATGGAAATATTGCGCTTCATTAGCCAACTAATTGCCGTTTCAATATTTTGCTGTTCAAATTCATTCAATTCTTGACGAGTTGCGATACTTTTTATTTTTAGACCTTCTTTTTCCTCCTCATTAAGAGTAGTGTGGTTTTCTTGGTTTGCTAAAATTAATCCCATAAATATTTTGAATTCTTTTCTGCGATTTCCGCCGCCCGATCTTTAATTGCTTTTCTGAGTCTTGATTTTGAATTCGCTTGTTTTTCCAAGTTCATTGTCACATTAGTTCTTGATACAATATCTCTGGCGATTAAAAGAGCCCGCTCATTAATTATCTTTTCCAAACTTTTGCCTGGAGCAGAAAATCCATAAGTTAGTTTCAAGCCAAAAGCCCTGGCAACTTCATTTAAACTATTTAAAGAAATCCCTCCCTCTCTTTCTCTCTGCTCAATTTCACTCACGCTTGACGTTGTAATCCCCATTATTTTTCCCAACTGCTCCATAGACATATCCAAGGCCATTCGGGTAGCATAAACCCACCCGTTAGAAGGAGTAAAAGATTCAAGCTTATTAAAAGCCTTTATTTTTTTATCCAACTGCTCCAATTGAAGCTTTCTTTTTAGATTTTTCATAAGGTTATACCCTTAAAAAATTAACATAAATTTAAGGTTATACCCTTAAATTTTTAGACTACATTATCTAATAATTTGCTTAATATCAGTAAATTACATTATAAATTAAATTAATAAAATTGTCAATAGTTTTTTAAAATATAATTCGGCGTAAAACTATGGCTAATTGACTCAAAATACCATAATTATTGGCCTAGTTGATGACCTCAAAACATGACTATTCAATCACAATCCTAGCATCCAGAACCTTCACTCCCTTGCCAACTTCGAGAGCTAGTAATGGATTGATGTCTAATTCTTTGATCTCCGGAAAATCTTCTAATAATTTAGCTAGATGCAAAACTGCTTCAACAACGGCTTCAAGGCCCGCTGGCTTGGCGCCTCGTACCCCAGCTAACATTTTCTTGGACTTCAGTGATCCAAGCATTACTAAGACATCTTCCCGGCTCAAAGGATTCAAACCAAAAGCGACATCTTTCAATACTTCCACGAATATTCCCCCGAGTCCCACCATAATCATATTTCCAAAAGAAGGATCTTTAATTCCTCCAAGAATTAATTCCACGCCAGAATCAATAATCATTTCTTCCAAAAGTACTCCTTCTAGTTTCGCTTCGGGACGATTCTTTGTCACACGAGCCATTAAGATCTCAAATTTGTCACCCGCTTCTTCTGGTAAAATATTCAAAGAAATTCCCCCAGCATCACTCTTGTGTAAAATATCTTGGGAAACAATTTTCATGACGGTTTTTACACCAAATTCTTTCGCAATCGCTTCAGCCTCTTCCCTAGTTTTGGCAACCCGGCCCTTTAAGACTGGTAAACCATAGGCTTCCAAAACCGCCAGCGCCCGCGCCTCGGGAAACGATAATAAACCGGCTTGTCTGGCTTCAGCAAAAATTTTTGCCACCGCTTCTCGGTTCACGTCTTTAATTTCTGGAATCACCCCAATCGGCAAAGAAGCGTGTTCAAAAAAGTTGTTCAAGATGTCGAGCGCCTTCACTGCCTCTTCAGGATAGGAGAAAGCAGCAACACCAGAATTCTTTAAAATTGTTATTCCTGGCAAAACAAGTTCTTCACCCATAAAGGCGGCGGCCACTGGTTTACCAAATTTATTTTTGGCGGCCACTAAGGCGTTTGCTGTCTCTTCAATTTCGGTCATTGCCTGAGGAGTGAGAATTAACAAAACTGAATCAACATTTTGATCAGACAACACCGCGTCTAGAGCGGCGCGATATCTGTCGGCCATTGCATCGCCAATAATATCGATTGGGTTGTGGAGATTTGCTGAGGCCGGCAAAGCGGCGACTAATTTCGCTGTTGTTTCTGGCGATAATACTGCCGGCACTAAACCATCTTCCACGACGGCATCAATGGCCAAAACACCTGGCCCGCCAGCATTGGTGATGATTGCTAAATTTTTTGCACTCTTAATCGGATTAGCACTAAATATTTTTATATAATTAAACAACTCATTAACACTATCAGCCCGAATTACTCCGCTCTGACGAAACAAGGCCTCATAAGCTGCATCGTTTCCCGCCAATGCACCAGTGTGTGACGCGGATGCTCCGGCGCCTGCACCAGTCCGACCAGACTTTAAAGCAATAATCGGTTTGGGATTTGCTCCAGTAGTAATTTTTCTGATAATTGCCATTAGTGGTTCGGGATCACTCAATTGCTCAACATACATCGCAATCACTTTTGTATCGGCATCTTCGGCCAAATATTCCAAAATAGCTACTTCACTAATCACGGCCTTGTTCCCCACGCTCATAAATTTGGAAAAACCGATCCCCATCTCTTTGGCACAATCAAGAATAGCCGTGCACAAGGCGCCACTTTGCGAAATAAAAGCCACCGAGCCAACTGGTGGCATCACCGCCGCGAAAGAAGCGTTCAATTGCAAGGCTGGGTTAATTATTCCAAGACAATTTGGACCAATCAAAGCGATATCATATTTTTCACAAATCTTTTTCACTTCATCCTCCAGTTCAGAATGACCAGATTCTTTGAAGCCTGCCGAGATAATAATTGCGCCTTTAATCCCCAAAGATCCGCCTTCCTCCATAATTGCCGGGACAATGGCAGCTGGGACGACAACAATCATTAAATCAATTTTTTGGCCGATAGCGGTCAATGTTGGAAAGCACGGTAAACCATAAAGTTCTGTCGCCTTCGGATTGACTGGAAAAATATGGCCCGAAAAACCGGCCGTAAGATTTTTGACAATTTCATTTCCAACACTATGTTCCTTAGTTGAAGCACCGACAATGGCGACACTTTTTGGTTTAAAGATGGCGTCTAAATTTTTCATAAATATTTTTTATTTTATAGCGATAATTCTTTAATATAAACACTCTTACAAAAATCAGCTAAAATATTTTTACTAGCGACTAATTGTTCATTGGTGGTTGGCTTTACGCCTTCTAATTTATACGGCAAACCGAGTTTTTTATATTTAGATATTCCTAGTTCGTGATATGGCAAAAGTTCCAAACGCTCAAGATTTTTTAATTTTCCGCAGAAAGCACCGAGCTTTTCTAAATCCTCTCTATCGTCGGTCCAACCGGATACCAAGACATAACGAATCCAGAATGGTTTTCCCAAGCGATCATATTCTTCAATGTTTTCAATAACCGCTAGATTGCTTGCTCCAGTTAATTCACGATGTTTTTTCCCATCAATCTGCTTGATGTCAAAAATCACCAAATCGGCCAGTGCCAATAGTTTCTTTGATTCGGGCGTCCAAATACTCCCATTGGTATCTAAAACTGTGTTAAAGCCAAGTTTTTTGACGCTTTCAAACAATGGTAATAATTTTTTGGTTTGCAGTAATGGTTCACCACCAGAGATACTCAAACCACCACCGCTAGTGAAATATGGCCTTTGCTCTTCTAGTAAATTAATAATTTGCTCCGCCGAATAATCTTTACCGCCAGATTGCTCAATAGTGTCGGGGTTATGACAATAAGCACAGCGAAAATTACAACCTTGGAGAAATAGTACAAGGCGGATACCTGGTCCTTCATGGGTTCCGAAGGTCTCAATTGAGTGAATTCTAAGCATTTACGTAATATTAGTGTCTCTACCCCGATTCGAACGGGGATTACCGGCTTCGGAGGCCAGCGTTCTATCCATTAAACTATAAAGACCAAGCTTTTATCCTTCTATTATACTGGAAATATCGACTGCTGGCAAAGCCAATAAAAAAGGAGTTCGCAATAAACTTGCCAACTCCAACGATTCTTTTCCTTATTTTTTTTGTATTTTTAAACTAATGCAATTACCAATTGGTAAACTAATCACATGTGTGCGACTGGAGGCAATGAAATTAAAGCGACCAGACTCCCAGGATGGGTTAGTTTTCATCAAACGAACTAGCTCGTCAGAGGTGATTGCCAAAGAAATAACATTTTTCTTGATAAAAGTATGGGAAAGATTAATAATGCCAATCTTTTCCCGAGAAACCTTGGTACTTTTGGTAAATCCAAGGAATCCCTTAATCTTAGTTACCATGAGAAATTCTGCTTCACAATTCAAGTTTTCACCGATTAAATGCGGGAAGACTTGGCTCCAGAAGGATTCATTTGGCACATTGCATTCGGCTAATTCAACAAATAAATAGTCGTTATTATCCTTAACTAACTCACAGGTTGTTCCTGAATTAAGGATTAGTTCCCTCACCATCTTGTTAATTTTTTCCATTTTTCCTTTTTTATTATAGTGATTATCTAGTTTTTAGTTATTTTAAAAGACAAAAATACTAAACTCAATAAAGAGATTAGTATTTGAATTTAACATAATATACCAATGATTGTCAACAAGGAACCAAACTTGCCTTGGCGAGAAATAATTTAAAAATCTATTGACCAATTAATTTATTGGCCTTAGCTTTTGTGGCTAAACCAAAAATTCCATAGCCATAAATTTTTGGTGAAGTGATTTTGTATTTTAATTGAAATTTTTCTACCGCCACCCTAGTTTGAGCGCCGTAAAAAGAGGTTGTTGCATCTTGGGCCAATAAACCTTGAGCGACTAAGAAATTTTGTAGTTTCTTTACTTCCCCGTTTTTGTTACCAGGAGAAAGAGTTGTTTTAATTAATTCTAATTTTATTGGGCTACTTGAAGCAATAATAACTGGCGCCTCACTGATTGGAGCAACAATTTTTGGGACCTCAACTTCACTAGTAAGATTTTTATTAAATTCATTAATTAAATCATTAACCTTTTTCTTAGTGGCCAAACCAAAGATTCCATAACCATAAATCTTTGGCGAAATTATTTTGTATTTCAATTGAAATTTCTCAACTGCCGCTCTCGTTTGAGCGCCATAAAATGAAGTAGCGGCATCTTGAGTCAAAAGACCCTGAGAAATCAAGAAATTTTGCAGTTTCTTCACTTCCGCATTTTTGTTACCAGATATTAAAGAAGTTTTAACTAATTCTAATTTTATTCGGCTACTTGGTTTTTTATCAAATAATTCGTTCTCATCAACATCACCAACATAGAAACCTGGAATAGTGCTAGTAGAAATCAGATCGGAGCTGGTAGACAATTGCGTATTTTCACTTGATGTTCCGATTAAATTAATCTTGGCTGTTAAAATTTCTGAATAATAATTGTAAAAATTCGCAAATTTTAAATAGAGATTTTTCTCCCCCAAATTATTAGCTGTCTGAAAAATCGTGGAAGTGGTGTAAGCGCGAAGAATGGCGCCAGAAAAATTCTGATTTTCGGAAATTAAATAAGCACTCGCGTCAGGGCCACCATCGAGAGAAATAATAAATTTATTTGAATTAGTGCTAGGTGCTCCATTATTGACTAAGAATTTAAATTGGCCACCGATTGGTTTTCGCAGGAGAGAATAATTGATTGATGGACCACCGCCCCCACCGCCACCACTGGTCACCGTTGGTGTGGCGGGAACAGGACAACCGGTCGTTGAAAAAGTCTGATCACTACTAGTGCTATGATTTCCTAGAGAGTCATAGGCAGATAACTGATAATGATAAGTTGTGCAAGATAATAAATTTTGCAGATTCTCAGAATGGTTAAGAACTAACACACTAGCATCTTTCAATACACTGCTGGAGCCATAACTATTGGTCAGTCCGTAATTAACTTCCGTACTTGAAAGTGAACCGGTTTTCCAACTAATAACCGCGTTAGAGGGATAGCTTGTTGAACTCTGGTCAGAAAAAACTGACCCGCCTAAAGTAGATGTTCCGCTTTCACTAAAAGCACCATCTCCAACACCATTAACTGCTCCGACGCGAAAAGCATAAGAGACTCCACTAGTTAAGCCAGTAACGGATATCGAGCTACTGGAAGTGGTAGCTAAGGGCAACCAAATATAGGAATCAAAAGGATAGGAAAATTGCGTGTGATATTCTAATTGATACATAGTAACTGGCAAGCCATTACCAGTTGGCGCTTGCCAATTTAAATTAAAAACATTCCCATCAACAGCAACAACCAAATTAGCTGGTACTCCTGGGAAAGTAGCAGGCACAACCAAAGAAGATGTTTGTCCGCGAGAACTGTCACCCACTTCATTAGTGGCTACCACAAAAAAATTATAACTAGTTCCATTAGTTAGCCCGGTGACCGTGATTGGTGAGGAAGAACCGGTTGCGGTGAAGTTTCCGGGCTCAGATACAATCGAGTAGGACGTTATTGCTGACCCTCCGTTACTTCCGGGAGGAGAAAAAGCCACGCTCGCTTGACCATTGCCTCGTGTTGCCACAACATTGGTCGGAGCACTAGGAACGGTGAGAGGAATAACTGCCGAAGATGTGGCGCTAAAAGGTCCGGTACCAACAGAATTGATTGCCGCAACTCGAAAAGTATAACTAGTTCCATTAGTTAGCCCGGTGACCGTGATTGGTGAGGAAGAACCGGTTGCGGTGAAGTTTCCGGGCCCAGAAATAACCGTGTAGCCAGTAATTGGCGAGCTACCATTTCCATATGGTGAATTAAAAGAAACTGTCGCTTGACCGTTGCCACGCACGACGGAAATGTTTAGCGGCTCACTGGGCACCTGACAACCAGAAGTTTCAAAAATAGAATCTTGACTAACTATTTTATTTCCTAAATTATCAACATTAATAAATCGATAGTGGTAATCCGTGCAAGCAGCTAAGCCGTTGATTGTTGCTTCGTGATCCAAGACAAGGGGTGACAAATCTTTTTCGACCGTCGAAGATCCATAGCTGGGAGTTAAGCCATACTCTATTTGGGTAGTTGAATAATAATTTGTACTCCAACCCAAAATAATTCGCCCTGCTGATTGAGATTCGCTGCCAAGATAAACTGGCTGACCATCTGCTAAAACAGTCACGGGATCGCTATTTGAGCTGGCCCCGACATTGTTGACTGCTCTCACCCGAAAATCGTAGGAAATTCCAGGCGTTAAAAGAGTGGTTGAGAAGGATGGTGAAAAAACCGTGGCCGGCCAAACATGCCAAGTTGAGCTACCCGTTGTTTTATAATTAATTTCATAATAAGTGATCGACGCACCACCATCACTTGGCACATCCCAAGTTAAATCAGTCTGAAAATCTTCACTGGATACGCCAAATAAATTACTTGGAATCCCAGGGACTGTTGCGGGAACAGCGGTTTGTGGTGAACTTGAAGAACTACTACCGACTTCATTATTCGCTTTAACCGTAAAAGTATAACTGGTACCGTTAGTTAAACCTGCAACTGTGATTGGTGAAGAGGAACCAGTGGCAGAAATGTTTCCGCTATCAGATGTTACCGTGTAACTAGTTACTGGCAATCCTCCATTATTTAGCGGTGCGGCAAATAAAACTGTTAATTGACCATTGCCCCGCACCAAAGAAACGCCGGTTGGCACATCTGGAACGGTGGCTGGTATTACAGGTGTTGACGATGCGCTTGACGCTCCAGCGCCAACACTATTTGCGGCCGAAACCGAGAAAACATAAGATGTTCCATTGGTTAATCCAGTGACAATAATTGGTGAGGAAGAACCAGCGGCAGTAAAGTTCCCGGGTTCGGAAACAACGGAATATGAAGTTATTGCGGTCCCGCCGTTGCTTTGAGAAGGAGAAAAAGAAATATTTACTTGGCCATTCCCTCGTGTTGCCACAACATTGGTCGGTGCACTTGGAGTAGTAAGAGGGACAACTGCTGAAGAGGTGGCACTATAAGGTCCAGCACCGACAGAGTTAAGCGCAGCGACTCGAAAAGAATAACTAGTTCCATTAGTTAATCCGGTGACCGTGATTGGTGAGGAAGAACCAGTAGCCGTAATGTTCCCTGGCTCGGAAATAATCGTATAGCCAGTAATCGGCGAACTGCCGTTAGCATACGGTGGAGTAAACGAAACCGTCGCCTGACCATTACCCCCAACCACTTCGATATTAGTTGGCTCACTAGGTGTTGTACAACCAAGGGTGGTAACGTAATTATTGGAATCAACATCGTGCACACTGTTGCCAAGACTATCAGTTCCTAAAATTTTAAAATTATAAGTAGTACAAGGAGCTAAGTCCGTGATAACTTGCTGGTGTTCCGTAACCATTGGGTTAAGATCCTTTTCAACCGTAGTGGATCCATACGCTGTGGTTAAACCATATCCAACCTGAGTTGTGGAATAAGAACTCGTGTTCCAAAAAAGAGTAATCTGAGAAGCGGATTGTGAAATACCGCTGATATAGGCTTGAACAACATTAAACGAAATGGTTATTGCTTGGCTAGCTGGGCCTGTGCCAATTTCGTTCCGCGCGCGAATCTTAAAGTCATAAGAATGGCCTGACGCAAAAAGGTTGGAAGACCACGAAGTAAAGGCTGGATGTTCTTGCCAAATTTCCCAAGTTGAACTACCGGTCAGACGATACTCGATTTGGTAATCAAGTATTTCCGCGCCCCCATTTGCTGGCTCCTCCCAAAGAAGACCGATTTCATTATAAGTAGAGAAATCAGACAAACCAAATGGCGCTGAGGGAACAGTCGAACCATCCGCTTTAACTATTGAAACTAACGTTAAAAAATTGCCAAACAAAAAAACAGGCAAAAGAAAAAGTATGAAAAAGTTGAGAAACTTTTTTGCCATTTCAATAATATTTATAATTATATTAATAATATTATAGCATAAAAAAATGATTAACTACTAGAGAAATTCCGTCTATTAAAAGATCCTAGGGAAAAGCTTTAAATCTCAAAAAGAGCCAACGCTTTATACTTGGGCCTTCTATTTTATATTGGTAGAGAGGAGCGTGGTTGGAAAGGTAATATTGAAATAATTAGATAAAAGAAAAAGCACCTCTAGCTTGGGGTGCTCCTTTAAATTGATAATTCTAAATATTTTAATAATTGTTATTTCAACCATTCCGGGTTTTCTCTTAAAACCCTTTCATAAATTTTTTGACATTCTTCAAGAAGTGCATGAAATAGCGTTTCTCCTTCATGAATATTAAGAAATTCACGTTGTTTTTCACATCTATCCCAAAATTCAACTGGTTCAAGACTGACTATCATTTTTTTCCAATCTTCAGGATTGGACAAATCAACAGTTACTCCGTCAGGACAAGTAAGAGCGGGAGAATAATGCTGCCCGTGAATCACAAATATTGTTTCCCTTCCTAAGGTTTTGTCGGTAACTTTTACTGCAGCAAGTCCTGCCTGCACAGAAGGCTTTTCATTTTTAAAGTAGTTATCATTAAAGTTTGATAACACTTGGATGATTAGGTTTGGATTAACCTGAAAAAAACTAAATTTTTGAAGTTCTTCGTCCATTGTATATTTTTTTGAGATGATTATTGATTTGATTAATTACTAAACCCACCTATTTCTAGACGATTTTGGTAATTAATCAAATCTAATATTATTTTTAAATGTTCTATTTTAATGATTAAATGATAGCATAATATATATAATATGTCAATTAGTAGACAAGACGGCTTATTCTGGAATGGCTACTATTTATATAAATATTAGATAAAATATATTATTATTGGGTAGAGTCTTTGATTGCTCTATCCAACAAAAAATAAGCTAGTAATAGCTTATTTTTGTTAGTGCGGAGAGTAAGGGACAGTAAGTATATAAAAAAGCCCTTCAAAGTGAAGAGCTGTGCTGAGAACATTATTATTTACATCTTGATTTTCTGCATTTTTTTTCCAATAACCATTGAGATCATTGATATCGCTAAAAACGATGTCATGACGAAAAAATACATATTTCCGAAATCTCTTGGAAGCTTAGGCCCAAAAAGCGCAAAAGCAACAAAGACAAATGCAATAATTAGCAAAACAAGATAGCTGATTACGCCAAATTTTAGATATCTATTTGGCCAATCCAACAAAATTATAATGAGTACCATAATTAAACCTCCTATTATGTTAAATTAAATGATTGTTTTTTAAAGTCCTGAATACAAAAAAAATCTACCACCTGGACATTATTTTGTCAATTGGCGGAGAGTAAGGGATAGCGGGGCGACTTTGTCACCCCTTTTGCCTGCGCCGCTCGGAAACGCTAATTAAAATTAGCGTTTCTCTCGCTATCCTCGGCAAACGAACCAAAGACTTCTCATTACCTTTCTCACACAACAACAAAAAAAGACTCCACTTACGTGAAGTCATTTTTTGTTGGCGGAGAGTAAGGGATTCGAACCCTTGATACCTTGCGGTATACACGCTTTCCAAGCGGGCGCACTCGACCACTATGCGAACTCTCCAATTTTCCATCTCCTCCATCATAAACGCTAATCAAAAATCTGGCAATAGAAGAGATGAAATAATTGTTTTTATTTGAGTTTTCGCTGGATAACCGTGTTTAGACCTTCAATTTTATCATTACTGGAATCAACAAAATCGGTTAAAGGCCGAGCACCGTTGATCATTTCGTCACCGATAAACATTGTTGGTGCACCAACTATTCCATATTTTGCGGCTTCTTTTGTTTGGCTAACGAGATTCTCGGTCATTTTTGTATCGGCCAAACAAATATCAAACTTTGCCTCATCTATTTTTAATTTTTTGGCCGATAAAGTAAAGTCTTCTTCAACAAGAGAACGGGTTTTAACAATATCTAATACTTCCTGACGGAACTCCCAACCTTTCCCCTCTTTAAAGGCGCAGTCCAGGGCCTGAGAGGCTTTCAGACTAAGCTCGCCGCTTGCTGGAAAAGAGCGATAGGCGATTTTTAAATTCTCTCCATAGTCTTTCTTTAACTGCTCAAGACTTTGATTGAGGTTGGCAGAAAAAGATTGAGAAAGGTCTTCGTAAATCACGAGACCAAGTTTGGCGTCCTTGTTTCCCCACAAATGATCCGTCGGGGAAATTTCTGGCACTAAAGAATTTTTAAAACTCGCGCTGGTAATAGCGTCTGAGTTTTCGTTAATCAAATCTTGACCATCCAAATTGTTTTGTTTTTTTGGTTGATTCGGCCAAGCTGCCCAAACCGAGATTAAAACAATCACTAAAGCTAACCCACTAACTAACCACCAAATTTTTTTGTTTTCCTGTGGTGGTTTTTCGAAAGAATGCATTGGATTCATAATTTTTTAAGCTAATATTTTTTCAATCGCCTGAGCGGCGGATAATAATTTTTCATCTCTAAAGCGCGGAGCAATAAATTGAAGCCCAATCGGCAATGACTTCCCCTTTACTTCTCCCGGTAAGGCAGGAAGAGAGATCGCTGGCAAGCCAGCTAAGGAAGCACCAACCAGAAAGATGTCCTCAAGATACATAGCCAACGGATCATTTACTTGAGCACCAATCTTAAAGGCTGGGTGGGGTGAAGTTGGACTCAAAATTAAATCAAAATCTTTAAAAGCTAAATTGAAATCTTCAATAATTAACGCCCTAACAGATTGCGCTTTTTTGTAGTAGCTATCAAAATAGCCGGCCGACAAAGCATAAGTTCCGAGCATAATTCGACGTTTTGTTTCTGCACCAAAACCCTGCCCTCTGGCCTTTAAATAAAAATCGTGCAAACTTGCCGCCGTATCGTCAGAAACCCCCCAAGCAATCCCATCAAAGCGAGCAAGATTGGAACTGATTTCGCTTGGTGTGACTATATAATAAACCGGAACGCCAAAACGTGCGTTTGGCAGAGAAACCTCTTCAACTGTTACTCCCGCAAGCTTTAATTTTTTAATCGCTTCAGATAAGGCTTTTTTCACCTCTTCATTTTTTAATTCTTGCAAATATTCTTTTGGTAAACCAATTTTTAAAGAGGCGAGGTTCTTGAAATCATTTTTTTCCTCAACTTTAATTGAAGTGGCGTCATGCTCATCCTTTCCTTCAATAACTTCAAAAACGAATTTGGCGTCTTCAACGGTTTTGGTGATTGGCCCAGCCACATCAGTTGAAGAAGTCATGGAGAGTAAACCAAAACGAGAAACACGTCCGTAACTAGGCTTAAAACCAACAACCCCGCAAAAAGCGGATGGCTGACGAATAGAGCCGCCGGTATCAGTTCCTAGGGCAAACAAACAAAGGTTAGCCGCCACCGCCGCTGAGCTTCCACCAGAAGATCCACCCGCTACGCGCGTGAAATCGTGTGGATTTTTTGTCACTCCATAGGCTGAATTTTCTGTTGAGGCACCGTGAGCAAATTCATCGAGATTAGTTTTTCCAAGAAGAACCGCTCCTGATTCTTTTAATTTAGCGATGACCGCGGCATCATAGGGAGCAAAATAATTATCTAAAATTTTTGAGGCAGCGGTTGTCCTAATGCCTTTGGTCATTAAAATATCTTTCGCGAGATAAGGAATCCCGAGCAGTGGCGCTCTTTCACCAGCTTTCAATTTCTCATCAGCTTTTTTTGCTTCGAGCAAAGCCTCTTCACGACAAACAGTTAAAACTGCGTTTAGTTCTGGATTTTTTTCTTCAATCGCTTTCAAGCAGGCCTCGGTCAAAGCAACAGAGCTAATATCTCCTGTGTCTAGTTTTTCACGCGCTTCTTTGATTGTTAGTTCATTCAATAACATAGGTTACAAAACTTTTTTTACTTTAATCAAACCATCTTGAAGGTCTCCTTGATTGAGTGCTGTCTTTCGCTCTTCGCTATCCCAAATTTTAATTTCATCTTCACGAAAAATATTTTGACTATCAGAAATTCTGGTTTCTTGGCTGACCAAACTAATATCTGCCTGATCCAACTGTTCAATGTATGCCAAAATAGCCGAAAGCTCTCGACTGTATTTTTCTGCCTCTGGCTCACTGATTTCCAGCTTTGCTAGTTGCGCGATATGAAATATTTCTTCGGAAGTTAACATCTGGTTAATTTATATTTATGGTGACTGTGAAATAATAATATTATGGGCCCGGTGTGGTCACGTGATCAGATTTGACATTTGCATCTCCAGGGTCCAAATCCCTGCGGGCTTGCCTGCCGACAGGCAGGTCCACCATTTTGACTTTTTTAGTCAATATGATAAAATAGTTTTGTTAAGTTTGGTTTCGTAGTTACGACCATCGGAGATAAATACATCCTTCAAGAACCCGCCCACGAGGCGGGTTTTTGTTTTTATTCACCCGCTAATAACTTTATAAATTCAGCTTCATCTAATATTTTTACGCTTAATTCCTTGGCTTTCTCATACTTATCGCCCGGTGCTTCGCCAACGACAACGTAATCAGTTTTTCGGCTGACTGCAGAGGAAATTTGACCTCCTTGTGCCTTTATTTTATCTTTTGCCTCATCTCTTGTCAAACCAAGGAGCGAGCCAGTGAGCACAAAAGTTTTTCCCTTCAAAGCGCCAGAATCAGAAATGGCTGCCAAAGAGGACGCATCCAAACTAAGGGTCACTCCACCTGAAACAAATTTTTCTAACAGTTTTTTATTGTGCTCATCATTCCAAAATTCAAACAAACTTTCGGAAACTTTTGGTCCAATATCTTCAATTTCCTGCCAATCTTCAAGTTTCACACTAGCAAAAAATTCTTGAACCTCGGAAATTGAAAAACTGCTTCCGGATTTTTTATTTTTCTCTTTCGCAAATAATGCGGCAAGCGCGCCCGCACTCTCTTCGCCAACATGACGGATCCCGAGAGCAAAAATAAAACGATTCAGAGGGATAGCCCGATGTTCATTAATTACGGCGATAATATTGTCAGCTTTTTTTTCAGCAAAACGCGGTAAAGAAAGAAGATCGGATTCATGCAAAAAGAACAGATCGGCAGCATCCTTAATTAAACCCTCGATAAATAGTTGTTCGATAATTTTTACACCCAAACCATCAAGGCCAGTAGCATTCTTTGAAACAAAATGGGTTAAGCGTCGAAGATTAACCGCAAAGCATTTTTTATTCAAACAACGAAACGCCACCTCACCCTCTTCTTTAGTTACAGTCCCCTCACAGCGCGGGCAGACACGTGGATAATTAATTTTTTTCTCAGTTCCCGATCGCATATTAACGAGAACCTCGGAAACTTTTGGGATCACATCGCCTGCTCTTTCAATAACGACGGTGTCGCCGATCATCAAACCTAATCGCTCAATTTCATCCCAATTATGAAGGGTTGCGCGTGAAATTGTGACGCCAGCAACGGACACTGGCGTTAACATTGCTGTCGGTGTTAAAACACCGGTGCGACCTATTTGCCAAACAACTTCTACGATCGTTGTCGTGGCCTGTATTGCTGGGAATTTATAGGCCATCATATAACGCGGTGCTTTCCCCACAATACCGAGAGTCTCCCAAAAACGCAGGTCGTTAAATTTCACTACGACTCCATCGATATCAAAGGGTAATTTTTCACGTTTCCGGCCAACTTCTTCAAAGAATTCAAAAACTTCTTTCAAGCCGTGACAAAGTCTGTTAGCTTTCACTGTTTTGAAACCAAAAATTGAGACCAAGGAATTTGCTTGAAAACGAGTGACAATTAAACTTCCTCGATCAGCAGATTTCAAATCGTTAATTGTTAAATTGAATCGTTCAAAGATATCTTGATTTTTTTCGGTACTAGGGATGAGAAAATCATAGACGAAAAAATCCAACTTTCTTTCGGCACTAATTTTGGAGTCTAATTGACGCAAAGAACCAGCTACACCGTTTCTCGTGTTTGCCAAGAGTGCTTTCCCTAATTTTTCATATTTTTCATTCAGACTGGCAAAAACTTTTTTAGTCATGATTGCTTCGCCACGAAATTCAAAATCCCCTTCCTCTGCTAGGGCCAAAATTAATTCTGCCGTCTGATCAGAAAAATTTAAATCTTTCAAATCTTTTTTTGAGATATTGCGAAGCGATAAAGGGATGCTGGCTATTGTTCGAACGTTGGTTGTGACATCTTCACCAATTTTTCCATCACCACGAGTCGCCGCTTTCTCCAGTAAGCCTTGATGAAAATTAATATTAACCGCTAGACCATCTAATTTTAGCTCACAAAAATATTCTGGCATTTTTCCAGCGACAAAATCACGCGCTTCTTTAAATAGGGTTGGACGAAGATCATTACTATCCAAAAAACGCCGGTCCTTCTCTTCCCAATCACGAATATCACTATCCGAAAAAGCATCGAAGAGAGAAATCATTGGACGAGAGTGAATTGATTTTTTGAATTTGCCCAAAGGCTCTCCCCCAACGCGTTGGGTTGGCGAGTCCGGAGTAATAAATTCAGGAAATTCATTTTCCAACTTAAATAATTCATTCTTCAAACTATCAAGTGCAGCGGGAGAAATAGTCTCCTGATCAAGAACGTGATAGTTATAGCGATGAATATTTATTTCTGCCTTTAGTTTTTCAATTCTATTTTTTGCTTGTTCTGTTGTCATAAGCATATTGTAGCATGAATTTGGCAATAAAAAAACCGCTTTTCAGGCAAGAAAAACGGCTTTTTAAAGGGATAATTACTTGATTTCAGTTGCTGCTGGTGCTTGAGCAGCTGGCGCTTGATTGCCACCTTGAGCCTTCTGAATAAAGGCAACAACTTCAGAGATCGCCTTGCCATTATTTCCCACGGCTACTTCAATTTGATCCAAGCGATTCTTTTGTTGAGCAAGGTTGATGCTGAATTGAACAAAAAACATCACGACGACACCGGCCAAGATGCCAACAACTAGAGGGGCAATATATTCTCTTCTCATAGATTTAATAACCGGGAAACCCGGAGTAGATTATTTTTTAAAATTAATTATTTTTTCTGTTGAGCTTGCAAAGAAGTGTTGATGAGGTTAACAACGGCGTCAGTCTTTTGAATACTTTCAACGATTTGTGGTTCAAGCTTGGTCATTCGATTATCCAAGCTACGAAGCTGGAAATAAAAGAATAGAGTAGCGGCGATTAGCAAAACCATCACCCCAACCATCACAATTGGGCCGTAGGAAAAGGAGGAATAAGAGCGTTTCATCTTCATAATTTTCAAAATCTGCCCGGTCGCCAAAAACGACCTTCCGTGAGCAAATATAAATAATTTATTTCATTACTTTTTATATTATACACTTTTTAAAAAGTCGGGGCAAGCAGAGGGAGTTTCGATAAACTATAGATATTTTTCAATAATAATTTCGGCTGTTGCCAGACCGTCGATTGCCGAAGAAACGATCCCGCCGGCATAACCAGCTCCTTCTCCGGCCGGATAAAGGCCAGAAATTTTTGATTCCCTGTTTTCTCCCCGAATAATTCTCACTGGCGCTGAACTTCTAGTTTCAACCCCGGTTAAAACTGCTTCTGGATGAGCAAAGCCTTTTATTTTTCTCTCCATCAAAGGCAAGGCCTTTCTCAAACTTTCTAAAACAAAATCTGGCAAGCACATATCGAGAGAACAAAAAGAAACGCCACGAGGATAAGTTGCTGCCATTCTCATAACTTTTTTCGAAGGTTTCCCGGCCAGGAAGTCGCCAACCAACTGGGCTGGTGCAAGATAGTTGCCACCACCGGCCTGAAAAGCCCGTTTTTCCCAATAACGCTGAAACTCGATCCCGGCCAGTGGATGGTCTGAGCCAAAATCTTCTGGAGTGACTGGTACCAACAAAGCGCTATTGGAATTGACACCATCTTGGGCAAACTCACTCATCCCGTTTGTCACAACCATTCCTTCCTCCGAAGCGGCGGCCATCACATAACCGCCAGGACACATACAAAAAGTATAGACTGAACGAACACCGGTTTGTGATTCTACTAATTTATATTTGGCAACGCCGAGCTTTTCGTCTTTAAAACTATTACCATATTGTGAACGATTAATCATTTCAGCTTTATGTTCAATACGGACACCAATTGAAAAAGGTTTGGCCGCTAATTCAACTTGACGATCAAAAAGTAATTGATAGGTATCACGCGCCGAATGACCAATCGCCAAAATCAAATCAGTGACTTTAATTTCCTCGGTACCATTCACTATTATTCCTGATAATTTACCTTTCTGAATTATTAAATCCGTGAGACAAGAAGAAAAACGGAATTCTCCTCCCAGAGAAATTATTTCTTCGCGCAATTTTTTTACGACTTCTCGCAAAAGGTCGGTCCCAACGTGTGGAGTAGCACTGAATAATATTTCTTCAGGTGCACCAGCTTTAACAAGTTCTTCAAAAACAAATTTAGAACGAGGATCATTAACGAGAGTGTATAGTTTTCCATCAGAAAAAGTGCCAGCGCCACCTTCACCAAATTGGACGTTAGATTCTTTATTCAAAACTCCCTCTTTAAAAAACTTATTTACCGTCTTTACTCGGTCATCAACAGAAGCGCCACGTTCAATAACCAGAGGATTCAGTCCCGCTTTTGCCAAGAGAAGAGCGGAAAACAAACCACAGGGCCCAGAACCAATAATCACTGGGCGATTCGCTGGTTTCTTTTTTGCTTTTTTAATCTCATAAACAAAAGGCTCAAAAAAACGAACTCGATGACGAACATTAAACTCCTTAATGTTTTCAGGATTTTTCACAGAAACTTCAACGGAATAAACAAATAGGATATCGGTTTTCTTGCGGGAATCAATCGCCTTTTTTGTAATTTTATATGACAAAATTTCTGTTTCGGGAATCTGCAAAATTTCGGCTATTTTACTATTTAAAATATCTTCTCCTTCATTCAAATGTAGACCGATTTCTTCAAGTTTTAAAAGATTATTTTTTGAGTTCATAGAATAAGATGGCTGCAGCGGCAGCAACGTTTAGTGATTCGATTTTATTAGAAATGGTAATTTTGATTTTTTGCTTAGCGCTCTTCAGGATTTCTGGCGACACTCCCTGACTTTCGCTTCCCAGAACCAAACAGAATTTTTCCGCTGGTTTGAGTCCTCCAAGAGCGACTCCTTCATGTGAGCTAGTGGCATAAACTGGCAATCGATTTTCAGACAGCCACGCTCCGTCACGATCTTCAAAAAGTCTCAATTTGAAAATTGTATCCTTAGCGGCAGAAATGGTTTTGGCACTATAGGGGTCTGCACAATCCTTACTTAAAACAAGATTTTCAAAACCAAAGGCTAGAGCACTACGCATAATGGCTCCAAGATTTCCTGGGTCGCTAATATCATCTAGATATACTATTGACTCATCAGCTAATGGAATTTTTTCAATTTTATAAATAGCAGCAACACCAGAAGGAGTGCTTAATTCAGAGAATGCTTTATTTGTTTTTTCATCAATTAAAAACCACTCAGCGGATGAAGAATCTTTTTCTAATAAATCCATTACGTCTTTGTTTTTTGTAAAAAACTCTTCTGTTACAAATAATGACTGAAAATTGAAGCCACTTTTCTTGGCATCACAAATAATCACGGAATTTTCTACGACAAAAAGACCGTTTTCCCGACGGTATTTTGCCTGCCTCAATTTGATTAATTCTTTGATCCGACTGTTTTGTGGACTGGTAATTTCTTTGAATGGCATAAATTTTAATTATCCTATTACTAGCATAGACTTTCCATCAGGTTTTCGCAAATAAAAACCCCATTAGAACGAATCTTAATGGGGGGTGGAATAACTTAATACTTACGAACTTATGAAAAGTGGGGTGGGTTTACAACGTCCACCTTATCTTGATTCTTTCAGTAATATTATTAATTAACTTATCTTAATAATACCACATTAAATAAATATTTGCAATAGTTAGCGATTTACCCGGCCAAGAACGTCATCGAGGTCAACCAAACCAAAAGCAGTCGCATCGGTGGTGCCACTGATCTTATCGCCAAGGATTAAAAAGGCGCCCTTCGGCAGGTTTGGATAGGTGTCGGCGTAAAGCTGAAGAACTTTGACTTTATTCTCGGGGATTAGATATTCAAGGCCTTCGGAGTTTTTTAAAACTTTGTTATTAACAAAAATTTTATAATCGGTGCCGGATTTTTCCAAGCGCCACGCGTCACCTGGCATTCCTTTGATTATCTTAATAATTGGAATCTCGCTACCAGCATAATCATAGGCAATAATTTCTTCACGAACAGGAACGGTGCTGCTGCTGTAGTAGCCCATCTGAATTTTTACTTTTTCACCATCTTTAAGTAAAGGAAACAACGAATCACCAGTTACTGTTCCTTCAATGGTGTTTGGGTCATAGGATTCTTGTTGAACTATTTTTCTCAGGGATGGTGATTTTAAAAAAAAGAAAATACCAACCAAAACAAGGGCTGAAACGATAATTCCCAGAAAGGCGAGAGGCTTTTTCTTTGACATACACTTTGTTTATAAGGCTATTTTAATATGATTAAATTATAGCACAGAATAGTTTGCGTGAAAAATATTTATACAATATTCTTATTTATAAACAAAAGCCCAGAGCAAAGGCTCTGGGCTAGTTTCATATTATTAACAATCTATTTAACATAACACCCCACACCATTTGAAGCACCACAGGGATTTGCCTGATCAGCAGAGACATTAATTGCCACGACACCTACGATGTTTTGGGCTAGTGTTTCCTGGAAGCAACCCGGATTCCCTGGATTGGAATTCTTAAAATACTTGTTTTGACCAGAAGTCACAACACCATTTGTTTGCACTATCCCAACACCTGGGTTGTCTGTAACGGTGTAGTAACTCGAAGCATTGTAATAATAAATCCCTATTCTTGTCGTACACGAGCTGTCACTATAGTAGAACTTTCCATAGCCCGATGGCAGGTTTGTAATATTCGTTCCAAGGCAATCGGAATGCGTCATATGCTCTGGCACAGTAGCACCGGTACGCAACCACACTATCTGTTTACAAGTGTTGACTTGAAGACTCGTTGTAGTGGCAATTGTACCGGAAAATCCTATAAAATCACCAACACTTGTATTTGTCACGGGATTGTAAACATGTAAACCTCCTCCCGCCGCTGCCACGGCAGTGTCGACATAAGACTTTGTTGCTGCGTCAGTATTGGCTACTGGCAAACCAACTTTCACTGGCTGAAGATAGTTTGTGATATAAGTTGCTTGAGCGGTTGAGATAACCACAAAAACAACACTCATCACAAAAAAACCGATTGCGCCCATAATGAGCCAGCTCTCTTTTAATTTTTTCATAATTTTTATATTGTTATAAATAGTTAATTAATTATTTACAACAAAGTAATGATTTAGAAACGTTAATTATTTTAATACTTTTTAATAAATAAACCAAGCGTTGCTTGCACCAGAACAATAAATATCCACACTATTATAAGCCGAACTTAAAACCAGAGTCGACGTACCAGAAATACTCCCCGAAGTTGGGGTGATGGTGATTTTGTTGGCCGTTGAAACACTTCCGCTTTCATCGCTAACAGTCAGGATTCGACCAGCTGTGCAAACGGCAGCAGGAATTGTCACCACTCTTGGCGCACTGATACTAGTATAAGCAATTAAGCGTGAAGTTGTGGTTGCGGAATAATTCGCATCAGCAACTGGTGTTCTGGCAATACTCAAGGTGTTAAGGGTTATTGCTGAATCAAAATACAGTTTATTAACCGCATCTCCGTCAAATAAAGGATTGGCGACGTTGCCAATTCGATTATTGTTAACATCCAGAGCATAATTACTAATTGCGTTCGCCAAGACCAAGCTAGCCGTCACCGGAGTAGTTGTTCCAATTCCAATACTGCCGCTGTCGTTAATAAAAATACGATTATTTCCACTGCCATCGGTGATTAAGACATGATTGGATAAGCCATCTGTTAAAGAAGCATTTGCCCCGATAACCGTGTTATTGGAGCCACTCATAAATGAATTTAATGAGTTATAACCAACCACTGTGTTGTTCAGACCCTCGACGAAACTAGATAATGCGCTATAGCCGATTACTGTATTATTATCATCATTATCTGAGTCGTACATGTGAGATGTTCCCATACTTTGTAAGGTATAGTTGCCAATTGACACGTTGTGAGCGCCATAGAGGCCATACTTCATTGCTCGATAACCTATCGCGACGTTATCATATCCAGCATCATTATCTCCCAGGGCGTCCGAGCCAATTGCTGTGTTTTTGTTTCCAGCACCAACCCCCTCAAAACCAGCCTGTACACTTGATACAGTTTTTACCGCACTAAGTGCGCCAGCCCCCACAGCTGTATTGTCAGAGCCCATCGGAGAGGCTTGCAAAGCACCATACCCCAAAGCGGAATTATTCACACCGTCAGTATTACCATATAAAGCATTAGAGCCAAAAGCGACTAATCCTGTACCTGTCGTATTGTTTGCGAGAGCTGCGTGGCCAACGGCGGTATTATAACCGACCGTGGTTAACTTGAGAGCTTGATAACCAATTGCTACACTACCATATGCACCAACACTCGAGCTGAGCGCTTCGCTACCAACCGCCACGTTCTCTAAACCAGTAGTTGAAGCAAGGGCACGATAGCCAACCGCCACATTATTTATAACTGATGGACCAGCCATCATCGATTGATAACCGATAGCGGTGTTATATAATCCATTGGTTAAAGAATAAAGAGATTGAAACCCAAGTGCAACATTACTTGCTCCAGAGTTTAACGAATAAAGTGATTGATAACCAAAGGCGGAATTCCATCTGCCCGTTGTGCTGTTTTGCAAGGCCTGATAACCAACTGCCGAGTTGTAGCTTCCCTGTGTACCAGTGCCAGATGAACTTTGCCCACCACCCCCGAGCCAAATATTAAAACCGTTAGCACCAGTTGCTTTATTGCTTGAAAAAAGTAATGAAGTTCCGTTTGTATTCACAGTAAGATTACCAAGAGCGAGCGCTGGTTTTGAATCTAAAAAAAATAAAGATAAACTGAAAATCACCAAAAGACAAACCGCTGACTTAATTATTTTTTTATTCATATATTTTGTCATTTAATTCTTTAATCTAATTATAGCACTAACAAAGGGCAACAACAACTTTTTTTGTGTGACAATTACCGACTCAAATAACGATATCCCAGGTTATTAAGATGGCTAAAATAAGGCGAAAAATCTCGATCATTATTTTTCTGAAACTTTATTCGCCAAAAAAGTTCGTTCCCGTTTTTATCGGGAAAACTAAGTTCTTTATCCAAATCAGTCCCCAACCAGTCTAGTTCATTGTTTGAAAGCTGAATCAGCGGACTATTAACACTGAACCCCAGATTTAATCCAAGACCAGAAGCGACAGCGCCTCGAACTAAATATTTTTTTTCGTTAACATTTTTTGAGACAACTAGACGATCAAAAGAATTATCAAAACCCAAGTCGAAAAAACGCCAAATTTCTGCTTTTTTCTGATTTTCATTATGAACTAAAAAGTGCAAAGTCCTTGTTTCATTTTGCAGATCAAAAGTTATAAATATTGACTGTGGCTGAGGATTAATTGAATTAAAAATTGAACTGAGATCAACGATACCCTGAAGATCTTCCGTTCCGTTCTGCCATAATTTTAAGAAATGGGCACCTGTTTGGTTAGCACCAGCGATATACCAAAAAATTCCTGCTTCATCCTGCACCCGAGTCACCTGAGGTAGAAAACCCCCAGCCGTCACCCGGAGACCAAAAAACTCAGAAACATCTCGACCAATTTTATTTTTAAAATGATAAGCCATTCCCTCGTAGCCGGAATAAAGAAACAAAAAGTCATCTTCTTGTCCACCAAATCCCAAAAAACCATTAGCACGACCAAATTTTGTTTGTCCACTTAAAGAAGTTCCCTCGCCAATCAATGGGCTAAAAGAAGTTCCATCGAAGAGAAAAAGAGCTAAACTTTCTTGTCCGTTGAAATTAATAATTGCCCCAATCAACCAAGTTTTTTCAAAAGCATAAATTGCTAATTTTTTTATTCTTTTTTCGGATAACTGTTTTGGCAAAGCCAAATTTTCACCTTTTAGAGAAAGGCTGTTTCCGTTTACCACCAAACAATCATTGCCAATACAAGCTTCGGAATAATTAATTTTTTGTGTACAATTAGCGGACCCAGAAACACAAGTTTTTTCTTTGAAAAAAGTATATTTTGGCGGAAAAATTAGAGCACCAACACTTGTATCCAAAAACATTGTTGTTTCATCCAGATTAAGCCAAGCATCACTTGTAAAACTATCCCCAAAAGAATTACGCGACAAAACTTCTAGCGCTGAATTTTCTTCTGAAGATAAATATGGATTAATTACTCCTTGAGCTAATTGATCGGTATTTTTTTGTTCCAGTGTTGATTGCTGTTTGTCATAATTATCCGTTAAGGCGAAAAATCCAATAACGACAAACACGAACAAAACACCAGAGAGCAAAGAAAAATAGATTCTACGAAAAGAGTAGTTTATTTTTTTTCTAGTTGTGCTTTTTTGAGTTCTTTGCATTGCTAAGAAGTTTAAATCTTAAGAATATTATAGCAACAATAAAAAATCCCCGCAAAATAATCGCCGGGATTTTTTTCACTGACTTAAGATTTAATTTATTTAACAATCATTGCACCAACTTCACCGCGACTTTTGTGTCCGGGAACAGTGCAAGAAAAAGCATATGTCCCGGCTTTAGTTGGGGCATTAAAAGAAATCGCTCGAGTTTCGCTTGGAGCAACACCCATAGCAACAGACTGAAGGCTAACGTCATCAAAAACCATCACGTGAGAATAACCATCAACAGAACTCAAAGAAATTGTTAAAGATTTACCGGCCGCAACGGTGAAAGTTTTTGGAGAAAAACCAGAAGTGGAGGCACCAATTTGAATCACATCTTTAGAAAGATTTTTCGCATCAACTGGTAAAGTTTGGCGAGGAGCTTCGGGAGCCATTGGGGCAGCATCGTTTTTCACTGGCTTCCCTTCTGGCGTTAAAACTACTCCGGTTTTGGAAATTGGATTTGCACCAGGAACAACGGTAGTGGCGGTCTTCAAAATTTCTGGCATATTTGGATCAACAACTGGTTTTTTTGTGCCATCCGGGGTTGGTGTATTAGTATCTGCACTTTGCTGTTTTTCTGATTGAGAAACAGAAATTGGTTTTTGCATTGAGGATGCCCAAATCGCCGCAACAAAGATGACGATCAAGACCAAGCCCAAAACAAAATAAACATTTTTACCTTTTTTCAAGGTCGGCGTTTCGTTTGGCATATTAAGTCTTTTCCCTCTTAACTTGGTAGTCATTTGATTTTTAATAAATCAAATCTATCAAAAGCGGCGGAGGAACAAATTATTTTTTCTTATTTAAAATTAAGAATGAAACTAGGTTTTTCCTGTTGATTAATTGCTCTGGTTGGCCAGGAACGCCAATCAAAACGGCGACCAGTTAAACGATAGGAGATATCAGCTCGACGATCAGAGCGGAAAATTAATTTACTACCATCTATTATATAATAAATGCTGGCTTTTGTCCCAGAAGGAGTGGCGACCACCTCAACGTTATCGTTGTTGAAATCGATTGTCTGGTGCCAAACCCACAAATCACTGCCTTCAGAAAGTTTGTCGAAATCGAAAACTTTTTCATACTCAATTGTCCCGTCGCTATTTTTCACTAAAGAAGCGACCCTAGTTCTTCCCGAATATTCTTCTTTTACTCCGCCAACAATTGAAGCAGCAAAAGAAGAGTAATTTATACCATTGATATTGTAGAGTGGATCGATGGTGCTAACAGTTAATTTGTTAACATTTAAAATATTGTTTCCACCTAAGTTAATGTCGGCACCAAAAGCGCCACTACCAGAAGAACTAGCAACTACTGAATCAACATATGATTTCGTCGCAGCATCAGAATTCAAAACTGGTGTACCGACGCCGCCGATACGATAGTTACCCGCATAAAGAGAATAATTAGTTGTCGAGGTGCTGATTACTAAAGTTGCAGTGGTTGGACTTGTGCTTCCAACACCGACCTTTCCACCACTAGGAACTAAAATAAAATTACCAGTATCCCAATCGGCTGTAAAAATATTTTGAATAAAAGCGTTAGCTGAAGATCTTTTGTTAAACTGAAATTCTTTTTCCCAAGCATACCAGCCCCACCAACTATCAGGAGCGCCACTTTGATCTTTCACGAAAGTACCACCATCAAAATATGCTCCGCCTGAAACTCGCAAATCACCATTAACATCTAGTTTATAAGAGGTTGTACTTGTTCCGATTGAAACATCACCGGTATTACTTACTACAAACTTTGGATTAACGCCATTTCTCACTTCAAATAAATTTCCAGTGTTGTCTGATTTTGGATTAATTAAAAAGAAGGGGGAACTATTCATGCTATAGGTAGTATTATTTCCAAAAATAACAGGGTTGTTAGTGCCAATACTGCCGCCAGGTTCTCTACCGAAAAGGAAAGTTCCATAATCAATCTTAAAAATTGAAGAACCCCAGTAACGGATATCGAATATACTAGTAGTGCCTTGAGGTGCACTAACGGTTAATAGTGAGGCTGGATTGTTTATTCCAATCCCGACATTCCCACTATTGTTATTAAAGATAGAAGTTCCGCTTGCCGTCCAAGTGCCGCTACTAGCCAGGGCCGAGACAAGATAAGCTTTATTCACGGCATCAGTATCCGATACTGGCGTACCGACACTACCAAGGCGGTAATTACCGGCATCAAGAGAATAATTTGTTGTTGAAGTACCAATCACTAACGCAGCGGTGGTTGGTGAACTTGTTCCGATACCAATTAAACCATTAAAAGTAATTCTCATTCTTTCTACTGCAAATGGAACTCTTTTCGTCACAAAGCGCATATCACTTTGTTCACTTTGAATGCTAAAGATATTATTTGAACTGCCTATTAAATTAACCGACCCCTGCCCCAAACCATTAATGTCTGTATATTCACCAATGGCTTGCATATATAAAGAAGTACTGCTTGCGTTTTCAAGCCCCGCCAACCCTCCCGCTCGCGCTACAACCGTGGCACTTCCCTGGTCACTAAAATTCTGAGTAGAAGATATAACCCCACCCGAACTCTCTCCATAAACATGCAAATTATACATAGGGTCTGCCGTGCCAATCCCGACTTTTCCACCCGTCATTCCCATAATAACCTTACTTCCAATAATCTCTAAAGGAATAGTGTTTGTGTTAGCGTCATTCATGGCACCGATCGCAACACTATAAGGAACGTCTTGAGTGTCGACGACAAAAAAGTTTTTGTCATTGCCAGTTTTAACGTGAAATTTAAATATTGGATTATTTGTTCCAACTCCGACATTACCGGCGTTATTACTAAAAATTGAGGTGCCACTCGCAGTCCACAAGCTGCTACTACCGACAGCTGAAGCTACGTATGCCATATTTACGGCGTCAGTATTAAACACCGGCGTGCCAACACCACCAATTCGGTAGTTACCAGCATCAAAGGAATAGCTTGTGGTTGAAGTAGCGATAACAAGCGTTGCCGTTGTCGGCGAAGTAGTTCCAACACCAATTTTATCCGGATATACTAATGATATTACATGTTTGCTTCCAAAATCAAAATTTATTTTGGAACCACTAAATCCATCTCCGCTTTTTAAAGTTAGCGTCGAATTATAGCTATTGAAGTCTAACAAACCATAATACGCTCCATTTGTTCCGATTCTCAAAGAACCACTAAAATCATCGGCATAACTACCAACCACTGAATATCCATGGAATACTGCCTGTGATTTTGCCGCTGCCGAATATACATCAAAGGGGTAGCTAGGATTAGTTATCCCGATTCCGACGTTGCCGCCACTAGTTATTCGCATTCTTTCTTGAACTAATCCTGGGTCCGCCGTGTCTGTTCTCGTGTGGAACCTTAAAGCAAAATCATATTCTCCGGAAGTAGCAGTTTCTTTATAGGCATCTATTGCAGCGCCTGTTGTGTTCGCTCCGCCAGCGGTATAGTTACCAAGGAAGGCAATAGAACCACCGACACCAAGGCCCATCGCGTTAGAATCCCTTGTAATTATATTAGACAAGAAGTTTCCCACCTTAGCGTCTATAACTTCTAGCTTAGATTGTGGAATGTTAGTCCCAATCCCGACGCTCCCACTATTATTATTAAAAATTGCCGTACCATTTGCTGTCCAAAAACTACTACTAGCCGCAGCGGAATCGACATAAGCCTTGTTGACAGCGTCGGCGTTAAAAATTGGTGTACCGATGGAACCAATCCGATAATTCCCAGCATCAAAAGAATAGTTGGTGTCCGAAGTTCCAATTACAAAAGTTGCGCTAGCAGGAGTGGTGCTACCAATCCCAACTTTCCCCTTGAGAATTGTTTTAGCGATACTATCGTTTCCCAGAACAACTGAATTAGAACCCAACCCATTCGCACCGTAACCAACAATTATTTCATTAGTACCCCCGGAAGCCAGGGTTTTTGTACCAGCGCCAATAATTACCGACTGATTTTGAGTACCATTTTGAGTATAAACCGTTGATATATAGCCAGCTTCCCTGCCAATAGCAACGTTATTACTACCAGAATAATTATAATAAAGTGCTCCGTAACCGAGAACCGAGTTGTCAACTCCAGTACCATTTTGACGAATCGCATCTCTGCCGATCGCGGTATTTTTTGAACCAGATAAATTTTGATAAAGCGCTTGATAACCAAATGCGGTATTATGATCAGCATTAACATCGGAAACACCATCATTAGTGGAGAGTCCAGCCTGGTAACCGACCAGGGTATTGTATTGAGCGCCAACAACTAGGTTTTTCCCAGACTGATAGCCGAGAAGGGTGTTCAAATCGGTGTTATTAAAATTAATTAGGCTATTTACCTGAATGGTATTATTTGGCACAGCAACACCAATCCCGACATTTCCGTTTGTGCCAACCTGGAAAATTGAATTACCTGCTCCCTTTTCAAATTTCAAAAAATTACTCGCAGCATTACTACTAGCATTAACCAAACCATAAAAAATATTTTCACTCGAGCCAAGGCTCAGAGTGGAAGTGCCAACTTGCAAACCAACTGCCAAAGCCTGGGAACCAGAAAAGCCCGCAAGGAGCGAGAGTGTGAGAGCGAGAAGAATTTTTTTGTTTCTGACTGCCAACATGTAGGTTTTTGTATTTTTATTATACCTTATTTTGATTGATTCTAGAAGATAGAAAAACTAATTAACAATGATTATTTTTCCTTTTGCCTGACTACTCATTCCCCCGCAAGAATCGCAGTAATAAGAGAAACTACCGGAAGAAAGCGCTTGAAATTCCAGATTCTTTTTTTGACCCTGCTTCGCCTGTTGACTCATCCCATAGCTTGGGAAAACAATATCGTAAGCCTTATCGACAGCGGTAAAACTAATATGCACAATATCATTTTTTCGTGCAATTATTTCGTTAGGAGTAAATTTTCCTCCTTCCGCTCGAATTTCAAAACTGCGAAAATTTGAATCGGATCCCGGAGCAGCTGGTGTGACAACTCCTGGCACTGCTGTTTTTTCTGCTTGGGCGACGGTTAATTTTTCGTTCATTTCTGGGACTTTGGTATTTGCCGGAACTTCTTCGCGAAAGTGGTCTTTGGTTCCCTGCACTTGCGGAATAACAATCGGCTTTTGGACTACTACTGGCTCCTGACTAGTTGGCGGAGCAACAACCACCTTTATTTGTTTTTTATTTAAAGAAGTAAATAATAATACCGACGCAGTTAGGAGAACAACCACCCCAACGACGATTAATACTTTTTTTTCTTTTTCAAAGCGGCTCATGTCCATATATTTATCGTTAACTTTTTTTATTTTTATTGCAAATTCACTAACACTTTAATTTCTCCTCTTTTCCCAACAAGATCTTCGAGGGCTTTGCCAATTACGGTCCCAGAAAAGAATGGGCTAGATTTCATTGCATAACCAGAAATACTTGAGGTGGTTAGCAAATCGCCTTTTTTAATTTTTCCATTTGCTGATGTGACTTTTACTTTAACAACTCCCATCATTGCCACGATTGCTTTATTTGCACTTTCCACTCGACCAGCAATGATCGATGGATTATCTGAAACAATTCCCACAACAGTCAGGTCATTCTCTTTAGCACAAGGCTTTACTGATTTGTAGCCAAGATCACCCATCACAACCACTGTTCCAGGCGCTAAATCTTCACTAGTAACAAATTCTTCGGCAAAGTCGGCACCAGTTTGAGTTTGAAGTGATCCGGTGATGATTGTGTCTCCAACAACTTTCAAGGCAACGCCACCAGTGCTTGTGGCACCTATTGCCAGGTAATTTTTGATAGCCAAATCAGCCGCTTGTCCCATGTCAGTTGGGTTACTCGTTGCACCTGTTCCCCAGCCAATACTTAATTTACTGGAAAAAGCATAATTACCAAAACCTGAATTGAAACCAAATATTCCACTAGAAACATTACTGGCATTTAAAAGACTAGTTAAATTTCCACTAAAATTTGTGGCGGTTACGGTTCCAATAACATGCAAGGCGGTAGCGGGAGTGGTGGTTCCAATGCCGACATAACCGGTGTTTATATTATAAATATTATTACTAGTACCCATCGTCCAAAAACCAGATTGAGTACCGATTGGCGCGGTCGATGTTGGTAAAACAATTCCATCAACATATGATTTGATTGCGACATCGGAACCAAATACTGGCGTCCCAACATTACCAACGCGATAATTTCCGGCATCAAGAGAATAACTAGTAGCAGAAGTGGCTATAACAAGCTGAGCAGTTGTTGGAGATGTGGTACCAATACCAATTTTTCCCCCCTCTAAAGCAGTAAACAGCGCCAAACTATTTTTATCAATAATCCTAAAATTTGGAGTTGTCCCCCCTCCGAGTTTAAACTTCATACTTCCTGCACCCGCACCAGATTCAAAATTCATTCCTGTTGAACCAAGAGATGTTCCATCATACCACCAATACATTCGATCATAAGGAGCGCCACCCTCTTGTACTTGCAAACTTTTAGCCTTAGTCGTGGCATATTCAATAATCACTCCACCGTTAGGATTTCCTAAAAAAAAGTTATTGTAATCGGCGCGAATATTGGCAATGTTACCAGCGGTTCCATTCGCCCCCTGATAAAAATTTAAAGTAGTGGCCGTTCCTTGGGCATCACCCAAATAAACATTTTTCCCGCTTGGAACAATAAATAAATTACCAGAAGAATTCGTGGTAAATTTTGTGTTCACTGCCACACTATAATCTAATCTTAATTGTTCCGTGGTACTTAATAATTCTAATTTAGCGTTAGGATTATTTGTTCCAATTCCCACGTTACCACTATTGTTACTAAAAATAGCAGTTCCGCTCGCCGTCCAAAGACTACTGCTAGCGACCGAGGAGTCGACATAAGACTTAGTGACTGCGTCTGTGTTAAATATTGGTGTCCCAACATTACCGATACGATAATTCCCTACATCGAGAGAATAACTAGTTGTGGAAGTAGCGATAACAAGTTGAGCAGTCGTCGGAGAGGTGGTTCCAATGCCAACGTTGCTGGTGCTATTAATATATATTCCTTTTGCCGCAGCACCAACGCCTAATTTAATAATACCATCATCTAATATTAATCTTGACTGAGCCCCTCGGTTTTGTAAAAAAGTCATGGCATAGTCGGTCATTATTATTGATGCGCCTGCAACCGAACCAGTGGTATCAAAATAAATACCACTTCCTACGCCACCAACATGAATATCTCCAGCCACATGTAATTTTTTATCTGGAGTCGTCGTCCCAATCCCGACATTCCCAGTGGTTGGCACTAAAGCCAAGTCGCCGGTGTCCCAATTGGCTGTCCAAACATTTTGAAGCCAGGCATTGGCCGCAGATCTTTTGTTAAACTGAAATTCTTTTTCCCAAGCATACCAACCCCACCAACTATCAACGCCATTAGAGTAGTTATCGTCTTTAATAAAAGTTGCATAATCAAAATAGGCATTTCCCTTGACTCTCATATCCCCAACAACATCCAATTTGTATGCTGGTGAGGTTGTGCCAATCCCAATATTACCCGTGTTATTATTGTAAACATCACCAACGAGACTCCCTTGCCATAAACTACTAGTCGCAATTTGTGTAACAATCGTTCCGGTTGTACTTGCCAAAGCCGAATCAAGATAGTTTTTATTGATAACATCCTCTCCGGCGATGATTAAAGTACCACGCATCTTAATTACTCCATTAACATCCAATAGAGAGGCTGGGGAGGTTGTGCCAATCCCAATATTTCCTGAATTATTCACGGTTAATCTTACATTTGCATTAGTGGCAAGTTGTAGTGGGTAATTTCCAGAAGCACTTATTATGCCGGCATAAGCGGCAGCACCCGTTGCTAGAGACCCGCCACTGCTAGTCTCCCGGCCAAAAAATAAATCCCCCCCGGTGTTATTTAATCTTAACAGTGATGAATTAGTTCCACTGGTTGATTTAATCTGTATTTCCGCAGCACCAGCCTGCACGTCCAAGGCTCGTCCGGGATTTGTTGTCCCAACACCGACGTTACCAGAAGAATTAATTATGGAAATAACGCTTGTATTAATTCCCGTGCCAATTGAAGTGATCCCGGTGCCAGCTAAATCATAAGCAAAGAAAGCTTTTTGCACACCTGCTGAATCTAGGGCAACGTATGGAGCATTACCTGCACCAGCTGACGCATTAACCCGAAAACCTGAATATAATCCACTCCCGTTAAATTTTGCAACATTCGTATTCGAGGTCACAATTTCAATTGGAACAGTTGGGTTGTTAGTACCAATCCCAACATTGCCCCCATTCGGATTTAATAAGAGGTTGTACGCAATACTTAAATTTCCGCTATGGGTAGATTGGATCCAACTACCACCATTATAAACGCCGAAATCTAGAACATAGGCCTGACTATTATTACTCAAGCGAAGAAGTCCATTAGTCTGGTCTGTCCCAACAACCGGTAGCCCAATACTGGTGCCGAGAATTTCCAATTTTACTCTTGGCGTTGTTGTCCCAATTCCTAACATTGAAGGAAAACTATAATTTCCGCCACCGGTGTTTGCCCCAAAAGAGCCAGCTGACATATAGGTCGCACTGAGGTTACCGATAAAACTATTATTGGTCTTGATTGTACCAGTCGCTAAAATATCATTAACATCTGCCGCAGTACCAATACCCAGGCCGCCCGTCATTTGTGCTGCTCCCCAGGTATTAACAAAATCATTCTTTACTAGATTCCATTCTTCCGCCGTTAAAGTTCCACTCGTTCCTTTGGTATAAGTAACGGCCGGATTATTTCCAAAATAAGCTTCGACTGGCAAGCTAACAAAAAAAACACCAACAAAAACTCCCGCAATAAGCGAGAAAATAATTGCTGGTGATATTTGTTTATTTGTCCTAAAAAGCATGGGGTGTTTTTATTCTTTTTAGTATTTCCTGATGACTAAATTATATCACAAAATAATAAATGGCGGAAGTAATTTAGAAGCTAACTTCGACACTTCTTTTAACTTCTTTATAGTCGCCAATTGCTGAAAAAATAATTCTCTTTCCACCGAAGTCAGCAGCCTGATCATAGTCCACATAATAGTTTCCACCGTTCTCTAAGGTATTATAATATACTGATTTTATTGGGACAAAATGATCAGAAGAGGCAGTGCTCGTTGCTAGATCAAATCTTCCTGAACGAACCTCGGCTAGCAAACGCTCCGCACCGGCTTCAGCATTGTAGTAAGCAACCGTTGACTTTGCGGACAGGTCGCTGCTTCTCAGCCCAGAAATAACCAAAGATGCGCCGCCAAAAGCAACGGCAATAATCCCAAAAAGAATGAGCATGGTCATTAAAAGGGCGGAACCTTTTTTTTGTTTATTGTGTATACCAATCATAAAGCTGAGTTTCTAATGTATAAGAATCTTCTTTCTCTTTTTCCATCCAGTAAACTTCACTTTTAACCGTTAAAAATTGATTACCCCCATCGTCGACGCCATGACTAAGAATAAGTTTGCGGCGAAAAATCGTACTTTTGCTTGCCGCATTTTCACAGCTTAGGTAGTCATTATAAAAACCATCAGCATCAATACAAACTGCCATCTGATCATCTGCTGTCATTGGCGTTAAAGCTGTTTGATAAGAGTAGCTATATTCTCCATATGGATAAGCTAGCAAAAAAACTTCAGCATTAACTGCATAAGTATCACGAGCCAAACGGACTGTTTCAATCCCTTCTTGTGCCATTTGATAAGCCACAAAACGATTTTTATTAATCGACTGGGCTTTCAGATTTTGGAGCAACAAAGACATCACGCCAAGCATTCCAACCAAGACGATTGAAATAATTACCATAATTTCAATTAAGGAGAAGGCTGGTTTTTTGGGGTGGGAAAAAATTATCATATTAACGATAGAAACGAGAAGTTAGAGCTGTTTGCATATTTATGTCTGCCAATTCTCGGTAAGTTTCCGTACCAATCTCGCCAGTATAGGCCTGAGCAAAAATTTTCATAATTACTAGCGGTCTTGATTGATGATTTGTCAGACCAAAATTATATTCGCGCAAAGCTAATTTTAGTTCGCTAATATTTACTTTCAGCGGCGAAATCGGCGCCTCAAGATCGTCCCTCACCACAATAAATCGTCCAGATAGATCATTGCTGCCCAAATAATAAACGACGCATTCATCGTAAAAATTACGAAAAATCAAAGCCTTGCCATTACTATTGGGTGCGTCAACTACGGCATATATTTGATCATTTGGTAGAGACTGAAAAATTGAATATGCCACACAAAAGCCTTCCTTCTTTTTCGCCATTCGGATTTCCTTGGAAGTTGCTTCCAGAAAATATTTAAGGCTCTCTTGAACATTTTGAGAAGCAATTGCTTTTCTTTGCCCAACAATGACTAGCCGGAATATTTCCGTGGTCGACATAATAATCAAGACAAATAGAGTAACGGAAACAATAACTTCAATCAAAGAAAACCCCTGGGAATTATTATTTTTTTTATTGTAAGAGATAATCTTCATAGACCTTTTTCCAAAACATCAATCAAACCAACAAAATTGATCATTACTTGAGTTGTCGAATCATCCCTAGTGTTCACAAGAGTGATGATTGCGATGTCACAATTCGCTCCGTGCATCACATCATTAATGATCGTTTGGGGCTTTGGTGGAACAAAAGTAATTGATACATGATTTGTGGTTTGCCAGACACCATTTCGGTGGACATTCATACTTTTAATTTTGATATCAGATGGAAAAATAACAGTTTTACCCTTGTATTCAGGAAGTGATTCATTATCCTCTCTAACTTGATTAGATGCCTGATCATAGCCATCGGCATAGAGATAATAACGATCATTTTTACTGACATCTGTATCATCAATAGAGAAATCCATCCCCCAGCCCCCATCCGGAAAAACATTATCATACTTCATGAGCCCCAGACTAAAAGACTGTGCTAAGCGAGTATCGGCTGCCAAAATATTAGCGGACATCACCAAATCTGAACGACGAACATTTCCCTGATAATTAGCAACGAACATTGTGCTAATTAAGGTGATAATTGCAATACTAACCAACATTTCAATTATCGAAAAAGCGGGGAAAGATTTTTTTAATAATCTATTTAGCATTTTTTTTCACTTTAATTTCTTTCCACAAAGGCATTGAGAAATTTGCATTAACCGCGTTGGTGGTTTTGTCACAGTAATAGCCGTTTTTATCGGTCACTTGAACCGTGATCGTTGTTCCGGTTGGACGTTGAAAAATTATTTGGGTATTTGGAAACTCCGATTCTTTTGGAGAAAATTTTGCAGAGTTGTCATCTGACGACCAAAGGTAACGACAGTTTCCTGGCTCACAATCATAATAAGTATTAGGCTCGGTTGGATTGGTGTATTCTGCGTAAGCCATAAATTCCGAACTACTACCAACAATGAGCGGTGTTGGTGTTGCCGAGGTGTCATACCAGAATCTCGGGAATTCGTTCTTAAAAGTGGTGAAATTATATTCACTAGTGAATTCGCTAAAAGAAGGGACTAACTTACCAATACTGCTGGTTGCCGTATGGTCAAAACGAAGCCACGGGGTTGACTGCCAATCTACTTCCGAATCATTTTCATTGATTGAATACCACAGCTTTAACCACCAATTATAAGATTTATCATAATTTAAACCGCAATTTTCAATCGTTGAGCGACAATTATAGGAACCAACACCATGCGATCCGCCATCATAACCGGTCGCATAGAAAGAAGGATTATTCGTATCCAAAACATCATTTTCGCTAACAATTATTTCCCATCGTTTTTGTTTACCGCTAGTCAACTTCCATTTCAGTCCCGCTCCGAGAGCGTCACCTGCACAGGCGTTACTATAACCCCAATTTGGCGCAGACATTTCACCAACCCACAGCGACCAAATATAAGTTTTCCAGTTTAAATTATCTGGATCAGAAGCACAAGTATTGTCGTCTAAACAATTAAATTTAATTGCTCCAACACTGGCCGGTGAATTTTTATCACTGACCGCGCCATGAAAACTGCCAGCAGAATCTCCGGCTTCGAAAGAATCCACCGTCAAACCATCAAGTTTTATCCAACCATCGCCTTCAGACTGGTTGCCAACAAAACCTGCAACCCTGGCATAGCCATAAATATTTCCCGGAGTTCCGTCAGTATTTCTCACTAAACAGGCAGAACAACCGCTCACTGAAGTACAATAGGTTAAACCGGTGTCGGTGCTAGTTGGACAATTATTTCGAAAAGTCTCGTCTGGGACCTCGATTGGCGAGCTCGTGGATGTTTCAAAATTAATATCGCCATAAATGTAGTGCCAAGCGGAACCGGAAAAATTACCAAAGCTATCAATATTAACACCATGATCATTAACTTCGCAAGCAGCAATCGAAAATTGAATGGGAAAATTAAAAGGAAATTTTCCGCCACCCGCGTCATCAAAACAATTCAGACTAATATAAGACCCAGTGTTTACCAACTTTGCATAACCACGAACATTGTGATTAACCGAGGCGCTCACTGAAAGAGGGGCCGTTAAAAAAAATAGACAAGAAAAACAAAACAACACTCCAAATAAAGAAGGCTGAAAAATAGAATTAATTTTCAGAAAATTTGTTTTCATCTTTAGTATATTATAACACAAATTAATTGATTAAAAAATCTTTATTTGCTAAAAATTTTCTACCCTCAGCAACCATTTCTAGACGATCTTTTTCTTTTTCATCATTATATCCAACTAAATGCAATAAACCATGGACAAGAACAAAACAAAGCAGATAATGATCTAATTTCTTTTTCAAAGTAGCATTTAGACGAGACGAAAACAGTTCTGGATAATCCAAAAAAACCTCACGATAATCCTGGTGACGGAAAACTCGAAGTGGACAAATAATTAGTTCAGCAGCTGCATCGGGAAAATTAGCCGGGGAAAAACTCAAAACATCAGTCGGGGTGTCCTGGCCGCGATATTGATGATTCAGGGTCTTAATCCTCTGTTCCCCGACAAAAACGACGGCCAGCGAAGAAAAACTCAATCGATATTTTTTTGCAAAAAATTCAGCAAGATTTTTTAATTCGCTTAGTGGTAATTTATTTTTTGTTTTATTTATTAATTCAATATTCATAAAAACTTCCTTAGTTTCCGAAGAACAAAACGCATTCCTTGGTATAAATAATAAAAATTCGGCTTTAACACAAGATCATAAGTTCCCGGGTATTCCAAAACCTCCCCACCGAAACCTTTCTTAAAACGAGTGACACCTGGCCATTTTTCTTCATCGATCCCATAAAAATCATAGAAGAGACAGCCTCTTTTCTTTGCTTCTTTAATAATTGTCCATTGCAAAAGATGCGGAGCCATTAAATTGCGAAATTTATTATCAGAAGCTCCATGTAGATAAACGGACTGCGAACCGAAAAAACAAAATATCCCCGCAGCGATTACTTGTCCTTCAAACTCTGCAAGCCATAGTTCAAGATTATCGCCACCGAGGGAAATTAATTTTTCATAATGCCCTTTGGTGTGAATACCAAAATTATCTCTTTCGCCGGTCAATTTCATTAAGCGCCAAAATTCCGAAAATTGATCTTTTATCCCCTTAACTATTTTAACACCTTTCTTTTCAGCTAAACGAATATTATATCTCGTCTTTTGACTCAATTCCTTTTCAAGAACAACGAGATCTTTTTTTAGATCAAGAACTAGAGTTTTTTGTGGTTGCAAGTTAATGCTTTTCTCCGCTTGAATCCCTTTTATTCTGCAAAATTCGTTCAGAAAATTGAAGTCAGCAAAATTTGGCTCAACACGAACAAAAACTAAGTTACTTGATATTTTTTTTTCAAAAATTTCAGCCAATATTTCTTTTTTTTCAGGTTCGTTTTCCGGGAAAATTGGTCCACGGGGAAAATATAAATACTTACCACCAAAAGGAAGTTTTTTTTCAAGAGCTTTCACTGTGGTAAGTCTAGCGAAATTCAAAACAATCTCTCCTTCCGAAGATAAGATATTGAACCAAAAATCACTTTGTAGAAAGTGTTGTTCGGGAATATTTTTCATAACCTAATTATAACAGAAACCGAAAAACAAAAAACCCCTGTTAAGAAGCAAGGGTTTAATAATGTTTCAAAATCACTTAATTCCTGTCGGTGTCGCAGTTGAATTCCCGATATCAGAGAGACAATAGGACAAGGTGTAAGAAGCACCAGAATTCCATTGCGTATAAGTATAAGCCGCGGAACTGGAGCAAATGCCGTCATTCACTGGAGTTGGGTTGGTTGGCACTCGACCAAGATAAACTGTCCCCGAGGCGGTGGAAGCGAAGTCTCCACCACTTGAAAGAGTTGCAGCAATCGCGTTAGTTGGATATTTCGACGCTTCATCAAAATATAATTCCAAACCAGTTTGGATCTGCCTAATGTCGGACAAGCGTTTTGCGTCTCGAGATTTTACACGAGCGCTATTTAGAGCAACCACAGAGAGAGTGGCCAATAGACCAATAATTGCAATTACAACAAGAAGTTCGATTAAGGTAAAACCTTGTTTATTTTTTTTCATATTTTTTATTTGATACCGGCCGGAGTCGCGGTAGCCGCGCCAGTTGATAAGCAATAAGACAAGTTGTAGGAAGTCGCGGAGCTAGTAGCGTAAGTGTAGGTCGCACCAACAGCACAAGAACCATCGTTAGTTGGTGTTGGGTTAGTTGGAACAGAACCCATGTAAGTTGGTGTTAGATTAGTTAAAGCCGCGGGATAGATGCCGGAGGTAGATGTGTTAGCATCAGCAAATAGCTCTAAAGCTGTTTGGATTTGTTTGATATCAGAAACACGCCTGGCGTCACGAGCTTTAATTCTGGCAGTGTTTAAGGCAACCACCGAGAGAGTCGCCAATAGACCAATAATTGCAATAACAACCAAGAGTTCAATTAAAGTAAATCCGACTTTACTTTTCCCCATACTTTTTATTTAATACCTGAAGGAGTGGCAGTTGCGGCTCCAGTTGATAGACAATAATTTAAAGTATAAGTTTTCCCATCGCTGCTAGTAAAGATATAAGGGTTGTTGGAGGTGGTGCAAGGAGAATCGGCTGGTGTTGGTGCTGCTGGAGAGGTCATTAACTGTTTATTTGCGGTGCAAGCGGCCGATTGGAAGGTTGTGTCTTCACATAAGAATGTTCCAGCGCCAGTCCCGAGGGTGAGCGCTGAAGCCGCAACCGGGTAAGAGCTCGAGGCATTGAAATATAATTCCAAGGCTGTTTGAATTTGTCTGACATCCGCCAAACGCTTGGCATCACGAGCTTTTACTCTCGCGCTATTTAAAGCAACAACAGAAAGAGTCGCCAACAAACCAATAATTGCAATTACAACAAGAAGTTCGATTAAGGTAAAACCTTGTTTATTT
>JBMOHF010000003.1:0-88679 GCA_049317985.1 Patescibacteria group bacterium
CCTTTAAACGCACTCGCCGGCTGACGCCGGCGGTTTTTTCCTATAATAAAAAACCCATTTTTCGCATGAAAAATGGGTTCAATGTTAATGAATCAAAGCGACACTAGTTTTTGGTCACCTTAACTTTTGTTGCTGTTTTTTGATAAGTAACAGTGGCAACATTCACCGTTACGGTCGCAGATACAACGCCCATAGCAGTTAATTCTTGTAGAATTTTTATGATGCTATCAGAATCATTAGTGGCTTCCGGTTGAGTCACTTTTTCTGGTGAAACAGTCTCTTCGACCGGCGCTTGATAAATTGCAGATGTAGTGTTGTCCGGAACAAATCTCCAACCTTCAGGTAATTCATGACTTCCATCAAGAATTTCTCCCATAAGATTACCACAGTGTTGGCGATAATAGTTAATTGATCCATCCTGGCGAGTAACTTTTGTGGTAATTTCACCTGAACGCATTAACACGGTGCGTGTTCCATTGGCAAAGGTCATTTGAATTCGAACTTCTGAAACATCCGGTGGAGCGACTACCACGCCTCTTTCAACGGTAACTGCTGGTGAAAGACCTGGGTAAGCAGCGTTAAGTTGATTTATCGCCGTTTCTGGATTATCAGACAAACCACCGGGAATAACCGGGTTACGATTAATCTGATTTTCATTACTACGTTTTGCTAAATGATGAATCATATAGAACATCGAGGCAAGTGCAACGAGAATAAACAGTATCGCAAGTATTAACCACCCAATCGCCCAGATATTTTTTACTTCTGTTGACTCCACTATTATTGGTGGTGCAGGAGGAATAACTTTTATCGTATCGACTGGAACAACTTTTAGTTCACCGGCCATATATTTCTCAGTAAGGCGATAGAAACAATCATGGACCCCTCGAACGGAAGGAGTGTCAGCGATCCAGGCCTCAGGCTTTGAATCAAGCCTTCCCGGGAAAAACACTGTGTCCCCAATTTTGATGTTATTCACATTTTTAAAACGACTTTTGTTCATTTCGATCGTTTTGTAAAAAACGTCTTGAAAGGTTGATTTCTGAGCAATCGCTCCAACACTAAAAACCATTAAAACTAAAATAATCAGCTTTTTTTTCATTTTTGTTCCTTTTTTGTTAATGTATATTTGAATTAGGATTTATCAATAGCGACTACCATTGATATGATATTTTATCCTAACTGTTCATGCTATCACGTTATATTATTTATGTCAAGTAGTAGCCATATCACTTAGATTGCGCTAAAATATCATGTATAACCTAAACTTATGACCATTATTCAAGCACTTATTCTTGGTATTATTGAAGGAATCACCGAGTTTCTACCCATATCTTCAACCGCTCACTTGATTATTACGGGAAAGCTTTTAGCAATCCCTTCCTCCGAATTTCTCAAAACTTTCGAAATTTCTATTCAACTTGGGGCAATTCTCTCGGTCGTTGTTTTGTACTGGAAGCGCATTTGGCAAAATTTTTCCATTGTCTGGAAACTGGCCGCCGCCTTCATCCCGACAGCAATTATCGGTCTTGGGATGTATAAAATTATTAAGAATTTCTTATTAGAAAGCTTACTAGTGATTGGTTTGTCGCTGCTGGTCGGCGGAATATTGCTGATCGTCTTTGAAAAATGGTATGCAAAAAAAAGTAAAATTATTAATTCAAAGAATGAAGTTATAGAATTGGAAAAAATTAGTTACCGCCAGGCAATGATTCTTGGTGTCGCCCAATCCTTTGCGATGATTCCTGGTGTCTCTCGTTCAGCAGCAACAATCATCGGCGGTTTGAGTTTAGGAATTAATCGAAAAACCATTGTTGAATTTTCATTCTTATTGGCTATCCCAACAATGCTCGCGGCAACAGTCTTGGATATTTATAAAAATCCCAGCACCTTCTCAGGTAACCAGCTTGGCCTCTGGATAATTGGATTTATTACTTCATTTGTCACGGCAATTATTGGTATTAAATTTTTAATAAAATATATTCAGAAAAATGACTTTCAGAATTTTGGCTGGTACCGAATTGCCGTCGGGAGTTTAGTTTTGATTAGTCTATTATTTTAAATTTTCTTATCTCAAATAAAAAAACAAGCCCCTGAATTTTCAGGGGCTTTTTTAAAATATTAAGTATTTTGGTATCCGTTCATTAAGAATGGGATCGGTGCGAGAATTTCTCGATCCGGACCGGATAAAAACCAAAAAGGAATAATCCGACCAGTTAACAAGTCATCGGTTGCTGGTTGACCTGGTTCGTATAATTTAATCGCCGTTTTTCTTAAGTCATTCATGGCATTAAATATATTCATTGAAACGTCGGGAAATTTTTCCTCCAAATATGAAGAAAATTCCTGGTCATTCCAATCAAACCATTGGTTGTCGACTAAACCTGACCAGTCAATACTTTGCAGTTTTTTCTTCTCTTCCGCGGAAATTTCTTTTTTTGTTCTCTGGAAAAAAATTGCTGGCACTGGTGCTTTTGCGTAATCTGCGGCTTTTTCACCAAAGATGTGATTAACCGCTTCTATTTCTAGCGGCGCCATATTGCCATTGCTGCGGTTCTTAATCACCAAATTACGACCCAACTTAATCCCAATCGGCACCATGTTATTTTCTGGATAAACAAAGAAAGACTCTGCTCCAGAAAACGGTCCTTTTTCGGAAAGTGTCACTGAAACGACACTCTCTTTATGGTCTTTGTAGGGATAGGGCTTCGTCGATCCGTCAGCATTATGATTATGCAAATAGCCATTAAACGTATTAGCCGCTAAAAGAGAGGCTAATTGCTTTACTCTTTTCTTGTTACTGAACTCCAAGACACTTCTAATTTTTTCCTCGAAATACGGAAGTAATTCACCGGACATGGCCTCAAAATTTTTCCAGAAATCAATTGTTGATTTCCGGTAGTCGTCACGATAGTCGCATTCAAAAAAATGTTTTTGGAATAGTTCTTTAAAGTGTTCAGCATCTTGGGCGGTGGAAATAATTTTTCCATCCTTAACTAACTCCGAAATAATTTCATTAGTATAAGCCCCTTTAGCGAATTCCAAGCATTCTGGTTTTTCCAAACCAATAAACATGAAGCCATCACTGGGATTAAAAGAAGTCTGAGAAACAAATACTTCGGCAGTGGGAAATTCTTTTTGACAGAATTCTAAAACTGCTTTTTTCTTCATCATTTTTTTAACAATGTCATCATACAAACCTTCATCAGAAACTGGTCCACAATGACAATCCTCTGCGGCAATTTTACCAGCCGCGCAATGTAAGTGGCTGTCAAAAACAATGTGAAAAATACCATTCTGTTTTTTCTGAGCTTCAACTAACATTTCGGAAAATTTTCCATTTTTAAGGAATAATTTATCTCTTCCGCGAAGAGGAAGAAAGTCTGATTTCACATCACCGGCTGGCACAGAAAAAGCTTTACCGTGGAGACAAGCAAAAACTTTCTGCATTAACCGACCATCAACACAAAGAACAAGGTATGGAGTCTCGTAAGGAAAAAATCGTTTTTTAATTTCTAAGGCCTCCAAAATTTCAGGAGACATTAAATCATCAATTCGATTATTCCTTGTTGAGATAAAATGGGCCATTTTTAACATGGTCATCTTAAAGAATCTTTCATCTTTTAGGTTAAAACTTAAGTAGCTCTTGACTACATAGGCCTCTAAACTAGGCAACAAACTGATATCTGGCAAAAAATCTTTCATAAGTTATATAGTTTTAAATTGTTAAACAACAGAAGCTTTTAGTAAATACCAAAAAACAAGAGTTGTCAACAATTAATTAAAAAAATTCTATTCTTTTTTGAAACCTTTTAATTTACGCCACTTGTTCAAGGTATGTTCGCGAGCCAATTCTTTTTCTAAGCGAACCGCCAAATCTGCAAATTCGACATCATCTTTAAACTTCTCGCTGGTTCGCATTTCTTCAGCCTTCGCACGAGCGTCTTTTATTCTCTGCTCATCAAGCTCTTCCGCTTTCTCAGCGGTATCAGCAAGAATCACAATTTTATTTTTCAAAACCTCTAAAAATCCACCAGAAACAGACATCAGAGTGGTTTCACCAGTAAGGAGTCTAATCTCCAAAACACCTGGTTTTAAAATAGAAATCAAAGGAATGTGATCTGGTAAAATAGTCACCTCTCCACTGGTCGTTGGCACACTAACCGAAAGGATATCCTCCCTAAGAAGGACTCTTTCTGGTGTGGCGATTTCAAACTTGATACTTTTTAAATCAGACATAAATTAAACATTAGAGGCCAGTTTCGCCAAAACCTAAACAGGGCGTACAACTTCTTCGATTCCGCCTTTCAAATAGAAATCGTCTTCACTTTTATCATCATGATCGCCGGCCAAAATCTCTTTGAAACCGCGAACCGTGTCGGAAAGTTTCACATATTTTCCAGCGCGGCCAGTGAAAGCTTCTGCTACCGCAAAAGGCTGAGATAAGAATTTTTGAACTTTACGAGCTCGAGCAACAACAATTTTATCTTCGTTGGATAATTCTTCCATCCCCAAAATAGCGATAATATCCTGCAAGTCTTTATAGCGCTGTAAGATTTGCTGCACACCACGAGCAACTTGATAATGCTCTTCACCAACTATTTTTGGATCAAGGATAATTGAAGAGGAATCCAAAGGATCGACGGCTGGATAAATACCTAATTCAGCTAGCGAACGAGATAGCACTACAGTGGAATCTAAGTGACCAAAAGTAGTCGCCGGTGCTGGATCGGTTAAATCATCAGCAGGCACGTAGACGGCCTGAATAGAGGTGATAGAGCCATCCTTGGTCGAAGTAATACGTTCTTGCAGTTCGCCCATTTCAGTCGCCAAAGTTGGTTGATAACCAACGGCGGAAGGCATGCGCCCCAAAAGAGCGGAAACTTCTGAACCAGCTTGAGTAAAACGAAAAATATTATCGACAAAGAATAAAACGTCTTGGTGGGCTTCGTCACGGAAATATTCAGCAACTGAAAGACCGGACAAGGCAACCCGAGCACGAGCACCAGGTGGTTCGTTCATTTGACCGAAAACCATCGATACCTTATCAAGAACGCCGCTATCTTTCATTTCGTGATACAAATCATTACCTTCGCGAGTACGTTCACCAACTCCGGCAAAAACTGAATAGCCACCATGTTCGCTAGCAATATTATGAATCAATTCCAAAATAACGACGGTTTTACCAACACCAGCTCCTCCGAATAGTCCAACTTTTCCACCTTTCGCAATTGGGCAGATTAAATCAATAACTTTAATACCCGTTTCTAGAATTTCGGTGGTATTTGATTGTTCGGTAAACTTTGGCGCTGGACGATGAATTGGATATTTCTTTTCAGTTTTAATCGGTTCACCACCATCGACAGTCTCACCCAAAACATTAAATATACGACCAAGAGTTTCTTTACCAACAGGTACCGAAATTGGAGCACCAGTATCAATAACTTCGGTTCCACGTTTCAAGCCATCAGTGGATCCCATAGCAATACAACGAACCATATTGGCCCCCGTATGTTGCTCCACTTCAAGTACTAATTTTTTCCCGTCATTATTAATTTCCAGGGCATAATAAATTTCTGGTAAGTGCTCGGGGAAGTACACGTCCACGACGACGCCAATTACCTGTCTAATGATGCCGATATTTTTTTGTTTTTCTGACATATTATTTTAATTATTTTTTATCCTTAGAAAATTATTCGGCTAGTGCATTGGCACCAGCACTGATTTCCGCGATTTCGGCAGTAATGCCGGCCTGACGCGCTTTGTTATAAAATAAAGTTAACTCAGCCACCATATCGCTCGCTGCTTCCGTCGCCTGATGCATCGCGCTCATTCTCGCGCTATGTTCAGAAGCATTGGATTCAAGGAATGCTTGATATAACTGAACCTCTAAAAGACGAGGAATAATCTTATCAAGAACGGCGCGGGGGTTTGGTTCGAAAATAAATTCATAGTGACCGTGACCAATCGCTAGGTGCTTATCACTCTTTTCGGCAATCATTTCTTTTGTTACTCCAATGCTTGGATTTGAACCAGTAACACCTAAATATTCATCGGCACTCAGATCAACGGGAAGAATTTGTTTAACTCTTGCCACTTGTCGACTGGCGCTAATAAAATCGGTATAAGCCACGAGCACTTTATCATATTTGCGGCTTAAATAATCCTTACCGGCCATTCGGGTAATTGGCGCGATGTCTACGATGTTTGTCATAATATCCTCCTTAGGGAATTCAGCGGCCACCTCGGTGTTTGGAATATTGTAGAGTGACGATCCTTTGCGACCAACAATAATAAAATCAGTTGGGATTGGGTGGCTAACAATTGATTCTTTTACCTTCGCGATTAAAGCGGAGTTAAAACCACCGCATAGGCCACGATTAGAAGTAATGACAATTATTGCGACACGATTAATTTTTTTTCGCTTAACCAATAATCGATGAAGAGGTTCACTTTTAGATTGTGATAGCTTTGCCAAACGCAAAACCGTCTCCCAACTTAAATTTGCATAAGTGCGAGTTTTTAGAACAGCGTCTAACGCTTTTCTCATCTTGGCCGCAGCGACCATTTCCATTGCCCTGGTAATTTTCTTGGTATTAGCAACGGATTTGATTCGACGGGATATTTCTTTGGTTTTCGCCATACTTTCGCTTTGTGTATAATTTATTACTAGGATTTTTTTTGGGGCTAAAATTAATTGATATTAATTTTATCTTTACAAAAAAATATTAATAATAAATTATACACAAACCTGTTATAGATTTCTTTAAACGCCTTTTACTATAATAAGTAATCTACTGTGCTTTTATAATCCTCAACTAAAGCTTTCATCTTATTTTCAATTTCTTCATTCAATTCTTTCTTTTCAGTAATTAACTTTAGGACTTCATTGTTAGTATCGGCATATTTATATAAACCGGCTTCAAAATTTCTAATTTCTTCCACTGGGACATTATCCAAGTGACCACCTAATAATGACCAATAAATCAAAACTTGTTTGGCAACTGATAAAGGTTGATATTGATCTTGCTTCAAAATTTCATATAATCTCTTGCCGCGTTCTAATTTATTTCTTGTATCTTCATCGAGATCAGAACCGAATTGAGCAAAACCGGCGAGTTCACGATATTGAGCAGCTTCCAAACGCATTTTACCGGCCACTTTTTTCATGGCTTTAATTTGAGCGGAAGACCCAACACGAGAAACGGATAAACCAGCATTCACTGCTGGACGATTACCTTTATAAAATAATTCTGGCTCCAAAAAAATCTGACCATCAGTAATAGAAATAACATTAGTTGGGATATAGGCAGACAAATCTCCGGCCTGAGTTTCGATAATTGGTAAAGCAGTGATTGAGCCGCCACCGAAATCGGAATTTAACTTACAAGCACGCTCTAGCAAACGAGAGTGGAGATAGAAAACATCGCCAGGATAGGCTTCACGCCCTGGTGGGCGGCGAAGTAAAAGCGAAATTTCGCGATAAGAAACAGCGTGTTTGGACAAATCATCATAAACAATCAAAACATCTTCACCTTTATCCAAGAAATATTCAGCCATCGCACAACCAGCGTATGGAGCAATATACAGCAATGATGCCGGAGAGGAAGCGCCAGCCAAAACGATTGTGGTGTATTCCATCGCGCCGGCTTCTTCAAGCTTGGCAACGATGCCAGCAATTTTTGATTCTTTCTGACCAATAGCAACATAAACACATTTCATGTTCTGCCCCTTTTGGTTGATGATAGTATCAATAGCGATGGCAGTTTTTCCTAACTGACGATCACCGATAATGAGTTCACGTTGACCACGACCAATCGGAATCATCGCATCAATAGATTTGATACCCGTCTGTACTGGTTGGTTAACGGAAGCGCGAGTAATAACACCTGGCGCAATTTTTTCTACCGGATAGAACTTGCTGGCCTCAATTTTTCCTTTACCATCGACCGGTTCACCGAGTGGATCAACAACCCGACCGACTAAAGCTTCACCAACTGGTACTTCCAAAATGCGTTTAGTAGCTAAAACCTCATCCCCTTCTTTAATAGCGGTAAATTCACCCAAAATAATGGCACCAACGAGGTTTTCTTCTAAGTTTAAGGCTACCCCAGCAACATCGCCGTGAGCGGTTTTAAACATCAGAATTTCGGACATCATCGCTTCTGATAAGCCAGAAACGAGGGCGATGCCATCGGAAATCTTCAAAACCCGTCCGACTGATTTTTCGCTAATTTCAGCCTTAAATCCGGATATTTCCGTCTTCAGTTGTTCAATGATAAAGTCTTTAGTTGACATATATGTTATATTATGATATAGTTAGTTTATGTAAATACAGTATAAATTCTTTTAAAATTTAAGATCATGAAATTTTATTTCTTTATTATTGTTGCCTTTGCTACATTTGTTGCATTCGGTGCCATAATCAGCGTACCAGAACATGTTGTAGCTGCTGGAGATTTAGTCTTTTTGATAATTGCTGTTACCTTTTTTATTTTATCTGCTATAGCAGCAAGCGAAGAGCAAATAATTTCAGCAATTAAAAGTAAAAAAACAGAGGAAGAAACCACAGCTTAAAAAAGCTTTTGCAAATCTTCTTTAAAGCAGTATATATTCGTATATACTGTTTTTTTATTTCCAAAAGAACAATTACTTCTTCATGTTCGCCTTCAAGTCTTCCAGATTCGCTTTCAAACTGCCGTCCAATACTTTGCTTTCATATTTCAAAACAAATCCACCAAGCAAATTCGCATCCACACTTTCCGCTAGAACAACTTTTTTCGCACCGGTTCGGTTTTTCAGATAATTAGTGATTTCGTCACGAGAATTTTGAACGAGTTCGTGCGCACTGGAAATTGATGCCGCTAGTTCCCCGTTCTCCTTATTCCAAATTTCCGTGAAGGCGGCAATAATTTCTTTTTCACGATTTAACACCCTGTCTCTTCCCAAAACTGCCACAAAGCTACGCAAAACTACTTCAGCTTCCTCTGTGGATTTGCCAATAATAGAATCGTATAAGCTCTGAGCATATTGTTTTGCGGAAATTTTCATATCAACTATTTAACCAGATTTTTGATTAACTCCTGATCTCTCGTACTATCCATTTTTTCCTTTAATAACTTCTCAACAGTCAAAACAACTAGTTCGGCAGTTTCAGCTTTTAAGGCCTTCAGGGTCTCAGCTTTTTCAACTTGAATTTTCGCTTTTTCGGCATTGATAATCTGACCGACGTCTTCTCTTGCCTTAGCAATTAATTCTTTCTGACGCGCTTCACCTTGGGTGTTGGCAATTTCAAGAATTTCAGTAGCTGCTTTCTTGGCTTCAGAAATAATATTTTTCTTTTCTGTTTCCGCCTCATTGAGCTTTGCTTCGATTTCTTTGGCATCACTCAAGCTCTTTTCAATTTTTTGACTCCGCTCATCCATTACTTTAGCGATTGGTTTAAAAGCGAAATAGTAAAGGACCGCCAAAACAATAGCAAAGTTAATTACTTGGGCAATAAATAATTTTAGATCAAGGTGAAAGGTAGAAACTAATGATTCCATATTTTTATTATAATAAGCTAATGACTAGGCCGAATTTTATTCGACCCAGTGAACCAAACTATTATTTGATACTAAAAGCGATAACGAGAGCATAAATTGCAACCGCTTCCGCGAAGGCTGAAGCCAAAAGCATTGGTACTAAGATTTTACCAGCAGCTTCTGGATTACGACCAATAGCTTCCATGGCTTTTGCACCAATAAAACCGATACCAAGAGCTGGACCGATAGAACCAAGGCCGATAGCCAAGGCTTTTGCTAACATTACATTTTCCATACTGTTTATTTTCAGCTGCGAAGCGTATAAAGATAAACGCTGAACAAACCGAATTACTTAATTCTTTATATATTAAAATTAATCTTAATGTTCTTCCGCGTTAGTGGCAATAGTCAGGTAGGTCAAAATTAACATGGCGAAAATTAAAGCCTGAATCAAACCAACAATAACTTCCAGGAACATAAACGGAATCGGAATACCAAAAGCGAGAATTGCTGACATTGCCGCTAAAAGAACTTCGCCGGCAAAAATATTACCAAACAAACGAAAGGATAAACTGGCAATTTTTGCTAATTCACCAATAACCTCAATCAAGCCAACAAACGCTTTAATTGGATTAACCAAAAGAATGGTTGGGTCTTTTTTGATTTTCTTAGGTATCTCCAAGAAAGCTTTGATATTAATGAATTTATTCAAATAATTCCAGCCGCCAACCGCCAAAACCCCAAAAATATGACTCAAAACGACACCGATAGTGGCGAGAGCGAGGGTGGTGTTCAAATCAGCCGTAGCACCGCGGAAATATGGCACAAAAATTAATTCTCCATTTTCACTAATCACTTGACCAATGGAGCCAACTCCCGGCAGCAGACCGAGCCAGTTGTTTAATAAAATGAAAAAGAAAAAGGCAAGAACCAAGGGAGCAAATTGCATCGAACGCTTTCTATCACCAGTAACACCATCGAAGATACTTAAAAAGCCTTCGAAAATAATTTCAAAGGCATTCTGAATCCCTCGTGGGACTAATTTGATTTTTTTTCTAATCAGCAGACCGAGAACAAGCACAACAAAAACAACCAACCAGGAATTCAATAAAGAATTGGTAACCGTGAAAGAGCCGATTTGAAAAATCGGTTCGGCAAACAAAGTATTTTCGTGTAAAATCTCCTGTCCTGCTGACATAAACTATTCTTGATTTTTTTTAGCCTCTTCTTCGATTTTTTTAAATTCTTTCATGGCATTTTTCACAATACCAAACATGGAAATAACGAAGAAAAAGGCTAAAGAAATAATAAGCAACCAAGGATCAGAAGAATACTTCCGATCGAGCCATTTCCCAATCACCAAGCCAAGCAAAACTGGACCGACAATCCAAGCCGAAGCAATTCCCATTGTTCTCATGGCAATTGGCCAGGTCTTGTTGGTGTTTGGTTCACCGACTGACATAAAGGCAAAATAAAAAAGGAGACACACCCCTTTTTATTGATAAAAATTAATGTTCCCTTACATTTATAGCGCAAATACTAGAGGAAGTCAATATAAAAGCCACCACATTCAACGAGTTGGCTTTTATATTCCGAAAAATCTCTTGGCGTTATTTGTAGTCACCTCTGCGACTCTTTCTAGTTTTAAACCCTTAATCTCCGCGATTCTCCCAGCAACGTATTGTACCAATAGTGGCTCATTTCGTTGTCCACGATATGGTTCTGGAGTCATATACGGACAGTCCGTTTCAATCATAATTTTCTCTAAAGGAATTTTGCGGATCAAATCATCCCACATCTGGCTAAAAGTAATCAAACCAGTGAAAGAAATCATTAAACCTAATTTAAAATATTCCCAAGCTAAATTTTCATCACCAGAATAACAATGGATTACCCCCCACGGTTTATCCTGAGACATTAAATGACGATTTTCTTTTCTAAAATCTTGTAAAAGAGGCAACAAGTCAGCATGCGCCTGACGACAGTGAATGATTACTGGTAAATCCAAAGAACGAGCCAATTCTAATTGCTCTAACAAAATCTTTTTTTGTTTTTTCTTGATAGCCGTGATGTCCCCGGATAAGTCAAAGTGATAATAATCTAAGCCTATTTCACCAATCGCCACAACCTTTTCAAACTTTGCGAGTTTTTCATAGGTTGCATAATTAAAGTCCTCACCCCTCGTTAAATATTGAGTGGCCCCCTTTTCATCACTACTGTGAGCGATAACTTCTTCCAAATGAGTTGGGTGCAAGCCGACTGCTGCATAAACACCACTTTCATATTTATTAGCGTAAGTCAGAGCACGATTTGAAGTCTTATATTCAGCCCCCACTAACACCATCCAAGTATTGTTATCCAAAGAGCGACGAATCACCTCGTCGGCGTCATCTTTAAAATCTTTGAAATTGACATGAGAGTGGGTGTCAAAAAATTGCATAGAATAATATTTTATATTTTTATTTGCTAGGGTTTTTGTCTGGGGTAAAAGACTTATCAATTTTTACCTACGAAAAAACATTAGCAAATAAAAATATAAAAATTATTTAGTTAAAACTTTAAAATTTCAAGTCTTCCAAGGTCTTTTTGGTTTGCCGACTGATTGTTTTTGGAATTTCAACTTTTACTTCCACAAAATGGTCACCGCGTCCGCGCCCGCGTAAGCGGGTGATACCTCGCTCTTTTAAGCGAAAAACGGTGTTTGGTTGGGTGCCCTCGGGAATTTTTAGATCGTATGTTCCATCGAGAGTCTCGATTTCAATTTTTCCTCCCAAAATTGCTGTCTTAACATCAATAATTTCAACACTACGAACATCGTCGTCGTCACGAGCTAATTTTTTATGAGGGATAATTTTTATTCTCACTAATAAATCACCGGCCGGAACTCCTTTTTCGCTAACTTCACCCCGACCAGATACTCTAATCGATTCTCCGTTATCAATGCCTCCCGGGATTTTTACAGTGAACTTTTCCTCAACCCGTGCTCGGCCAGTTCCCTGACAATTCGAACATTTTTTTTCAGGAATTTTTCCTTCACCATGACATTCTGGACAAGCAGTTTGTGTTTGGATGTTGCCAAGAATAGTTCTTTGCACTTGAGAGATGCGACCGCTACCATGACAATTTGCGCAAGAGTTTATTTTTGCGCCTGTTGCCGCGCCACTTCCCTGGCAAGAATGGCAAATACCAACGCGAGGATAGGAAATTTCTTTTTCGACACCAAAGGCTGCTTCTTTAAAATCAATTTTTAGGTCAAGAATCAAATCCTGTCCTTTGCTTGCACGCCTTGAGCGACCACCGCCACCAAAGCCAAAAATATCACCAAAACCGCCGAACATGTCACCTAGATCATCCATATTAATATTCATCCCCTGTCCACCAAAGCCTTGTCCACCGCCAAAACCACCATAACCACCACCGGCTTGGCCATTCTGAAAATCTGAACCAAATTGGTCGTACTGCTGACGTTTTTGGGGGTTGCTCAACACTTGATACGCTTCGTTAAGCTCTTTAAATTTTTCAGCATCACCACCTTTGTCTGGGTGATGTTGGTGAGCTTTTTTTCGGAAAGCAGTTTTTATTTCTTCAGCGGAGGCGCCTTTTTGAACGCCAATAATATTGTAATAGTCTTTGGACATTATGATAATTGTATTAATTTTATTAACAAATCATCCCTAATAAATTAGAGATGATCTATAAGAAATTAATTACTTCTTCTCTTCAACTTCACCCTCAACAACATTTTCATCTTTCTTTTCTTCCCCTGGGGTTTCGGCGCCAGGAGCGGCTTGCGCATTTGCTGCGTCTGCTGCTTGATACATCGCTGCCCCAATTTTTTGAGCGACTTCATTGAGATCGGCCATTGCCTTGGTAATCGCTTCGGTGTCGGTGGAATCTTTCAACTTCTTTAATTCTTCCACTTTTGCTTCTAATTCAGTTTTATCTTCTGGTTTCATTTTGTCACCAGATTCTTTGATCATTTTTTCGGTGGTAAAAACAACCGCATCAGCCTGATTTTTTATTTCCACCTGATCTTTTTTCTTCTTATCTTCTTCAGCGTGAAGCTCAGCTTCTTGCTTCATCTTCTCAACTTCTTCCTTAGACAAACCGGAGGAAGCGGTGATGGTAATTTTCTGCACCTTACCAGTTGCCTTGTCGGTCGCACTAACGTTTAAAATACCATTAGCATCGAGATCAAAATTAACTTCAACTTGAGGAACGCCACGAGGAGCATTCGGAATACCATCTAACATAAACTTACCTAAAGTTTTGTTATCGGAAGCCATTGGTCTTTCACCCTGAACAATATGAATTTCGACACTAGTTTGTCCATCAGCTGCAGTCGAGAAAACCTGAGATTTTGCTGTTGGGATAGTAGTGTTTCTTTCAATTAAAGGAGTTGCCACACCGCCCAAAGTTTCGATACCTAAAGTTAACGGAGTAACGTCAAGGAGCAAAACATCTTTAACATCTCCTTGCAAAACACCAGCCTGAACAGCGGCACCAAGGGCTACTACTTCGTCCGGATTAACGCTCAAATTTGGTTCTTTGCCGAAAAATTCTTTTACTTTTTGGAGAACCAAAGGCATGCGGGTCATACCACCAACCATGATCACCTCGTTAATATCTTTCAAACTAAAACCGGAATCGGCCAAAGCCTTCTTACAAGGTTCAATAGTTTTTTCTACTAAATCGCCCACTAAATTTTCTAATTGGGCGCGAGTCATCTTCATGACTAAATGCTTTGGTCCGTTAGCATCGGTCGTAATGAATGGTTGATTGATTTCAGTTTCCATCGCAGTCGACAATTCAATTTTTGCTTTTTCCGCAGCTTCTTTGATGCGCTGTAAAGACAAAGTGTCTTTAGACAAATCAATGCCCTGGTCTTTTTTAAACTCGGCAATAATCCAATCAATAATTCTTTTATCAAAATCTTCGCCACCGAGATGGGTGTCGCCATTAGTGGATTTCACCTCAACTGTGTCAGCGGAAATATCCAAAACCGAAACATCAAAAGTACCACCACCTAAATCGTAAACGACAATTTTCTGACCTTGCTTTTTATCAAAACCATAAGCAAGGGCGGCAGCAGTTGGCTCATTAATAATACGCATCACTTCCAAGCCAGCAATCACGCCCGCATCTTTTGTTGCTTGGCGTTGAGCATCATCGAAGTAAGCTGGAACAGTAATAATCGCCTGAGTAATTTTTTCTCCAATTTTTGCTTCAGCATCGGCTTTCATTTTTGATAAAACCATCGCAGAAATTTCTTGTGGCGTGTAGTCTTTGTCGCCCATAGTAACTTTTACACCTTCGCCAGCCTGAACAATTTTATAAGGCATGGTGTTTAAATCGCGCTGTACTTCGTCAGATTTAAAATGACGACCAATCAAACGCTTCACGGCATAAACAGTATTTTCCGGGTTAATAACCGCTTGTCTTTTGGCAGCCGCACCAACTAGTCTTTCGCCATTTTTTGAGATCGCTTCCGTGCTAGGTGTTGTGCGATTACCTTCAATGTTTTCAATAATCTTTGGTACCCCACCTTCCATGATTGCCATGGCTGAGTTGGTGGTTCCGAGATCAATTCCTAAAATTTTTCCCATAGTTTTATTAGTTAATTTTATTTATTATTAATTATTTTTGTTTTAGTTTATCTTTAACTTTTGCTTGCAAGACTTCCATATTCTTTGGAAATTCTTTCGCTAAATCTATTTTGTACTTATCCGCTAGAACAAAAATGCTCCACAGACAATCACATAATTCATGGCTCAAATTTTTAAGGTCTTTTTCTCCTCGCAAACCAGCCTGTTTCATCACTTCTAACATCAAATCTCCAACATCAACCACAAATCCTTGAGCAATTTCTTCCCTGGTCCAATTGCGACCGCAGTTTTTCTGCTCCAGCTTAGCAAAGTATTTGCGAGTCTCTAGGGCTAGCTGGCGATAATCCTTAAAACTATCGGCAGCAATTTTCTTAGCCATATAATTTATAATTATTTTTTCTGAATTTCAATTTTCTTCGCTTTAATTTCGGCCGCTTTCGGAATAACGATTTTTAGCATACCACCTTCGTTAGTGGCAATCGCTTTTTCGCTATCGACTTTCGCCGGCAAGGCGATACTGCGATAAAAAGCGCCACGGCGGATTTCTTTGCGATAATAGTTTTTGTCATCTACTTCGCTCTTTTTTTCGCTTTCGCCCTTCAGGCAGAGAACATTATTTTCCACAGAAATATCTACTTTTTCCGGATCAATCCCGGCTAATTGGGTCTCCACGATAATATTGTCTTTGTCTTCGTACATATCGACTGCCGGAGTGAAACCAAATTGGTCACCACGCACTGCTGGCAGAAAATCGCCGAAGGCTTTATCCATTTCATCGTCAGAGAAGAATGGGGTCCATTTGATAAGTGACATATTTTTATTTAGTTTCGTCCGTAAAACTAACAATAAATTCGGTTAGTGGATACGGGCGAATTTTAAAAAATTTATTACTTTAAATCCTGTTCTGTTATAACTTTAATTTTATTCTTGCTTAATAAGTCCGCAGTTACGCCATTTCCCTTGATTTTCTTTCCTGAAAAACTACCATCGAATACTGAGCCAAAACCGCAAGAAGGGCTATTTTGTTTCAAGATTGCTTCTTTAACTTTTAATGTTTTAGCTATTTTTAAAACTTCCTGAGCGCCTAATTTGAATTTAATAGAAACGTCTTCCCCTGACTCAGTAAGAACTTTATTTTTTACTTTCTCTGCTCTTTCTCGAGGAGTAGAAAGTCCGGCTAATTGCTCGGGACAGACTGGAATAAGAATTTCTTTCTTCGCTAGAGCTAAAACTTTTTTATTAACTTTAGTTGCTCCATCAAAACGGCAATTCACCCCCAGTAAACAGGCGCTACATATTTTAACCGTTTTTTCTTTCATATAATTATTCCCCCACCACCACTTTGGCGGCGCGGATTAATTTTCCATTTAACTTATAACCAGCCATGATTTCTTTAACCACTTTTTCTCCTTCTCCTTCCAGAGCTTCCATATTGTGGTGGTCAAATTTTTCGCCGACTGTTTTTATTTCTTCAATGCCGTGGCTTTCTAGAACATCTTTGAACTGCTTCAAAACATAAGTTACGCCAGCAACCCAAGAATTATTTTTTTCTTCTTCTGGCAAAGTAGCGACTGACATTTTCAAGTGATCGTAAACTGGTAAAATTTCTTCCAAAAAACTAGATAGGGCAAATTTTATGAAGTTTGTTTTATCAGCCGCATGTTGACGCAGAAGATTCTGGTAATCAGCAAGAGCACGCAGATATTTTTGATCAGCAGTGCCTCCTTCGATTTCTGCTTCCATCTTGACTAAAGCTTTTTTCACGTGTGGGCAAAGATCTTTCAATTCTCTGGCGGCAGCAAAACTAGACCAAACAAATTCTTGATACTTACCCTCCAATTTAATTTCGCCAGAAACATCCGTTGCAATAAAACGTAAAACTACTAAATCGCCGACTAAACCGGTATCAAAAATTTTGAAATTATTTACTTTTAAATTTAATTCTTTGAGCGCTTTGCGCTTAATTGCCTCCTGCGGTTCTTTTCCCTGACAAATAATCCCAGTTAAGCCTAGCCACAGATTACTTTCTTTCTCTTTCAGTAATAAAACTTCATTTTGAGAATTAACGATAAATCCGTGAACGGCGACAGAAATTTGGTTTTCTTTTTTCATTTCCATATATTTTAATTAAATTGTTCTTGTAAGAATTCGACTAACGAAAGATTGTGGCTGTAGTCAGCGCGGATTGGACTAAGAATTCCAAAAACTCCCAATTGACCAGAATTATTATATTTTAATAAAGTAACACTCAAGAAATTTCCAAAAGGATTGCTTTCGCCAACCAAAATTCTCGTACCAAGAGGCAATTCTTCAAACAAGCCACTAATAATTTCTTCCATTTTATCAATCACGCCAGAAACATCACAAACCGCTTCCACCTGACGAAATTCTGGCTGAGAAAATAAGTTTGCGAGGCCTGTATGAAAAAAGCTATTTTTATGAAAGGCCCAAAAAATTGCGGAGCCAGAAAATTCAGCGATGGTTTTGGCTAATTGTTTAAAAGCGACTTCGTCGTTTACAAAGATATTTTTTAAAGCGTTTCTTTCCGATTCTTTCAAAGGTTTTCGTTTCCCATCTTCACTCAAGGCTTTCGCTTCCTCTTCGTAGGCACGGGGTGTTGGAATGCGACCGGCTGAAGTATGAGGTTGGAAGATATAACCCTCTTCTTCGAGCTCCATCATATCGTTTCTAACTGTGGCGGTTGAAACATTGAGCTTGTATTTTTCCACTAAAAGACCAGACGAAACCGGCTGAGCGGTTTGGACATGCTCCTTAATAATGGTTTGGAGAATTAATTTTTTGCGGTCGGAAATCATATTTTTATCTTTGCTTTTGTATTATATAGTAACTTAGCACTCTAGTCAAGAGAGTGCTAATAAGGGGTTTTGGAATAAAAAAAGAACCTCAGCCCGCTTAAAAGCAAACTGAGGTTGAGGATAAAATTGCAAGAATCTAAGAGCCAGAAGGCTAAGAAGGGTCTGCAAGGGCAGCTGGGCTATCACTAAAAAAGTTACAATCAAAACTTTTACGTCCTTGACCGAGACCATTAACTAAGTCCAGATAACGCACGCAAAGTGAACCGAATTCGTTACGATAAATAGTGCCCCAAAAGAAAATTGTTAGACCGTCCCAGCTTTCTGGAATTAATTCTGGGTAATGATACAGATAATCCAAAACATTAGCGTTTAGGACAGGGCTGTTTTCCAATTCACCACGGATTTCATTTCCAGTGGAAAGACCCCCTTTTCGTTGTCTTGATGACAAATAAAGCTGGATATTTGAATTATACTTAAACAATCCACCCTTTTTGTGACTTACTAAAGTTAAACCTTCGGGTTCGGATGGTGCAGCATCACAGTCAATGATGTGCTCTGGATACGAAATTCCGACATTTCCGTTAATAAAAGCCAAAACTCTCCTGAGAACACTCCCCTCGGACAGAGTTTTGATATCTTGATTTGTCCACCCATTACGGCGGAAGGCCATTTTTAATTCATGGGCCTGACTAACATCGAGCATTAATTTGTTGTCGCTCATTGTTATACCTCCTATGTTTAGCAACGGTGTTAATAAATTAACTATGTTGCAATTTCTACTGTTCTCAAATCTTCGTTGACTTTGCTACAGCTGGAAATAGTTAATCCCTAAAAATTAGACCACTTTCAGCTATAACAAAGTTTTATTTAGATTTTAAAGTCCTGTTTTTATGCCCCTAAATTAACACTTAATTTATTTTATGTCAAGCTATTTCACCGCCTCCCTTTCCATCTCACCAAACCATTTTTGGTAATACCATTGGTTTAACTCCATGTTTTGGGCAGGAATCAACTCTTGAGCGGAAAAACGATGAAGAAGCCGGTGGTCCAAAGAATAGAATTCAAGCGGATATCGGTTAATTAAACAGTCAGTTGCCAAATGCACCGCCCCAGCGGCGGCCAAAACAGCCAAAAATATTGCAATCTTCTGACGACGACGCAACAAATATGCAAGCAACAAGAGAATCGGAAGAAACTCCCAGGCATGAAAAATTAAATAACTCTTACCACTCCAGAGAAATTGCCAACCATTAATAAAACCGTAAAATGAAAAGCGATGAAAGACAATTATATATTCAATAATATGATCAACATCAATCAAAAAGCCGCCCATGATTGCCGCTATAAAAGACAGACAACGAAATTTTGAAGCGCGCCAAAAAATCCAGCCGACAAGAACTGCTAATAAAAAATGAATTGAGAGGTGTAACCAAAGAGGCATAGATTATCGTGTTTTAATATTTAATCGATTACCGTACTGGTGGCAATTGGCGGAATAACATTAATTGTCTCGGGCTTAACTTTCCCCCGCCCACCAAAATACCAGGTTAAGATTTCTTTGGCAATCGGTGTCGCTACTGAACTTCCTTCCCTGCCTTCTTCAACCAAAACCACGATTGCGATTTGCGGATCTTCATAAGGTGCAAAACCAGCAAACCAAGCATGCGGATATTTTTTACTACTCCACTGCGCGGTACCAGTTTTTCCAGCCACTGCCACTGGAACAGTTTGTAGACTGCGCGCTGAACCAGCAGTCACTGTTTCTCGCATCCCCTCTCTCACGATTCGCAAATTGTTTGAATCGGCCAAATTATTGCGAATAATTTTTATGGGGACCTCTTTTATTAATTGATTCTTGTCATCAAGAATTGATTTCACTAGTCGCGGTTGATAAAGCGTCCCACCATTAGCGACGGCGGCGGTGTAGTTTGTCACCTGAAGAGGAGTGACGGTTAAATCACCTTGTCCAATCGCTAGGTGATAGGTATCACCAATATACCAAGTTTCACCTTTTACTGCTTTTTTCCAAGCGGCGCTCGGCACAAAACCAGCTCGCTCACCAGTCAAATCAATGCCAGTTTTTTCTCCTAAACCAAAAATTTTAAAATATTTTGCCAAACGATCAACACCCAAACCAACGAAATCATTATAACCACCACCAACATAATAGAAAAAAGTATTAACTGAATTGGCGATTGCCGAACGAACAGTGACAAGCCCGTGCCCACCTGGTTTCCAATCAGGGAAGGTCCAAGCGCCTACGTGCAAGCCGCCAGTTGAAAGAACAGTGGTCACTTCGGAAATCACTTTTTCTTGTAAGGCAGCTGTGGCAACAACCATTTTTACGGTTGAGCCAGAAGGATATTCACCAGAAACTGCCCGATCAAATAAAGGCATTGCGGGGTCATCTAAAAATTTCTGATAATCTTCTTTTTTGATTCCTTTCGCAAATAAATTGTTATCATAAGCTGGTAAAGAAACCATCGCCAACACTTCACCGTTACGCGGATCAAGAGCAACAACTGAACCAGAGGTAAGACCTAATTTTTCCAAATAACGACGAAGAACCATTTCACTTTGTTGTTGTAATCCTTTATCAATCGCCAATTCTAGATTTTGACCATCAACGGCGACAGTTTCACTCACAACTTTACTTACTCGTCCCAGGGCATCAACCTCGGAGTCCTTGCGACCAGGAACTCCTTTTAATTCTTTTTCCCAAATATACTCCAAGCCAGATTTACCAATATAATCAATTGGTGTGTATTTGTTTGGTTGGGCCGCTAATTCTTTTTCGCTAATTTTTCCGGTATAGCCAAGGAGGTGAGAGAAAGAGGCGCTGTTATCTTCTGCGGAAATTTCATAGGTTCGGCGAATTTTATTAGAAAGAAAAACTCCTGGTTCACCATTACATTCTAGATATAAACGAAGCGCTTTATCGTATTCGATGTTATCAGCAATAAAAAAAGGAGAATAGGCTTTAAAAGAAGTATTTTTTATTTCCGATAATTGTTCTTTGATTTGAAAAAATAAAGGACTATCTTGAACCAGATTAACTGATTCTTCGGGGCCTTTATTATTGACATTATTACCGGCTTCTAAAATATTAACGACCTGACGCAAAAGCGTGTCACGGGTCTCCTCATCTTTTGGTAAATCGTGCGGAATGACATAAAGGACAAAGTTGGCTGAATTATGCACCAATGGGATTAGGTTACGGTCATAAATAATTCCTCGTTTCGATTCAATAATTTCGGAACGCAATCGATTGCCTTCCGATAATCCGTAGTAGTAATCCCCCTTAATTATCTGGAGAAAAACCGTTCGTGAAATAATGACTCCCAAAAAAATAAAGACCATTAAGCGGACCCAAAAAAGCCGTCGAAGATCAAAGGTTAGCCCGACGGTTTCCGCCTGCTGTTTGTTGCTCGCAATAAACGAATGCTCGGTCCAATCAGTATAATAGAATGAGTCTTTGAGGGCACCAAAACGACCCTCCTTGATGACAAAAGGATTCTCGGAACTTTCATCTCTCTCGAGGAGAGATTTATTGGAAAATGCCCATTTTTTATGCATAATACCTGGATTATAGCAGGTAAAGAGCGGAAAAACAACTTGAAGAATGAGACCAAAAGAGTTTTACCCAGGTTTAACGGATTGTTTATCTAAAATTTATTTGAATTATGATAAAATATGGAGGTGATTTTAAAAAACTAGTTTAACCATTAATTTTAGGGGATATGAAAATTTTAATTGTTGAAGATGAGCCGGCAATGAACGCCTTTCTCGTTCAAGCTTTAAAAAGTGAAAATCATGCCGTTGATTCGGCTCGTGACGGAGAAGAGGGATCTTTTTTGGCTCGAACAAATGACTATGACTTGATTGTGATGGATTATAATTTACCAAAAATAAGTGGCCTAGAAACCATCCAGGAAATTCGCACCGAAAAAGTAAACACACCAATTATTGTTTTAACAGTCTGCTCAGAATTGAACGACAAGGTAACAGCACTGGAGTCAGGCGCCGACGATTATCTCACCAAGCCCTTCTCAATGGCCGAGCTTTCCGCAAGAATCAAGGCTTTAGGAAGAAGACCAAAAGCAAAGGAAATTGTCCATCTTTCCTGCGGACAAATAATTTTAGATCCAGAAAATTTTTCGGCGAACTACCGAGGAAAACCCCTGGATCTCACTGGAAAAGAATTTGCCCTCTTGGAATTTATGGTGAAAAACCAAGGGAGAGTTTTATCGCGAACAAAACTTTTGGAAGGTGTCTGGGATATCAACGGAGACCCATTTTCCAACACAATTGAAATGCATATTTTAAAATTACGAAAGAAGTTAAACGACAAAAAACAAAAAATAATCAAAACTTTACCCGGAAGAGGATATAAGTTAGATGAAGTAAAAGCTTAAAATCTTCTCTTGGTATCCTAATAAAACATATGAAAAACAAAAAGAAAAAGGAAAAACCTGCCGCTAAAAAAATTGGCAAGAAAGGACTTCTATCGATTGGGGCTACACTTGCATCAATTATCCCAACTTTTACCCCAGGGAAACCGTGGCTCTAAAAAGCATCAGAAAATTATGAAAAAATTTTTTCAAATCATACTTAAAAAGATTGATGACAATTTGATAAAACCAAAAAGCCTTAAAGAAGAGCCGAGAAGAAAGGAATTTATTTTAAATATTTTATTAATTTCTTCTGAAATATTAATGTCTGCTATTTTGATCTTGTCTTTCATCCGAGAAGTAATTGATTTGATTGCCGGAGAAGACCGCGGTTTTGAACCCGCGGTCTTTGTTGTTATGGGGTTTGTCTTTGTTGTTGCCCATTATCTATCTCGACACCAGAAAATAAAGACCGCCTCTTTGATCTTCTTGGCAATCTTTTTTATTCCTAATTTATATCTTTCCTATCATTGGGGAATCGATTTACCCCAAAGTCTTTTGCTCTATGCCTTCACGATTCTTGCTTCTGGAATCTTAATTAGCACTCGATTTTCACTCTTTGTCACCGCTTTTATTAGTATCTATCTTGGGACGCTGGGATATTTGCAGGGGCACGGAATAATCGTGCCAAATACTTATTGGACTTTGGAAATGACAACTATTTATGACGCAGTGCCAATAATAATTACTCTTTCTATTATGGCGACAATTTCTTGGCTTGCTAATCGGGAAATTGAAAATTCCCTCTTTCGCGCTCTCCAGTCTGAAAAATCTCTGCAAATTGAAAGAGATAATTTAGAAATCACGGTTGAGAAAAGAACTAATGAATTACAGAGGATGCAAATGGATAAAATTAGCCAACTTTATCGCTTCGCAGAATTCGGACGAATTTCTTCGGGTATTTTTCATGACCTAATTAATCCTCTAACCGCAGTCTCTCTAAATCTTGAACAACTTTCCAAAGATCATCGCTACAATGAAACTTCAACCCAAGTTGAACAGGCGGTAATGGCAGCGAAGAGGATGGAGACATTAGTTGTTAGTGTCAAAAAACAATTGCAAAAAGAGGAGTGTCGGCGCTTATTTTCCTTGAATCAGGAGATCAAATCGATGTTTGATTTAATGGCTTATCGCGCTTTAAAAACAAACACTAATCTTAAATTCCGCTATCAAGAAGAAATAATAATATTTGGCGATCCTTTAAAATTTAGCCAAATAATTATGAATTTGATGGCAAATTCCTTGGATGCACTGGAGGGAATGGAAAAAGAAGAAAAGGAAATCAGAATTAACCTGAGCAAGAAAAACGAAAGTGAAATGCGCATAATTACTAAAGATAATGGTCCAGGAATCAAAGAAGAAGTAATCAAAAAAATATTTGAACCATTTTTTAGCACCAAAAAAGAGAAGGGCCTGGGACTGGGATTATCATCGATTAAACATCTTATAGAAAAAGACTTCAAAGGAACAATTTATGTAAAAAATTTACCAAGCGATGGTTGCGAGTTTGTAATTTCTCTACCAATAACCAAAGAATAAAAAAAATATGACTAGTCAAAAAACCTTTGCTCGAATTCTAAACAGCCCTGAGGGCCTCGCCTCTGTTGAGATTGTTAGTACCCTAGAAAAATCCTGGCAAGACAAAAAGGCATTTTCTCCCTTATCAAAAGCTGAAAAAGAATCTTGGAAACAGGCTAATTTAAAGCTCTGGGCTTCCTACACTATTTATGACCACATTATGGATGGAGGCACTAGTTTAGCTGAACTTCCTACCGCTAATCTTTTATTATTTGAAAGCGCCAAAATTCTTGGTGGAAAGAGCCAGTTAGCCGACGAAGCTTTTTTGCTAATGGAAACGGCTAACCAAAGAGAATTTTTGCGGGTTGGCGAACTAAAGAAGGATAAAAGTTATTGGCAAAAACTTAATGAAGACTCCCTCTTGAAAAATGGCCACCAAAAATCTTTGGGACTATATATCTCCGTTTTCATATTTTTAGAAAGTCGCGGCGTAACTTTAATAGAGCAAAAAAAGTTTAGAGATTTCTTTATACATTTTCTTAACTGCCGCCAACTTGCTGATGACTTGTATGATTGGCGCGATGATTTGAAAGATAATATTCCAACTGCAGTCACTGTTAATCTAATGAAAAAATTCGGAAAGAAAAAATATAATCTCTCCGACTTAGAGGTAGAAGTTTTCATCAATCTTTATCCACATTTTCACAATTATTTAATTAAAACTCTAAATTTAGCAAGCGCAAGCGCAAAAAAGATATCGGTATTAGAAAAGAATAATTTTCTTGCTTCTTGGGCCGAGACAGCGCTCGAGGAAGAAGAAAAACGATGGCAAGATTATCAAAAATTACTTAGGGATACGTAAAAAGCGTGATGTCTAAAATATATACATATTCTGTTTGACTTTTACACACAGGTGCACTATAATTTTAGTATATGACTAAAGACTATTACAAATTCATCAAGGAGCTGCGCTTAAAAAGAGGCCTTTCTCAACTCGAAACTGCCGAAAAAATTGGGATTTCCCGCTCCTCCTATATTGGCTTTGAACAAGGCAAAAATGAGCTGAGCTTACTTGAAGCGATAAAACTATCGGATCTTTTTGGCATTTCCCTAGAAGAAATGCGTGGTGGCCTAAAACCGAACTACGCAAAATACAAGCAAATGATTTTAGCCTATTTGCGATCAGGGAAAGGCGCTGATGGGAAAATACCAAAAACCAAGCTAGCAAAAATGCTCTACCTGGCTGATTTCGCTTGGTTCTATGAACACCTGGAAAGTATGAGCGGAATGCCTTATCGAAAAATTCAATATGGTCCAGTGCCAGATAATTATTTCCGCGCTATTGATGAGCTTTTTGAAGCAGGAATTATTGAAATAGACAAAACCACAAGAGACGGCGTCTTTTTTATTTCCCAAACTCGCTCTGGCGAACGGGAAAAATTGTCAGAACTCAATGCATCAGAACAAAAAATGATCAAAGATATCTCCGCGAAATGGCAGGGGAAAAGAACTCAAGATATTGTGAAATTTACTCACGACCAACTACCATATTCTATTTGCGAAGAGAATGAAATAATCCCCTACAGCCTAATAACTCAAGAGGACCCAAGCCATGTTTATTAAATATTCAGTAAACATCGAGGAATACGCCCATCGCCACTTCATCAAAAAATTTTCCAAAAAATATGGCCGAGCCTGGGATATTACAATAGAAGCTCTCGTTAGAGAGTTTCAAAGTTTTGATATTATTTTGGAAAAATCTATTGCCGAGATAATTGTAAAAGATTTCGATGTTAAGATTATAAAAACTGAGTTTAGCGTCGCTGGGACAAAAACATCTCGCCACGGCTCCGGCAACCGCTGTATCGTTGCCATGCATGACGATCAAAAATTGATCAATGTTTTATTGGTTTACCACAAAAATGATTTAGAGGGCAGCAATGAAACGGCTAGATGGAAACAAATAATTAAAGAAAATTACCAAAATTATTGCCATTTACTTTAACCACTTCCTGATTAAAAGAAACCCCCCAAAGAAGAAAAAACGCTGGCAAGATTATCAGTTATTATTAGCCAATACTAAAAATCCCGCCTAAAAGCGGGATTTTTTATCAATTACAATATACTCCTTATTACATCTTCTCTAAAGTTTCAATCCCTAAAATATTTAAAGATTTTCCTAAAACAATCGTGAAGGCCTCAACCAACTTCAAGCGGAGGTTTGTGTTGCTAGAATTAGCGACCGGGCAAGAATGATAAAACTCATTAAAAATTTGCGCTAACTCAAAAGCATAGTGCGCTACTAAAGATGGATTACGATTTTCTCCGGCAAAAATAAGTAGTTCCGGAAAGCCAGCAATTTTTTGAATCAGGGCGAACTCGGCATCTTCTAAATTGGCTGTGTCACGAAAATCACCTTCAGTTTCTGATACTTTTACCAGAATGGAATTGGCACGGGCAAATGAATAGAGAAGATATGGGCCAGTGTCGCCATCGAAACTCAAAGATTCTTTTGGATCAAAAACCATGTCTTTAAAAACATTAGTCTTGAGTAATTTATATTTAATTGCCGCGAGAGCAATTTTCAGGGCACGAGTGGCGGCTTCGGCTGGATCAATGTCGCTGGTTCTTTCAATAATTCCCTCTTTTGCTAAATCAGTTAATTCCCAAATTAAATTATCAGCATCAACAACCGTTCCTTCGCGTGACTTCATCCGCCCTTCGGGTAAAGAAATCATCCCGTAAGAAAGATGACTAATTTTTTTGGCAAAACCCATCTTCTTCAAAATAATCGCCAAAACCTTAAAATGATAATCTTGTTCGTTGCCGACGATATAAATTGAATCATCATAGTTATAATCAGCGTCCTTTAAAAAAGCCAGATATAAATCCTGAGTCATATAGACACTGGTACCGTCGGCGCGCAGTAGAACTTTTTCGTCCAAACCATCGGCGGTCAGGTCAAGAATGATCGCCCCATCTTCACGTTTAGAAAAAACTCCGTCGGACAAATTTTTTAAAACCAAGTCCTTTCCCTGCTGATAGATTTCGCTTTCAAAATAATTTTTATCATGTTTGATTCCAACAAGCTCAAAAGTTTCCTTAAAACCCTCGAAGGCCCAATTATTCATTTTCTGCCAAAGGTTTCTGGTTTCCGGATCGCCATTTTCCCATTTCAATAGTAGCTCCTGAGTTTCCTTCTCGAGATTCTCGTCATTTTTGGCGAGGGAGGAAAATTTTACATAGTAATCACCAACAAAATGATCGGACTTTTTGTCCGGCTCAGCATTCTTGCCTTCTTTTTGATAGGCAATCATCGATTTGCAAATATGAATACCGCGATCATTAAAAAGATTAGTGCGAACTACTTTTTCCCCGTTCGCTTCCAAAAGACGGGCTAATGATTCGCCGATTGATAAGTTGCGGAGATGACCAAGGTGCAAGGGTTTATTGGTGTTTGGCGATGGATATTCAATGACAATTGTTTTGCTGTTCGTTGGTGCATTACCAAATTTTTCACATTTGTCTAAAACATCATCCAAAACAGAAATCGCAAAAGACGCACGATCCAGAAAGAGATTGAGGTAAGGACCAACCGCTTCAGCGTTCTGGATAATATTATGACCAGACATTAAATTCGCAAGCTTTTCGGCAATCACGGCCGGAGGAAGAGCAAGATCTTTGGATAAGACAAAACAAGGGAAAGCAAAATCACCCAAGTCTCTCGTTGGCGGAACTTCGATTTTTACTAGCAGATCAGAGGCTGAGACCGTCTGACCACTCAATTCTTTCACTTTTTCAGCCAATAACTTGGCGATTTTGCTTTTCATATTTGCTTATTTTGCCATTAATACTTAAGGAAATCAAGACTATTAACAATTATAGCATAAAAATGCTATAATATACTTATGAAACAATACGAAGAGGCTGCGGACGGCCTGCAAAAAAAACTTGATTTCCCTGAACACCCAAGAAAAATTGACTGGGAAACGTATCTTGATGACTTGGAAGAAAAGATAAGAGAGGAGGACGCGATTTACGCGACTACCCACCGTGAAGAATGGGATAAACAAGAAGCACTCCAAAAAGTTAGGGACGAGATTTCAGAAGTAAAAGAAACTACTGGTGTGTCAGTTGAGTTAGATGAAAATGGTCGACACATCAATGACGAGACCGCTTTTCATAAACAGGCGAAAGAAATAAAAGAAAAAACAAAAACAAAAGAAAAACTGTCGAAGCTAAGTCGGAACAAAGCCTGGTGGAGGTCAATGGCCAAATAAAGCAGATTATAGACAAAATACAAAAAACGATATATTATATAAACATCCAAAAGCGATTGCTATAGCCACCAACTATAGGTCATTCCTCAATAACTATTGAGCTAAGCGAATAGGATAAACCAAGATGCTCGAGCTTCGTCTCGAGAAACTGGGTGGAACCGCGAGACAAAAATAAGTCCCGTCCCAGTAAAAACAGTTTTTCTGTTTTTACTAGGAGGGGATTTTTTTATTAATAAGAATTAATTTATAAAATATATGAAAGAAGAAGCTAACATCGAAATGAAGCGTCACAGCTTGTCTCATATTATGGCGGGGGCAATCAAAGAACTTTGGCCAGATGCCAAACTCGCAATTGGCCCAGCTATTGAGAATGGTTTTTATTATGATATCGATTTCGGTGATGTTAAAATCACAGAAGCTGATTTAAAAATCATTGAGAAAAAAATGGCTTTTTTAATCAAACAAAATCTCAAATTTGAGAAAGAAGAGAAAGATGTTGACCAAGCATTAGCCGAAGAAACTAAATCTGGTGAAATCTACAAGGCCGAATTAATTGCCGGTATTAAAGAAAACGGCGAAAAAACTGTTAGTTTTTACACCGTTGGAAAATTTACCGATCTTTGTCGTGGACCACACCTGGAAAATACTAACCAACTGCAACCTGGTTCCTATAAATTAAACAAATTGGCCGGTGCCTATTGGCGCGGTGATGAAAATAATAAAATGCTAACCCGCATCTACGGATTGGCTTTTAACACCAAAGAAGAACTAACTGCTTATGACCAAATGATGTCGGAGGCAGAAAAAAGGGATCATCGAAAACTGGGAAAAGAATTGGATCTTTTCATGACTCATGAATATGCCCCTGGGATGCCTTTCTTCTTGCCAAAGGGGATGATTATTCTTCAGGAACTAACAAAATTTGTGCGGTCTGAGTCATACGGTGATGGTTATCAAGAAGTTCGTACTCCACAATTATTTAATGATGAACTCTGGAAAACATCTGGGCATTGGGGTCACTACCAGGAAGATATGTTCTGTCTTCACCATGCGGATGACGACACTGATATGGCAATTAAACCGATGAATTGCCCAGCGCACATGTTGATTTTTAAGCGGGATATTCATTCATACAAAGAATTACCCCTTCGCATTGCGGAAACTACAACTTTGCACCGCAACGAAAAATCTGGTACCCTCCATGGCCTCACCCGCGTTCGTAGCCTTTCTCAGGACGATTCCCATATTTTTGCTCGCCCCGAACAAATTCTTCAGGAAATTTCTATTCTTTTGGAAAAGACTAAAAGAATTTACCAAGTTTTTGGTTTGGCGATTGATGAGATTCATCTTTCCACTCGCCCAGAAAAATTTCTTGGCGAACGGGCGGTCTGGGATGACGCAGAAGCAAGCTTGAAACAAGCCCTGGAGGATGCGGGCTTAAAATACCAAATCAATGAGGGAGATGGTGCTTTCTATGGACCAAAAATCGATGTCAAAGTTAAAGATGCGATTGGACGACAATGGCAATTAGCAACGATCCAATTGGATTATCAATTGCCAATTCGTTTTGATTTGAACTATATCGACAATGACGGTCAAGAGAAACGCCCCGTGGTTTTGCACCGTGCCCTTCTTGGATCGATGGAAAGGTTTATGGGGATTATTATTGAACACTACACCGGAGCCTTCCCGGTCTGGCTCGCCCCGATGCAAGTAAAAATTGTTTCCGTGGCCGAAGCTCATGTCGCACACTGCAAAAAGTTAGCCAAAGAGTTAAGGGCGGCAGGTATTCGTGTGGAAATCGATGAAGCGAATGAAACGGTTGGTAATAAAATCCGGAAGGCTGCTAATGAAAAAGTTCCCTATATGCTAGTAATTGGCGATAAAGAAATGGAATCTGAAAAACTGACCGTCAGAGACCGCGGAAGCAAAGACACCCGCGAGATTAATAAAGAAGAATTCTTTACAGAGATTAAAGAGAAGATTGAGAATTATTTGTAATTTTCTTGAGGAAGTGATGCACAAAAAAACTTTCACCAAATGGTGAAAGTTTTTTTAATACTAAACAATTTAAATTTTAAAAACAAAAAACCCGAGGCACTTAGAATAATCTAAATAAGCTCGGGTTCAAATCGCATCTAATGCTATCATTTCTTTCCTTTCTGTGTTATTCCTTTTGGATAACACTTTTTTAAATTGTTAATTACTTTTTTTCGGAGACATAAAATTTTTCTCCACCGGGTAAAATTACTAATTTTAGTCTTGGCCAACCAGTCCAGTCATAGTTGCTGAAACCAATGTCACCTAAGTTCACATTTACAACGTGGTCAGTGGTGTCAACATCCGTAAAGTTTACCGATTTAACTACACGACCAGAATAAATACTGCCATTTTCACGATAACTGACTTCAACTAATATTTCATATGTTTTACCTATTAACGAATCTGCAGAATGTGGTAAAACAAAGGAAAAATTCAACCAGGTTGCGTCTGCACCAAAAATACTATGAGCATCAATATTTTCTCCCTGTCGATGGTCAACTAATGCAATGTAAAATCCGGTTACTAAATCGGGACTAGGAAAATCTATTGTACCAGTAATTTTGATAGTGTTTTCAATTGGTGGAGGATCAGGTGGCTTGACGATTGGATCGTCTTTTTTGCAGGAGGATAATAATCCTACTACTGCAAATACGAAAAAAAATATTTTTTTCATGGCTATTATTATTTTAATGAATATTTGATTTTACTTACTATATTATGATAATAGGATAAGCTTAAAAAATTGTCAAGTTAATCGGTCGTGAAATAACTGTCAGGAACATTGTCTGGAAATGTTTTCCAGAGACCCCAATTATCAGTTACTTTGATCTTTATTTCCCTTTTTGTTGCTCCCGCTCCGGCGCTATAGCTGTAATTATGAGATATTGCGTGTGGTGCATTTGCGGCTGGATGGTTATCTTGAGTATTAATTACTGATACTTGATCATCACCCCAGTTGATAATAATATTACCAAGCGGCTGTTGTTCTTTATCCACAATACTATTGAATTTGAGAGTGTAATACCCAGGAGCAATAGTCCATTCGCCGATAGTTGGGTTGGAGGCAGTTAAAGCCGCTCCAGTGCCGTTTCCTCTAAAAAGGCTGACATTGCTTATTTTTGGCATAATTGCACAAAAATCCGAGTCAGAAAAGTTGCTTACACCAAAATCGCTATTGGCATTTGGACGAGAATTCTGATTGCTACATAATTTTAACTGGTAAACGCCCTCAAATAAATCGGTACTCGTTGAATGAGAGTCATAAGCTATTCTTTTAATGGGATTATCGGGTATATAATTGCCACCATTTAGAAGAAAACCTTTGGTTGCGTCTAAAAATATATTCTTCAAAGTATTTTTTTGGTTACTACCAGTTTTGGACTCATCCTCATTCTTAAAGCCATATGAAACGCAGGGACCATCTACGCCGCTTCCAGCACAAGTAGCGGTTGTCCCGCCGCTGTTTCCGGACATAACGCAATTAATTTCCGGCTTATTTTTACAATATCCAATAAATTGACAGGAATTTGTACTTTTAGTAACACCACCAACAATAACGTTATCAGAACAACCATATGGACGTCCAGCGAGGGGGCTTTTTTCTCCACTATTTGAATTGTTGTTGAACATCGTGCCGAATTTAATAGCAGCTTTGCCAGCAACTGATACAGTGTTAAATAATGATGCTGCGCCATATGGAGCAGTTATACCACTAACAACTTGACCAAAACTACTAGAAGCTAGATTGAAATAAGGAACAGTGGAATAACCAAATTCGCTGATGATTGGGAAAAAGTTTGGTGAAGTGGAGGTTGGATAAACGCCTTCACTAAAGATTCTTTCCATCCATGGTTTACCAATGCCGTTACTATCAACGACCTCCACAAACTTGTTACAAGTCGGGGTAAAAATATCTTCAGGATCAATACCTGCCCCACTATTTATATACCATAATCCAGCGGTAGGATTATTATAATCATAGACGCGAACGGCGCTTTCATTACCAGCTAACCCATCGTACTTATACCAACCAGCAGAATAAACGTCGACTCCTGATGTAATTCCATAATCACCATGGCTTTGAGAGCCCCATCTTGGACCTTGATAAAAACCACCATCAACTGGCACTATTTTTACGTTTGACACAGCTCCGTTCCCCGTAAATTCCAACCTCGCGGTGGTGTTTGCATTTATTACATATCTGGTCCCCCCCCAACTTGGCTGAAATCTCATACCATGACTCCCAGCATTAATAACCACGGCAACTTTCATGTTTCCTGTATCAGGCACACAAAGAGAAAAAGTTTCACAGTGGTCCATTTCAGTATTTTCATCATCATCAAAACTATATTGATAAAAGAATTGATTGTAATTTGGGAGACAATCACCTTGCCCAGCAAAACCAGTTGGGATATAGTCATCACTATCTCCCTGACATCCTATATCCCCCGTCGTGTCAGTCTGTTGGCGATAAGGACCACCATTACCTGTGATTCTATTCTCCACCAAATCAAACTGCGCGTTCGCTTCGGCACAATAATATAAAGGATACGTTCCACCCCTGCCAGCATAACTGGTTTTTTTAGTATTTAAGCTTGATGAAAGAATGTTGTCTAATGGTAACCATTGTAAACAAACACCCGGGTTAAGCGGATCGTGTTGCAAACAATAACCTTCCCAGCCATTTTTTACAACGCTCTGATCACGGCTCGAACAGGTCAAGCTATTGCTATCCTCTGTTGGATATAAGCGACATTCCTTTGCCAAATAATTACCTTCATCGCCGGAATGGTTATTAATTTCCAAAACTGGTTCAATTTTAATGTCATCGTAATAAACTGTACCACCAAAATCATCGCCTAATGCTTGGGACGTCCCAAAAACAATAGCGACCTTATTTTTCTGAACATTAATTTTATGAACAACGCGTTGCCAGCCTTTTGTGGTATCTTTAAATACCTGCAAAGGAGTTCCGAGATAAGATTTGTCATCTACTATCTTCACCATCGCTTGTGGGCCAGACAATCCATCGGTATTAACTAAATAACTTATGTAATAGTTTATTCCTGGTATTAAATTTACTCCCGATTTCCCCAGCATTTTACCAGATTTAATACCAACAAAAACTTTTCCTTCGGCCGGATAAGACATACTTGGTAAAACTGATGAAGGTTCGTCAGCCAACGTGTAGTCTTGAGGTCCGACATTAGCCGTGGAAGTTGCTACGCCGCCTGAGGAAAATATCTTTAAATCGAAAGAAACGTCGTTGTCCTCAAAATTAATCGCCTTAAAATCACTAGTCGCCCCAACCTCTTTCATGTTGGCGATATTGTAGGCATTCAACAAGCTATAACCCGTCGCATTTTTATCCTGTGCGTAATTGAAAACATGAGTCGAAGTAGCACTACCGACAAAGTTGCCGCAACCACCACCTTCGGTCAATTTATCGCATTCATTCAAACCATAGCAAGTTTCCGTGCCAGTTTTTTCATCCATCACAGCTGTAGTGCAAGAAAGCCAGCGACTACAAACTCGATTCGGCGAAACTTTCACCACCATATTGGCATTGCAGCTATTGCCAGAACAACTCGTGGCCAAGCCAGACCCAGTGGTGCTCGCAAAAGCATTATAACTCAAAGACGAAACTTGTCCCTGAATACCATTATAGGCGCGATTATTAAACAGGACACAACCATTATCAAAATCTACTTTTGAGTTACAAGTTTTGAGATCTACCTTATCTTCTTTTTGATACTCAACAACTGCTTCTCGAACCTCTAAAGATGCTGCACGAGCCTGGTTGAGGGTTTTACTAGATATTCGACAAACAGAATCATATTTAAGGATAATATTAACTCCCTGGTTATTTTTTAATTCTACGGATTGGACTGAAGTAGTGGAAATATTGTTGTGAGAATCCAAAACATTAATGACTGGAGTTCCCGCAAAAGGTGTGCAACCCAAGGTATTGACTACCAATGAATTGGCCTGATCAACGCTTCTAACAATATACAACTTTCTGGCCTTCAAATAGACATCTTGATAATAATCATTGACATTTTTTATCCACATATCCCCAATAACTCCATTTTTATCAATATCATCGAGGGTTGGATTCATCACCATATTTGGCGAAACAGCACTCGTTGCATCAATATATTCCGAGCAACCAGAGGCAGCAGTTTCGCACAAGCCTGCGTCCTTGGATGGTTGAGGAGCGCCCGCTCCAGTGTTTCCAATGGTCTTGAAATAGGAAATATCACAAGGGCGATCAGTTGTGTCGAGAGCGCAAGTTGCAGCGTGACAATCCGCATCACTGGCACAAACAGCATTAACATCATTAAAGCCACCACCTAATAGACTTTTACATCTCTTTACTGGCTCTTTGAACCAACCCATCGCTTGGCTATTAACATTACTGCTCGCTCGATAGCGACAAGTATTGTCACCTGGATTACGGAAGAAAGACTTTCCATTTTTACTATCAAAGAAAGTTTCACAACCTACCGCCGAGGACTGGCAGAGAGTGCCATTTGCGCCTTCGTAGTTATCCGGATTATTGATCAAGAAAACATCCGAGAAGAAAACACTAGTACCAAATTTTTTACCTTCTCCCAGTCGGCTACAGCCGATATCAGCCACTGAACATTCTTTTTCTGGGTTAAAAATGGCATAAACCATTTTGTCGCTTAAAACATTAATAGTGCTACTCGCGAAAGACTGAGCAAAAGGAGATTTTGAATTTCTGGTATCAATCATCGCCTCACAACCAGCCGACGACTCATCACAAAGACTACTAAACTGACGCAAATTATGTTGTGTGCCATATGGATCCTGATAGGCACTGCAACCGAGATTGTATTCTGGCCCACGATAATCGCTATTTAAATCATAGTAACAGCTATCATCGGTAACCCAAGAATCTTTGATCAAATAATAACGATCAGTGACTTCAGTCACGACCAGGGAGTCAAGATAAATTTCGGAATTAGCCGCTACCACAAATTTTTCACCCGCTTCAACTCGATGATTAAGGGCCGGCAAACTTACTTGATAAACTTTCCACTCAGCATCATCGATGTTCACGGAATCAGCACCAACTACGCCGCTATTAAAATTAGCAACTTCGGTGCCGCTCGCATTTTCAAAATAGAATTTCAAGTTGGCATTTGGATCGGTTGCCTTCGCCAAGAATTTCAAATAGTAAGCGGAGTTTCTTGTTACATTCCCGATCATTCCAGAGGTAGGCGTTGAGGCAACACCAGTTAATTTAAGAGATTTTCCGTTTTTGTTGATTGAGATTGAGCTGGTTGCCGCTGCGCCACTAAAAGGATTGCTGTTTGATTCAAAATCATAAGTAGCAATATTATTAATATTATTACCATTACTGCCATTGTATTCTCGGCAGCCTCTCTCTGCTTCACCGCAAGCACTACTTTGACTTGGTAGAGCCCTAAAAACACAAGTTGAGCTGGCAACTTCACCGCCGTTACCGGTACATTCAGTTGGAGTGACGGTCTCATCTAAACGTAATTTGCGACAATCTGGGGTACAAGAAATTGTTTTTGAATATAGATGATAAGAAACGCCTCCGGTTTTATTGTAGAACTGTCGACAATCGGGATTGTAGTCTGGGTGACCGGCTGGCAATTTGAAAATTGCTTCACTACATTCGTTAGAATCAGAACTATATACTTTTGGTGAAAGATTGGCACCGGAGCTAGTCGCAACTAAGTTAAAGGACTTCAACTGATAACCACTCTCATCCTCACTACTCCAAGAATAGAAGACGCCACAAGTATTGTCTGGCTGGATACAACGACGCAAAGCCGAATAATATTCATTACTTTCTCCACCCTGGGTAACACTATCGAGATTGGTAAAACGAGAACAACCAGCTGAGGAGGCTGTGCAATTAGTTGCTGTTTTTGGAATAAAATAACTTGTTGAAATGTCCTGGAAATTGGTCTTACGTTGAACATAAGAATCATAACCAACACAAACATCTGGACAGTATTCATCGAAATTAACTTTGGCAGTTAACTTGAAGTCGTCAGCCATTGAAGAGAAGGTTTGGCAACCAACTTCATCCTTATTACAAAGGCGAGCGAAATTGTTGCAAATATCTGGAGCATTGTCTTTTAGGCGATAATCCTTTACCCCGGCAGAAAATGGATTTTTATAACATAGACCAGAAAGATACTCTGGAATTAATTTCTCTTGGGTAACAACCGGCTTATCGTTAACACTTGAGTCGCCATAATTAGACCAAGCAAAACCTGGCTCACCTGCGCCTCGATTATTTGCTTCCAATTTAATTTTACGGAGATAAAAAGCGCCCGAGCTAACAATGGAAAAATCTAGTGAACTAATACCATCACTTGGCTTAGCGGTCAAAGAAATTGCTTGCCAAGAACCATTGTTGGCGACGGATTTGGTGACTGAATCCGGTGCACCGATCGTTAAAGTAGTAGTTCCGTTTGCGGCGTAGACTTCAGCACTCAAAGTGTAGTAATAGCCATCGATAACAGAACTATTTTCCGGGATAACAGAGAAATTTGAATCAGAAAACAAAGTTGAATTAGCAGTGAAACCAAGAACCTTCCCAGTTCCTGAGCCACTAACCACCGCATTTTCGGTAGTAACGACCGCAGAACCGGCAACTTGCCAGTGATTATTTAAGATACCCGCGGTGGAAGTTGAACCAACTGGATCGAGATCAAAATTATTATTGAAAATTAAATTATCCCCCCAAGTTGGTTTAACGCGAACCAAAGAACGACAACCTTCACTGCTGGAATCGCAAGAGATTGCTTTTTCGTTCAAGAAAATACTATAAGCATTATTTCCTGACCACGAAATGGTGTTGGTCGAAGAGGCGTAAGAGCCAAAAGTAGAATACTGGCGGCAACCAGAGTTACTGGCATCACAATCTCCGTAATCTAAAGTATTTTTTAAATAAGAAACCGTTCTACCTTTAACATCGGAGAAAGTTTCGCAACTATTGAAAGTCTGATCGCAAGAATCGCCATTAAAATCCCAAGTCCGTCGATCCGCGGTGCAATAGCCCCAGGCATCACAAACACCCTTTGTTTCATTGATACAAGTTCTTTCGTCAGCACAATAATCATCAGCTCGAGAAATAACCAAGTCCGAAGCTGGGCTAGTGGTGCCAGTCGCCATCGTAATCATTGAAAGAATCTGATTACCAAAACCAGCCTTTGCGCAACGAGTCTGTGGCACCTTTAAAACCCAATTTGGATCAATAAGATCCCGACACCAAGCCTGATTACCTTGAACTTCGGGAGATTTGAAGGTTGTATATTTATCGGTTGGGCTAAAGCAAGAAATCATGTCACCAAGAGTGACAACCATTTTTTTCTCATCAGCCTGTCTGATTGCCTCCTCCCAGCCAACTGGAATAATTCTGAATTTTCTTAAAATAATGGCGTTACGCAAGGAATATTTTTCATTAAAATCAAAAACCGTGCTATTTGCCGTTAAGACGCCGTTCTTATTCAAAGCTCCGTCATTAAGCGCCTCACCAACGGTTTTCTGAGCAGAAATGGCGTCCATGAATTTACTATCAATCACACATTCATCTGGGCTGGGATTCTTTTGATCCTGGCAAGTTGCTAATTTTGAGAGAACATCATAGTCAGTTTGTTCTTTGAAGTTTGGAGCAAAAGTTGACATTAAGGCCTGCTGGTTAGCAAGATAATCGTAGGAACCATTAGTATTACCATCGGTAATGAAATCCTTACTGTCACTACCACCGGTCACCGTTCCCTTGTTCAAGCTATTTAAAAAATTATCAAAGGCCGATTTTGCCAGTTGATTTAAGAAAATATTACTAGCATCAACAAAAGCATCTCCCGTTGATTGAGCTAAATTTGCAATGTATGCACCAGTTGCTGTTTTTTTCTTTTCTTCCGCCGCTCCTGGCACGTTCTTTAAATCCCCGCCGACGCCAAAAGAATCCAACCAACCGCCTTTGCCAAAAAAATTCTTGGAAGCGGTGTCGGTTTTGGCTCCGATGTCTTCGGTCATGCTCGTGCTCATCACAAGCGCGACACTCAAGTCAGAAGACTGAGTATCAAACATATTTCTCAAATTGCTATACAGTTTCTGTTGATTTGCTTCTTTTGAAAGACCAGCGCCAGTGAGATCTTCATAGGCTCCTTTAACATCCCAGGCCTTTTTCATGTCAGACCAAGCACAATTTGGTCGAGCTGGACGAGCTTGATTTACTAAACCAAGAGATAATTTTAATCGAACAGCCAAAGATGGGGCGCAAAGATTCAAACCAGGAGAAGCTTTTCCGCCACTGCTTGTATTTGAAGCATTTCTAGCGAGAGAATTGGTATAATTATCGGTAGCAGTTTTTTCGCAGCTAATCACTGTCTTTAGACAATTATCTTGTTTGTCATTATCAAGACCAGCTGCCGCGTCACAAGCTTGATATTGTTTATCACAATTTTTTGTTTCTCGTGTTCTCCGTTGTTCTGATTGAACATCGGCCGCAAAGCTATCAGCAAAACTCTCAATAAATTGTCCAGCGGCCTCATCGGCGATCATGCCCAAATAAGACTGTCCGTCTTTGGTGACAAAAAGTGGTTTTTGTCCGTCCGCCCCGGAACCAATCCAAGTCGCCGTGTCGACCGCAATTTTGTTAAGCGCGGTCCGCAAAGTCGCCTGGAAAGCTCCGGACCCAGCTTTTGCTAATGCTTTACCAAGCTTCTGCCAAATAGTTTGTTTGGTTGTCGCGGCAGTATCTTTGGCAGTCTGAGCAATAGTCGAAGCGTCTGATGAGACAGCGACTACCCCGGCCGCTTTGACATTTCCGCCCAACCAAAATAATCCACACAGTAAAATAACAATGAAGACAGATTTATTAAAACGCGAAGGATTAAAACGCATAGATATAATAATAAATAAAAAATTATTTAGGTGATGAAGTCGCGACCGTTGCGGCCGCGCCAGCTGTCTGACTAGAGGCAGAAGAATCGCCAGTATCTTGCAGTGATTCTTGATATACTTTCAAAAGATCGGCATCGCTAATTTGACCAAGCATCGTCGCGTCAGCACCGCTTTGCAACATTAAAGCCCGCAAAGAAGCCGCACTAACTCCACCACTCAAAAGTTTTTCAAGCTCGGCTTGTTTTGGATCAACAACTGCTGTGCCCGCGGTTCCGGCGGCGCCAGAAGAGACATCAGTGCTATCAACTGGATTCAACAAACGATCTGGAACCTCAAGGGTTCCATTATTAATTGGCGTGCCAGTCGCTGTGGCCGGAGCTTCAGTCATTAAGCTAGAAATATCGTTTTGACATTCTCCTGTTTTACAGCCAAAAGTAATTTTCTGATTTTTCTTTGCTTGTCCGTATTCAAAAGGCTTGTTTAGGCGAGTATTAAACTGCCAAGCGGCACCAAAAAATATAAAAATCGCCACAAACCCCAAGGCAACAATGGCGACTTTTTGTTTTTTATCAAATTCTCGCATAATGAATAAATAAAGAAAAAATATTTGCTTCAATTATACCACAATTCTTTTTAGTTCAGCAAATAAATTTTCCCAATTTTCTAAGCTCAAATCTTCAGCACGAATCTTGGGATCAAACTGGAGTTTGTTAAATATTTTATCAATTTTTTGCTTGTCTTCCCCTTTCAATTTCAAGCCGCCACAAAGATTATTTTTCAACATTTTTCGCTTAGCGGCAAAACCCATTTTTGCCAAGCGAAAAAAGATTTTTTCCTCATCACGGGTGTATTTTGTTTCTTTAATTTTAATCTTAATAATTGCACTATCCACTTTTGGTTCTGGCCAAAAATTTCCTGCTTTAACCTCTTTAATGATTTCTGGTTCACCATAAAACTGCACCGATAAGGCCAGCATACTCATATCTGGTGCTTGCGCACAGATTCGAAGAGCCACCTCTTTCTGTAACATTAAAACCAATATTTCTGGTTTGTTTTTTGCGCCCAAAAAAGTACGAAGAAGAATTGAGCTGATATTGTAAGGGATATTAGCAACGATTTTATAAGGGCCAATCGCTTCTGGATTAAATCTTAGGATATCTTGGTTCACAATTTCCACGTTTTCAATCCCCTGGGAATCAATGGCAATTTTTAATACTTCTGCTAAACGGTCATCAAGCTCCACGGCAATAACTTTCTTTGCTTGTTTTGCTAATTTGGCAGTCAAAAAACCGAGTCCAGGACCAACCTCAACGATTGTGTCTTCCGGCGTAATTTCGGCGCTACTAATAATTTTATCGTAAATACTTTCAGTGACCAAAAAGTTCTGCCCTTTTGATCTTTTTGGGCTAATTTCGTAAATACGACAGATTTCTTTCATTTGCTTGAGAAGATCCATATAGTTTTAATTCTATTTATTTATTGCGAGATTATCATACCCTGGTTCTTGAAAAACAACTAGTGACTAAACGACATTAATAATAATTGCTAACCACGCGATAATAATCCATTGAATAATATAGATTATCGTGACGTTTTTACTCCAAAAAGTCAAAATAGACAGTGATTTAGCCGACAATCGATAGTAATTTATATTAATAATTGCCAACCAATAAACAACCACGGATACTAGAATTAAAGCAGACCCTAGATTATGGTGCCAATAGGACAGCGTCGACGAATCAAGACTGACAAACAGTAAAATCAGACCAAGGAAAAGAACAACACCAATTTTAGCAACACAATTCCGATAAAAGCTTTGTTTATCGATTTCTCTACTTAAGATCGTGCCAAAATAATAACCAACCAATGAATAGAGAAACCAGGGGAAAAATGGAAATACAACATATCGAGCCATACCAAAAAAAGGTTCAGTCAAATAAGTTAAGGCGGGATAAGAAAAATTAATTTGGCACAAAAATGGTGAAATTAAAGCAATAACCAGCGCGAGTGCTAAATAATAATCGGCTTTAACTTTTTGATATTTTAATAAAGCGATGCCCATTAAACTTAAACCCGCTACCTGAAGAATGTCTACTTCAAGTAAATAATCTATTGGCTGTAATTTATAAAGTATACTTTCTGGATGCTGAAGTATCCCAAAGTGTTGCAACAAAATAAGGGGTAAATAAAATCTAATTAGAGACAAGGCATAACCCAAAATAATTAATTTTAATCCTCGAATAAACAACTGACGAGGTTTATTATTTTGCGAATGAATAATATTTGCCCCCATTATAAACAAAAAAACTGGCGCCCCAAAAATGACTGCAATAAACAACACAATACTATCGAGAGTCGGATTATTAAATAATCCACTAAAAATCAGTTGCCACGTATGTTGAATAATCATCAAAAAAATTGCGATTGCGCGAGCAACATCAAATTCGACATTTCTGTTTTTCAATGATTCTATTCTCATTAATTTAACCTTTTATTCCCTCGACCTCAACCCCGACTGGTGCGTGATCGGACCCAGTAACTTTATCCAGAATAAATGCGCTCTTGAGGTGTTTTTTTATTTTTTCCGAAACGCAAAAATAATCAATCCGCCAGCCAACATTTCTCACCCGAGCCATCGCCCGATAGCTCCACCACGAATATTGGACTTTACTCTCATTTAAGAAACGAAAAGAATCAACAAAACCCTGCCCGACAAAAAAAGTCATCCAAGATCTTTCCTCGTCAGTAAAGCCGGGATTTCCAATATTTTCCTTTGGTCGCGCTAGGTCAATTTCCCGGTGCGCCACATTAAAGTCACCACAAATTATGACCGGTTTCTTTTTTTCTAATTTTTTTAAATTAGAAGCAAGGTAATTGTTGTAGGATATTTTATAATCCAGACGTGAAAGTTCATGATTTGCATTGGGAAAATAACAATTTACTAAGTAAAAATCGGAAAATTCCAAGATTTGGGTTCTCCCTTCATCATCAAAAGCAGCTTCGCCAAAGCCATTTTTGGAACTCAAGGGTGCGGGAAAACCATCGCGAACTAAAATAGCGGTACCACTGTAACCAGGGCGAGAAGCGCTATTCCAATATTCTTGATAGTCAGCGAAATCAAAAACTGAATCTTCCTGAGTGCTTTTGGAAATCTTGATTTCCTGCAAACACAAAACATCGGGCAATTCTGTCCGAAGAAAATCTGTGAATCCTTTTTTTAGTACTGCGCGGATGCCGTTAACATTCCAGGAAACAAGCTTCATAGAGAAATAATTATGTGATATAATAATGATACTAAAAATTAGGTATTTTTTCAATCAATATGGATAACGAATTACAAGACCGGATTCGCCTCGCCGACATGAAAGAGCGACATAAAAATAAACTAAAACCCTGGTATAAGAAATGGTGGGGAGTAACGATTATCATTCTTGGGGCAATTACTATTTCCTTGGTAACAATGGCCGCTATTTATGTCTACCAAAGCGCGCAAAGAATCAATGCTGACAGGACAGCTCTCTATTCCGGACAAAGACCGGAGTTAATCAAATCACTAATTGAAGGACAAGGACGTCCTTATCTTGGTAATGCAAATTCCGACATTGTTATCGTCGAATATTCAGATTTTGCTTGTCCTTACTGTAAGGAAAATCAACCAGCAATTAAGGCGATCATGAAAAAATATAGTGGACAAGTAAAAATGATCTTCCGTAACTTAATTCTTCATCAAGATTCAGAGTATCTTTCCCTCGCGTCTTTATGCGCTGGCGAACAGCAAAAAAATGGTTCCAGTTTATTCTGGCCAATGCATGATCAGCTTTTTAATCTCCAAGGAAAAATTACGGAGACCGATTTGCCAAAAATTGCGACCGCGCTTGGGGCCGATGAAAAAACTTTCTCCGCTTGTATGGCGAGCAAAAAGTACCTCGGCGTTTTGAGTTCCGACATGGAAACAGCGAGCACTTTGCAAATTACTGGATCACCAACTTGGTTTATTAATAACTATAAGATAGATGGTGTAGTTTCTGAAGCAGAATTGGAAAGTATGATTAAAGAATTAATTACCAACGGTACAGGAGTTGATCAAGTAATTACCACTTCAACCTCCACCGAAACCAAAAAATAAAATGAAAGAAGTTAGAATCCATGGACGAGGCGGTCAAGGAGTGGTCACGGCAGCGGAGTTAATTGCAACGGCCGGCTTTTTGGCAGGATTTGAGACACAAGCCTTCCCTTTATTTGGAGTGGAAAGAAGCGGTGCGCCAATTTCTGCTTTTGCCCGTCTCTCAACAAAAAAAATTATCGCCAAAGACCAAGTCTATCACCCAGATTTTTTAATTATTCAGGACTCGACTCTCTTAAATCAAAAAAACATTTTTTCTGGAATTTCTGACCAGACCTTAATAATCATTAACAGCGAACAAACTTCAAAAGAATTGGCGATTCAGATTAAAAAAGAATTATCGATCAAGATCCGTGAAAAAAATATTTTTGCCGCCCCAGCCACTGAGATTGCTTTGAGAATTATTGGAAAAAATATTATTAACACAGTGATTCTTGGCATTTTTGCAAAAGTTAGCCAGATGTTAACTTTAAATGACTTAGAAAAAGCGATTACCGAAAAATTTCAAAATAAAGGCCAGGATATTGTTAAAAAAAATATTCAAGCAATCAAAGAAGCTTATGATTACCAAAAATAATTCACTTAGCAATAAAACTGGTAATTGGCGAACTCATCGACCAGAAATTAATCACCAAAAATGTATTGGCTGTTCTTTGTGTGCAAAAATTTGTCCAGAAGTATGCATTGAAATGAAAAACCGCAAAGCGTTTGTTGATTATGATTACTGCAAGGGCTGTGCTCTCTGCGCCCATGAATGTCCTGTAAAAGCGATCGAAATGAAAGAAGATTATTAATATGGAAAAAAATTCAAAACAATTACTCGAAGGTTCAAGGGCAATCGCCTTAACCATTGCCAATATTCAACCGGTAGTGGTGAGCGCCTACCCGATCACTCCACAAACTCATATTGTGGAAGATTTAGCGACTCTTTACGCGAGCGGAAAATCTAGCTTTGAATACGTTCGCGCTGAGAGTGAGTTTTCAGCTGCATCAATTGTGATGGGTGCCAGCGCAGCTGGTGCAAGAACTTATAGCGCAACTAGCGGTCAAGGACTGCTACTGATGAATGAAGTTGTCTATTGTATTGCCGGCTTACGTCTTCCGGTTGTGATGACTGACGCGAATCGCGCAATTTCAGCACCAATTAATATTTGGAATGACCAAAGTGATATCATGACCATTCGCGATGCAGGGTGGTTACAATTTTTTGCGGAAAACCACCAAGAAGCAGTCGACCAGCATATTCTGGCTTATAAGATCGCCGAAAAACACCGCTTACCAGCGATGGTTAATGTTGATGGTTTTATTATTACACATTTATTTGAGCCGGTCATAATTCCGAGCGTGGCCTTAATTAAAAAATTTCTGCCAAAAAGACCAGTGAACAAAGGCGAAGTTCTTGATCCAAAAAATCCGAGCACGCTTGGTGAATTTTATGGACCAGAATATTATTTTGAGGCCAGACAGAAACTTCACGAAGACTTGGTTGCCAGTATCAGAGATATAAATAGTGAATACAAAATATTTCAAAAGATTTTCGGCAGAAAAAATACCGAAGCGAGAATTGATAATGGATTACTAGAATATTGTGGACCAAAAAAACCAAAAATAGTCGTCGTGGCGATGGGATCAATTATTGGCACAATTAAAGAAGTGCAAAAAGACAAAAAATATCAAGATGTGGGAATTTTGAAAATAAAGTGTTTCCGTCCCTTCCCACATCAGGAAATCCGAGAAGTTTTAAAAAATGCAAAACAAATTGCGGTCCTGGAAAAATCGAGTGGTAGTGGTAGTTTTTCTCCTTTATACTTAGAGATCTGCGCAGCACTACATAACGAAAAAATAATTATCAACAATTTTGTGGCTGGTCTTGGCGGAAGAGATATTAGCCGAGCGATTATTAAAAAAATGCTTACTTTAATTAACGCCAAAAATAAAAAACCAATTTTCCTTGGAAAATAATTATCAAAAGTATTTTAAATAAAAAATAATTATCAATGTTATGAATACTGGGAAGAAAAAACAAGTAATTACAAAAATCTTTGGATATGTTTTTGTGATATATTTTTTATTGACTGGGATTCTGGTAAACAGTGACCCCGCAAAAGCAGAGACTACTATAAATTGCCAATTCCACAAAGAGTGTATGGATGCATTTCCTAACTCAAAAATGTTGTGTTACGGACCAAAAGTGAAAATTGGTGAAACAATATACAAAGGCACATGTGCACTTTCAGGTACGGCAGTTATGGGTGCTGATTGCTACTATAAAGAGGATTGCGCCGTTGGTACTTGTTTAAAACAACCTCATAAAAGTGCTGATGGCTTACAATGGTCTGGTGTTTGCGGTGAAGAAACAGGATCCTATGTTGCACCAATCCAAACAAACACTGTTTCCTCTCTAAAATTTACCCCGCAAATACCAATACCTAACACTGAAATGTCAGGTACAGTCGACGTTGGTCATCCTTCAGGCACAAAAATGGTAAGCGATCTTTTTCCAAAATATATTGGTGCATTCTATCGTTATGGTTTGTCTATTGTTGGGATTATCGCAACTGTGATGTTAATGGCTGGCGGAATTTTATGGCTAACTTCTGCTGGTAACGATGGTAAAGTCTCAAAAGGCAAGGAAATGATTTTTAGTAGTTTAGCTGGTATTGCTCTTCTTTATGGCTCATATTTAATTCTAAGTACAATAAACCCCCAATTAATTCAATTAAAACCTTTAGAAAGCCCTGACATAACAAAAGTGGTAATTGATGTTGTGTGCTGTGATTTACCAGGAAAAAACTCCGAAATGACAACTTCCATTGACTGCCAAAAAAAAGGAGGGGCCAGAAAATCTGATTATTTTATTGAAAATAATAAATGCGTCAGTAATGGCTGTTGCATTAAAGAAGAACTAAGTGAAGGTAGCTATAAAACTATTTATTGTCATCCTGGAGTGTTTTCAATGTGTGAACAAGAAAACGGCAGCACAAGAGTAATGTGGCATAAAGAAAAATGCTCCGATGACTTACTTGCCATGTTTTGCAACGGAACAACCGCTGATGGTGAAGATATCCATGCAACGATTAATGAATGCGAAGGAAAAGATGACGGAGAAACTTGCACAGAAGGAACCTGCTACAGCCAAATTTGCAGAACAAAAAATGGAAAGATTAATGAAAAATGCGGCAACGACGGCGGAATATGTAGTGTATATGTAGCCTTGCCTCCGTTATACTATCCCTCCTGTGTGAGTGGCGTGCACGACAATGTGCTTGGCGGTCAAAGTGGATCGAGTTGTGATATTGGGTTAAGGTGTTGCACCACTAAATAATATATGAAAAACAAAAAACTCCTCCTCCCCGGACATAACGCCTGCGCCGGTTGCGGCCAACTGGTCGCAGTGCAAGCCGTGATGAGAGGATTGAATGAAAATACAATAGTTTCAAATGCCACCGGTTGTCTTGAAGTGACATCGTCTTCGCATAACCAAAGTGCTTGGAATATTCCGTGGATTCACACTCTATTTGAAAGTGCCGCTCCAGTGGCTTCGGGTATTTTAGCCGCTCTCAAAAAACAAAATAAAAAAAATCTGCCAACTATTCTTGTCCAAGCAGGCGACGGAGGAACTTTTGATATCGGTTTTGGTCAAGTAAGTGGAATGTGGGAAAGAAACGAAAAGATTCTTTACATCTGTTACGACACTGAAGCTTATTCAAATACCGGAATTCAAGCTTCGGGTGCAACTCCATATGGTGCCTCAACAACCACCACACCTGATGGAAAAAATTCTATTGGTTCAACCCAAAACAAAAAAGATATGATTGGGGTTGCTCTTTCTCATGGTTTGCAATATATTGCTCAAAGCACTGCTGGTTTTCCAGATGACATTACTAGAAAAGTCAAAGCAGCATTGGAGTTTGACGGACCAACATATATCCAAATTCTTTCTCCTTGTGTTCCTGGTTGGAAAATAAAAAATGATGAAGCGGTAATGATGGGCAAATTAGCAGTCACGACCGGGCTTTACCCACTTTTAGAATATAGAAACGGACAACTTTCTTCATCTAGCATAAACGGCTCTTTTATCGGAAAACCAGTAACTGAATATTTGAATACTCAAGGGAGATTCAAACATCTGGGCGCACCTGATTTAAAAATTATTCAAAGTATTGCTAATAAAAACATCGAAAAATATAAAATATGAATCAACGCTTAAGATTCGGAATAATTTCTGGCCTCTTTTCTTTATTGGCACTATTTAGTTTTGGTTTGGAAGCGAAAGCGGTCTGTGTTTGGGCTGATAGTTGTAATAGTACCTATTATTTAGATACATTAAACGGAACTTGTGGAGCTATCAACACAAAGCCGAAGCCGAATTCTAGATGCTGCTGCGACGGAAGTGGCATTGAAAATGCCACGGCTATCTCTGCAAATTTTTCAACGTGTAGTTGGCAAAACGACTTATTAGGTAAGCCTTGTGGTTTACTTGCCGAGGGAGCGAGTGTTCAAGGTGATAGTTTCTGCGCTGACAAACAAAAAACTGGCACTGACGCCAAGTGTTGCTGCCTACCACAAATTCCTCTCGTTGCCTCAAAGCCGGCTGCGGTTTTAAATAATCCTTTTGATAATTTAAGTATTCCTATTCCTGGCCTATACAAATCCCTCAGTTGCAAATATGACGATGCAACCAAAAGTTATGTCTGCCCAAAAGTTAATTGTGAGACTGGCGCTGACGGAACAGCGACTTGCGAAGTGCCATGGATCGGCCAATATCTAATTGCTATTTATAATTACGCACTCATTATTATTGGCTCCATCGCGGCAGTAACCGTGATGGCTGGAGGGATACTTTGGTTAATTTCTGGTAGCAACGCGTCGAGAATGAAAGTTGCCAAAGAAATGATCGTTGGCAGCATTAGCGGATTGGTTATTATGTTTTCTTCTTACATGATTATTTCTGTTGTTAATCCTACTTTATTAATATTTAAACCAATCAGCATTGGGTACATTGAAGAGGCAGCGCCAGATTACTCGGACAGTTCACTGGGGGCGGGAGATAATCCATTTCAAGCTGGTTGCGATGATTTCAAAAAGAATAAAAGCACTAAAGTCTGCGCAAGTTACGGCACAAAAAAACCAGCAAACTTGGTTAGTTATCAAGGGAAACAAATATCAGAGGAATTAAAAATAAAAATAGAAAAAGCGCTTAAATGCGTTAGTGATAAAAATGGCGGAAAAGTACTTTTCCGAATTTCAGCTGGATCGAGAACAGCGGAAAAATCTTTAAGCCTCTATAATGATTATATTTCCGGCAAATCAAAAATAGTAGCAGCAGCTCCTTGCTGCTCGAATCATTTAAGCGGAAACGCTGTTGATTTAAACCGTACTGACGGAGTAAATATGATTGTTGGATATAGTGAAAAAACTAAAGCATTTATTAATAGCCAATGGGACTACGTGAAGAAAGTCGGCCTGGTCGACTGCATGACCCAGAATGGAATCCCTGGCGGGAAGATTGCCAAAGAACCTTGGCATTGGTCATTAACCGGAAATTAAGAAATATAAAAACTGACTTCAATTACGAAGTCAGTTTTTTATTGAAGAAAAAATTTTAATCACTCATCCGATCCATCGCTTCATTTGCTAGCGTATCGGCTTCTTTATTTTTCTCGCGCGGGATATGAGTAAAAGTAAGTTTTTTAAAATCCAAGGAAATATTATGAATCTTTAAAAAAAGCGGGGCTAATTCTTGATTCTTCACTTTATACTCTCGTTTTAGTTGTTTTACCACTAGTTCACTGTCCAAGAAACAATCAACTTCATCAGCGCCGATTTCCTTCGCCCTCTCAAGAGCCATAATTAAGGCACGATATTCCGCCTGGTTATTAGTGGTCTCACCTAGGTAACGAGAAAGTCTTTCGATGATTTCATTTTTTTCATTATATAAAACCGCGCCGATTCCTGCTGGCCCCGGGTTCCCTCTGGCTCCCCCGTCAGAAAAAGAAATTAATTTCATATTTTTTGTAAATCAATTATTTTTAATTGAATTTCTCTTCGGCCATTAAAATCATTCCATTCCGCAAAGTAAGCCAGGTCAATAAAATCTCCAACTTCGCAGTGTTTATATACTTCTGTGCCACCGAAACAAATTGCCCAAAGGCTAAAATCATTTTCATCGGACACTTTGAATTTTATATGCTGGTTATCAACGCCCATTTGAAAAGCTTCAACAATCTTCAACCCACGACTGGCAAATTTTGGCTGAGGGTTGTGTTGTCCGAAGGGAGAAAAAAGAGAAATCTCGGCCAATAGTTCTTCATTAACCGCTACCAGAGGAATCTCGACTTCAATCTTTATTTTTGGCACTAAATTTACTTCACCTAATTTTCTTTTGGCGATTTCTTCAAGCTTCACAACAAACCGATCCAACTTCTCTCGACTATCAACGCTAAAACCACAGGCCATTGGATGACCACCGTATTTTCCAACTAAACCACCTTCATTTTGAGCAACTTCTTCAATTGCTTCAATTAAATTAAACTCTTCAATTGAGCGTCCAGATCCCTTGAAGCCATCCTCTGTTGAAGTAACAACGATTGTTGGACGATAATACCTCTCACAAATCTTTCCCGCGACTAAACCAATAATGCCTTCGCTCCAAATTTTTTCTTGATTAGAAATTGCTGCTAAAAAATATTTTGGTCCAGCAGCAAATTGTTCATCAATTTGTGCCCTGGCCTCACCAACCGCTTCTTCGGTAATTTTTTGTCGATCACTATTTCTGGTATTCAAATCTTTGGCGATAACCTCGGCTTTTGCACTGTCTTCACAAACCAATAACGCAAAAGCATTATTTGCATGATCCATTCGGCTAGCGGCGTTTAAACGAGGACCAATTTGAAAACCAATATTCCAAGACTCCAAGCGACGAAGATTGTCTAGTTTAGAAATTTTTATTAGTTCAACTAACCCAGGCCTCTTGGTTTCATTTAATACATCCAGCCCTCGACTAACAAGAGAACGATTTTCGCCCATCAAAGTCACCATATCAGCAACTGTACCGATGGCCACCAAGTCAAGAAGTCTTTCTAGCAAATAGTGCTTTTGTTCATCGGATAATTTTGAACGAGAAACTATTGCGCTTGCAACCTTAAAAGATACACCAACTCCTGCTAAGAAACGAAAAGGATATTGATTGCGACGATCAGCCGGGTTAATAATCAAACAATTAGGTAAATCTTCTTCGTTGTCAGGTAAAGTATGGTGATCAGTAATAATAACTTCAAGCCCGCGCTCTTTCGCATAAGCGACTTCTTCTTTATTTCTGATTCCTGTGTCCACTGTGACTGCTAATTTAACTCCCGAAGCGATTAATTGATCAATCGCTTCCCGATTCAAACCATACCCCTCACTAACTCGATCGGGAAGATAAACTTCAACCTTGGCTTTCAAAATTTTTAGGGTCTCAAGCAAAACGGCTGCCGCAGTGATGCCATCAGCATCATAATCACCATAAACGACAATCTTTTCACCGGCCTTAATTTTTTCAATTAGCAGACAGACCGCCGCCTCCATGTCGCGGAATAGGAACGGATCGTTAAAACCTTCTTCAGGATTCAAAAAAGTCTCGATTTCATCCTCGGTTCGAAGACCACGATTATAAAGTAACTGCGCCATTACTGGCGAAAAACCGATATTTTCCGCAAAGAAACCTTCTGGCGCCTGGGCGTAAGATTGCCAAATTTTAGACATAAGGATGGAGTTAATAGAAAATTGAGCCAAAAGTCCAAGCGAGCATGGAGATCATTACCATTAAAGAGATTAAAATTGTAATCGCTTTAAAGATTTTTTTTCTTTTAATTTTCATAAGATATTATTGTCTTTTTAAAATTTTTACGAAGGTGTCAGGTGGAATTTCAACACTACCTTTCCCAGCTGCCATCATCTTCTTTTTTCCTTTTTTTTGTTTTTCTAATAATTTTCTTTTGCGAGAAACATCGCCGCCATAAAGTTTGGCAGTCACATCCTTGCTCATAGCGCTAATTCTTTCGGAAGCAATTACTTTTGCGCCAACCGAAGCTTGCAGCTTTAGGACAAACATTTGCTTCGGTAAAGTATCCTTAAGTATTTTAACAATTTCTTTTCCTTCACGGAAGGCATCATCTCGGTAAACAATTGTTGATAGCGATTCCACGACTTCTTCGGCAACCAGAATGTCCATTTTAACAACATCTGCTTCACGATAATCAAAGAATTCGTAATTCAATGAAGCATAGCCAGAGGAAACACTTTTAATTTTGTCGTAAAAATCCGTTAAAATTGCCGACATCGGAATTTCATAGTGAAGCATCACGCGAGCATCATCGCCTTCAGCTGAAAGATATTCAGTATTTTTATATAGACCCCGTTTATCCTGCGCGACCTTCATGATATTTCCCAAATAAACTTTGGGGGTAATAATATCTAACTTCACCCATGGCTCACGAATCTTATCAATTCGGGTTGGATCTGGTAGGCGTTGAGGAGTGCGAACAACAATCTCTTCCCCGTCGCTCTTTAAAACTTGATAGGCCACGCTTGGTACTGTGACAATTAAATCTAGATCATATTCTCGACGCAATCTTTCTTGGCAAACTTCTAAGTGAAGCAAACCTAAAAAACCACAACGGAAACCGAGGCCCAAAGCATCTGATCTTTCCGGTTCATAAGCGAGAGCGGCATCATTTAATTTTAATTTTTCCATCGCTTCCCTTAGTTCTTTAAAGTCGCTGCCTTCACGCGGGAAAACACCGGCAAAAACCATCGGCTTTACCTCTTGGTAACCATGGAGCGCTTCCAAATCTTTTCGGTCCGCCTGACTCGAAGCAGTGCTGATTGTATCACCAACTCGGCAATCACCGACTTGCTTGAAGCCAGTAATAATATAACCAATTTCTCCTTCTTTCAATTCATTAGTGGAAAAATAATCTGGTTTAAATATTCCAATATCTAATACTTCACTCTCGGCTTCAGCAATAATCAGCCGAATCTTATCTCCCTTCTTGATACTACCATTAAAAACTCGGACATAGGCGACAACGCCTTTGTATTCGTCGTATTTGGAATCAAAAATGAGAGCCCGAGAAAGTTCAGGATTTTTAGTCGGCGAACTTTTTGGACTGGGACCATTTTTGATTACTGATTGCAAAATATCAATTACGCCTTCACCGGTTTTTCCAGAAGCACATAAAATTTCTTCTTCCTTGCAGCCAATTAACTTGATAATTTCTGCTTTTGTTTTTGGCACATCAGCCGCTGGTAAATCAATTTTATTTACCACCGGAATAATTGTCAGGTCTTGATCAAGGGCTAAGTATAAATTTGCCAAAGTCTGGGCCTGAATTCCTTGCGTGCAGTCCACTAACAAAACCGCCGTCTCAACGGCGGCAAGAGAGCGGGAAACTTCATAAGAGAAATCGACGTGACCAGGAGTATCAATTAAATTTAACTGATAACCCTCGAAATTCATGGTTACTGGTTGCAATTTGATTGTAATACCGCGCTCACGTTCAATGTCCATGCCATCAAGAATCTGGTCTTTCATCTTGCGCTTATCGACCGTACCAGTAAGTTCAAGCATGCGGTCGGCAAGGGTGGATTTGCCGTGATCAATGTGAGCAATAATACAAAAATTTCTGATTTTTTCGCTTCTATTCATAGAATCATCTTACTTGATTTGCCAAAAGCGGTCAATGGATGTCGCTAATATTTAAGTAATTCTTGCGAGTTACGCCACTTAGGAAACTAAACAACTGCGGATATTTCCTATTTGACAAAAATGACTAATATTTATAAGATAGAAACAATTCGTAAATTAATAATTTATAAATAGGAAGGAGAAAAGATATGCTAGGTTATGCACTCGTTTTTTTATCAGGATTAGTTATTGGAATCTTCGTAATGGCTTATTACCGCGACACTTTTATCCTCTATAAAGCCGGCACTGGCGTTACAACGAATTTAATTCAAAAAAAAGATAACCTTTCAGATGAAGAGGTTATTGAATTAAAATTTAGAAACAGTCCTATTACTTATGACCGCGTCAGGGTAATTCGCTGTGAATCAACAACTATTATTGACTGCGAGCAAGATTATTACTCATATATTATTGAGTACTGGCCCAAAAATACCTAACAACTGCTTACAAGCAAAAAGCCATCCAGGAAACGGATGGCTTTTTTTAATTTTATTAATAAAATCTAATTCCCTCTCGCCTCACTCTGATCTTCAACCTGGACTTTCTTAAATCGCCAACGACCACTCAAAGCGGAAACAAAGCTATCCATTTCTTCGCTTCCTAACATTTTACAAATAAAGGCATAAACTAAAGTTCCGACAATGAATGAAACGGATAATTGAATAAACACACCATAAAATCTGGTCATATCGATATATGGCCAAACAGCAACTTTGGAAATCTGAATTGCTACTCCTGCTAAAAGTGCAGCTGCCGAATATTTTAAGGCACTAATGAATATTGGGAAAGCATTGAAAATTGGAATTTCGACATAAATAAAAAGCCAAAGGAGCACGAAATTTAAAGCGCTGGAAACTGAGGCAGCAATCGCCAAGCCGGTCACGCCCATTTTCCGTCCAAGAAACCAAGACAGAACAAGATTAGCAAGGACACTCAAGCCGCCAATATACAAAGGGGTTTTTGAATTATGTCGCGCATAAAAAACTCTAACAAGAAGAGGGGCGGCTGCCTGAGCAACCAAACTAGTGGAAAAAAGACCGAGTGCGTTCATAGTTTGAACCGTATCATTCCAATCAAAAGCTCCAGTGCCAAGAACAACACGAATAATCTGCGCCCGAAGTGTAATAATAAAGACGGTAGCCGGGATCACAAAAAACATAATTTGCCGCATGGTCGTGCTAAATTTTTTCAACAAAATTTCTGGATTAAAGGCATTCTCCGAGAAAGAAGGAAAGGCAGCAATTGCAAAAGAAACTCCAAAAATTCCAACCGGAAAAGAGGCCAGATTATTGGCAAAATTATAAATCGCTAAAGAGCCACTTGGCAGCATCGAAGCAATTACAGTTGTGAAAAGCAGGCCAACTTGTGACACGGCCAAGCTGAGAGTTCGAGGAATCATCATCCTACCAATTTTTCTGGTGTTTAAGTCATGTCGGTTAAAGATTATTGACCAGCGAAACCCCAGACGATAAACAGCGGGAAATTGAATCGCGGCATGTAAAAATGCACCGATCACCACACCCCAAGCCAAACCATAAATCCCCAGCCACCTTGAAAGATACAAGGCACCAAAAATAATTCCGAGATTATATGCCATCGGTGCGATTGAATAAACCAAGAATCTCTTGGTTGATTGCAGAATACCTCCTAAAACGCCAGATATTCCAAGAAACAAGGGGGACAAGAACATCACACGCGTCAGCTTGGCGGTTAAAAGTTGGGCCTCTGGGCTAAAACCGGGAGCAATAATTTTAACTAAAGGGTTAGCAAAAATAATTCCAAACACAGACAAAACAAAAATGACAAGAGATAGAAAATTTAAAACGTTGCTAGCTAAATCCCAAGCTTCTTTGTTATTTTCCTCATCTTTTTTCAAAAGGGTAGTAAAAACTGGAATAAAGCCAGCCGATAAAGCACCTAAAACGACGAGATTAAAAACCAAATCGGGAACCCTAAAAGCCGCGTAATAAATATCGAGAGATTCCCCGGCACCAAATTGACCTGCCAAAATTCGATCACGAATTACTCCCAATAACCTTGATAACAAAGAAGATAGAGCCACTAGCCCAGCCGCCAAAGTAATACTATTTATTTGTCCGCTTCGCTTCTTTTTCATAATAAATAAATTATAGCACAAACTCTCAAAAAAAATCCGCCCCAAATTTAAGGGCGGATTTTTTAAAGCAAAGAATAATTACTTATATTCTTCACGAGTCTGCTTTCCTTTGTAGCCAGTTCCCGCTGGAATTAAACAACCAATAATAACATTTTCTTTCAAGCCCTCAAGATAATCGATCTTGCCATTAACGGCAGCCTCAATTAAAACACGAGGGGTTTCTTGGAAGGAAGCGGCAGAAAGGAAGCTATCGGTAGTCAAGGAAGCTTTGGTAATACCAAGCAATAATCTTTCAGCAGTTGCCGGATCGTTCGTTTCTCGGTTTGCCTTATCTAAAACTTCTTCTTCAATAGTCTCACCCGGTAAAAGAATTGTATCACCAGCATCTTTCACTAAATAACGAGAGAACATTTGACGAGCAATAATTTCAATATGTTTGTCGTTTAATGGTTGACCCTGGGAAGAGTAAACATATTGAATTTCTCGAATAATATACTTCTGAGTTTCAAGTTGTCCTTTTAATTTATAAAGCTCTCGCAAATCGAGACTACCTTCCGTTAATTGGACACCTCTTTCAATCGCATCGCCATCTTTCACCATGATCATGGTTCCGCGAGGGATCAAGAATTCCTTGATCTTTTCAATTTCTTTCGCAATCGAAACAAATTTGTCTTTTACTTCAGCATTTCCAGAGTCTTTTGCTTTCACGATCTCTTCCCCAACAGAGAACAAAGGTGTCCCCTTCGAGACGTGTACTCCATCTTCCACTAAAACTTTGACAGCGAGTTTCTTTTTATCTTTTGAAGTAACACCGGCCGAAAGTTTAATTTCATTTTGTTTCTCGGAGAAATAATATTTATCCTGATCCTTTCCTTTGTAAGTTATGCTTAAAACCTTGGACTGAGGATTGGCAACAATAATTTCTTTACCATCTTTGTCTCTAATAACTTTCTGAGCGAATTCAATTTTGACAGTACCTGAAACATCAGTAATCAAAGCTTTTTTCTTTGGAGAACGAGCTTCAAAGATTTCTTCAACCCGAGGCAAACCTTGGGTAATATCATCTTGACCGGCAACACCACCAGTATGGAAGGTTCTCATGGTTAACTGAGTTCCTGGTTCACCAATTGATTGAGCGGCGATAACTCCAACAGTTGCGCCAAGTTTTACTGGCTTGTTGTAAGCAAGGTCATAACCATAACACTTAGCACAAATTCCTTTATGCATTTTGCAAGTTAAAACTGAGCGAACACAAACTTCTGAGATATCTTTTGAACGCAAATCCCGGACAACTTCTTCCGTCAACAATTCTCCGGCTGCCAAAAGCTTTTTACCGGCTGTATCTTTCAAGTCTTTAGCGAGGTAACGTCCGAGCATTCTTCTAAAAATATCTTCACCAACTTTTTCGCTTTCTGCTTTTGTGATAATCAAACCCTCGACGTCACCACAATCATCTTGAGAAACAATAATATCTTGAGACACATCAACGAGACGACGAGTTAGATAACCTGCATTAGCGGTACGAAGCGCCGTATCGGACAAACCTTTACGCACACCGTGGGTCGAAATAAAGTATTCCAAAACACCAAAGCCTTTTTTGAAGTTTCCCTTTACTGGTAATTCAATAATCGCACCAGACGGAGAGGTTACCAAACCTTTCATACCAAGAATCTGCACTGGTTGAGCCCAAGAACCTCTGGCTCCTGATTCAATCATGGAGAACACTGGCAAAATTTTTGTTAAACCTTTTTTACAAATTTCAGCAATTTTATCCTTAGTTTTCGTCCACTCCTCAACGACCTTGGCATATCTTTCACTTTCGGTAAGAAGACCTTCTTCGTATTGTTCTTGAATTAATTCAACTTGAGTGTTTGCTGCTTCAATTAATTGATCTTTTTCAGGCAAAGTTGGCAGATCACCGAATCCCCAAGACAAACCAGATTTTGTGATAAAAGCAAAACTGCGATTTTTTAAATCATCAATAAAGTGAACAGTTTCATCTTCGCCATAAAGACGAAGCGCTTCACGAATTAAATCTTTTAATTTCCCCTTACCAACAACATCGTTGATAAAACGTAATTTATCTGGAAGAACCTGATTGAAAATTACTCGACCAACTGAGGTTCTGATTCTATTTCCTTCTGGCAAACGAACGATAATCGGTTGATGAAGAGTGATGAAATTATTTTGATAAGCCAAATCAGCTTCATCTTCATTGGAGAAAAATTTCAAATCCTGATCTTTCAAATCTTTCGTTTCAGAGTCTTCGAGGGTCATATAATAAGCACCCCAAACGATATCCTGAGAAGGAGCAACGATTGGATCACCAGTCGCTGGCTTCAATAAATTGTGAGTTGAAAGCATTAACTCGGATGCTTCCTGACGAGCCTCCTTTGTTAAAGGAACGTGGACAGCCATTTGGTCTCCATCAAAGTCAGCGTTAAAAGCAGTACAAACAAGCGGATGAATCTGAATTGCTTTACCTTCAATCAAGATTGGTCTAAATGCTTGAATACCAAGGCGATGAAGGGTTGGTGCGCGGTTTAAGAGAACAAAAGCCTCGCGAACAGTTTCTTCTAAAATATCGAAAACTTCATCGTGACCGGCTTCAATGTAGCGAGATGCGCTGCGAACATTATGAACAATTTCTCTCTTAATTAATTGGCTGATAATAAATGGCTTGAACAATTCAATCGCCATGATCTTCGGCAAACCACATTGATCTAAATTTAATTTTGGATTTACCACAATTACTGAACGACCAGAATAATCAACGCGCTTACCGAGTAAGTTTTGGCGGAAACGACCCTGTTTTCCTTTCAAGGAATCAGCTAAAGACTTCAACTGTCTTTTTTGACCAGTAGAGGCCGTGACTGTTTTACTATGACGCGCAGAGTTATCGATCAAAGCGTCAACCGCTTCTTGCAACATGCGTTTTTCATTTCGACAAATAACTTCCGGCGCATTCAAGTCTACCAACTGTTTCAAGCGATTATTACGATTAATAACGCGACGGTAGAGATCGTTTAAGTCGGAAGCGGCAAAACGACCACCATCAAGAGCGACCATTGGACGCAAGTCTGGTGGTACGACTGGTAAAACATTTAAAATCATCCATTCTGGACGAATATTATTGTTACGAAAACTCTTGAGAAGTTTTAAACGTTTAATTAATTTATCCTTTTTCGATTCAACCGCGTCAACAAGTTTTTCCTCTAATCTGGAAACACTTTTTACGAGATCAATTTTTTCTAATAGTTTACGAATTGCACCGGCGCCAATCCCTGCTTCAAAAACGTGACCAAATTTTAAACTTAAAGATTGGTAGTTTTGTTCAGAAATTACTAGCAAAGGCTTGAGATCTTTTAATTCTTTGAGGGTGGAATTGAATTCTTCATCCAATTGTTTTGTTTTTTCTTCCTTCAATTCTCCTCCTTCTTTTTCAATGCTTTTTTTCTTGGACTTGTATTCGTTTTTTATTTGTTCGATTGTTGCTTCTTTCAAATCTTCATCAACTTCCGTAACAATGAAACTCGCATAATAAATAACTTTTTCGAGAGATTGGATGCCAAGATTAAGCAATAAGCCGATTTTTGAAGAAACGCCACGTAAAAACCAAATGTGAGTAGCTGGCACTTGAAGAGTGATGTGGCCCATTCTTTCGCGACGAACAACGCTCCGAGTTACTTCAACTCCGCACTTGTCACAAATAATACCTTTGTAACGAATTTTCTTATACTTACCGCAGGCGCATTCCCAGTCTTTTGTTGGACCAAAAATTTTCTCGCAGAACAAACCGTCTTTTTCCGGTTTTTGGGTGCGATAGTTAATGGTTTCTGGACGAATAACTTCGCCGAAAGACCATGACAGAATATTTTCTGGACTGGCCAATTTCAGGCGGATAGCGTCGAAATCACTAGTTTTGATTGGATTTAACATATAATTAAATGAAGCACTAAGTTAGTTAGATGAGAAAATTTTATTCTGCAAGCTTTTCAGGTTCTTCGATATTTTCTAATTCAGTTAAAGTTTCGAGACCTTCAGCATCTACAATAATTTCTGGCGCATCAATAATAAATTTATCGTCTTTTGGTTTTCCTTTTTCTTCAGCCGCAAAAACTTCAGCTGGTGTTTCCTTTGGTACTTCAAGAACTTCATTATTCCCCAAAAGCTCAACATCCAAACATAAACCTTTTAATTCGCGAATCAAAACGTTAAAAGATTCTGGAACATTTAATTTTTCAATTTCCTCGCCCTTAATAATCGCTTCGTAAGCTTTGCTACGGCCAGGAACGTCGTCGGACTTAATTGTTAAAATTTCCTGTAAAGTATGAGCAGCACCGTATCCTTCCAAAGCCCAAACTTCCATTTCTCCAAAACGCTGACCACCAAATTGCGCTTTACCACCCAAAGGCTGTTGAGTAATAAGTGAGTAAGGACCAATTGAGCGTTGGTGAATTTTATCTTCAACCATATGGTTGAGTTTCAAAACATATTTATACCCAACCGTAATCTTATGATCATAAGGATCACCAGTCTTTCCGTCGTATAACATAACCTTTCCATCTTCTGGAAGCCCTGCTTTTTTGAGTTCTTCCCTAATCTGATCTTCGGAAATTCCATTTAAGGCTGGTGTCGCAATGCGATAACCAAGTTTTTTTGCTGCAAAACCAAGATGAGTTTCAAGTAACTGACCAAGATTCATACGAGAAATAATACCAAGAGGTGAAAGGATGATGTCGATTGGCGTTCCATCTTCCAAGTATGGCATATCCTCAACTGGAACAATCTTAGAGATAACTCCTTTATTTCCATGACGGCCAGACATTTTATCACCAACTTGAATCTTGCGAAGGTTAGCAACGGAAATTTGAATAGATTTCAAAACGCCAGCGGACAATTTGTCGCCGTCTTCGCGAGAGAATAATTTGATATCTACTACTTTTCCGTGTTCACCATGTTCAAGGTAAAGTGAAGAGTCACGAACATCTTTGGCTTTATCACCAAAAATAGCGCGTAATAATTTTTCTTCAGCGGACAAAGTGGTCTCACCTTTTGGAGTAATTTTACCAACTAAAATATCGCCAGAAGAAACTTCGGCGCCAATTCTGATAATACCCTCTTCATCAAGATTCTTTAATTTTTCTTCACTGATGTTTGGAATATCGTTCGTTATCATCTCTGGACCAAGCTTGGTGTCACGAACATCAATTGTGTAGTTTTCGATATGAATTGAGGAATAGGTATCTTTGCGAACTAAATTTTCGGAAATAATCACCGCATCTTCGTAGTTGTATCCTTCCCAAGTCATGAAAGCAACGAGAACGTTTCGTCCCAAGGACAATTCTCCGTTATCAATACAAGGACCATCCGACAAAACATCGCCTTTTTTGACTTTATCACCAACATTAATAGTTGGATGTTGATTAATACATGTTGAGGAGTTGGAACGTAAAAATTTATTTAAATTATAACGAGTAACCTGGCCCTTCTTACTAACAGTTTCGATACAGGCAGAATCAACACGAGTGGCATCGCCATCTTCAGTGGCAATCACAACGTGTCCGCTATCACGAGCGGCACGAGCTTCAACACCGGTACCAACAACTGGGGATTCGGCCTTCACCAAAGGCACAGCCTGACGTTGCATGTTAGTACCCATCAAAGATCTCTGTCCATCGTTATGTTCCATGAAAGGAATTAAACTCGTGGCGATCGAGATAATCTGATTTGCCGCAACGCCAACAAAGTTGATTTTAGTGGTTTCTTCCGTTGCTGGTTGGCCAAACTTTCTCACTTGGAATTTATTTACCAAAATCTTGCCAGTCTCATCCATTGGGATTGTGGCATCGGCGGTAATAAATTTCTCTTCTTCAAAAGCGTCAATGTATAAAATTTCATTTGTTACTCGACTACCAGTTTTTTCATGAACAACTTTTCGGTAAGGAGTTTCCAAGAAACCGTAACTATTTAAGCGAGCAAAACTTGCCAAATGACCAACTAAACCAATATTTGGACCTTCTGGGGTGGCAATTGGGCAGATTCTGCCGTAGTGAGTTGTGTGCACATCACGAACATCAAAACCAGCACGTTCACGAGTTAAACCGCCTGGACCCATCGCACTCAAGCGACGTTTGTGTTCAAGTTCAGCTAATGGGTTGGTTTGATCCATGAATTGAGAAAGCTGGGAAGACATAAAGAATTCCTTCACTACCCCAATCACTGGACGAGCGTTGATTAATTTTGTTGGAGTGATACTAGCAATATCAGAAGTGGACATTCGATCTTTCACGATACGTTCCATTCTAGCCAAACCAACACGAAAACGATTTTGAATCAATCCGCCAATTGCCCGAACGCGACGATTACCCAAATGGTCGATATCATCTTCTAATTCCTTAGTGATGTTTAGGCGGATCACTTCCTTAATGATCAGAACGAGATCTTCTTTTCGTAAAACCCGATTTTCTTTTTTATTTGGTAAATCTAATTCGAAACGACGATTTAATTTGTAGCGACCAACGCGACCAAAATCATAACGATCAAAACGACAGAACATTGACTGGATTAATTGGCGGGCGTTTTCGGTTGAAGCAAGATCACCCGGACGGATTCTTTTGTACACTTCCTGTAAACCTTCTTCTTCGGTTTTAGCAGCATCTTTTTCAATTGTTGCTTCAAGAAAGCCAATTTCATCTGGAGTTTTCTTTAAATCGACATCTTTAAATAACCCAATCAACTCTTCATCAGTAACATAACCGAAAGCACGCAACAAAGATGTTACGGCAACTTTTCTCTTGCGATCAATTCGGACCCAAAGAACTTTATTTTGGTCACTCTCAATTTCTAGCCAAGCACCACGGTTTGGAATAATTTTTGCACCATAGCATTTTTTTCCTTTTACGAACTCGGCAGTAAACATTACTCCGGCGCTTCGAATAAGTTGAGAAACGATAACGCGTTCGATACCATTAATGATAAAAGTCCCTTTATCAGTCATGATTGGGAAATCGCCAAGAAACACTTCCTGGGAAACAGTCTGATTAGTTTTTTTATTTAGTAAACGAGTCTTCACACGAAGCGGTGCTTCGTAAGTAATATTTTTTTCACGACTCTCTATTTCGTTGAATTTTGGTTCATCGAGATAATAATCTTCTAGATATAATTCCAAGTCGCGACCGATAAAGTCAGCAATTGGATTAATTTCATCAAAAAGTTCAGCCAAGCCCTCTTCCAAGAACCAACGATAAGAGTCTTTCTGAATTTCTATCAGGTCGGGCATCGCCATCACCTCTTCGTGGTCGGTAAAAAATTTCCGACTCTCCTGTTTTTTTTCGGTTTGTGTGTTGGCCTGAGACATAAATTTATTTAAAAAAATTTATAAACTATTTAAAATTTGTGGTCCGCCGAAGCGGTGAACGTGAACTAACCCCTTATCAACAAAAAAATCTCAAAGCCGATCGGTTTGAGTTAACGATATCCTAAATTATGATTTTTTTTGAGTAATCACGGAGCGAAAGCCGCCCAAAAAAGATAAAAAACCTGTGTGCACATGGCCTTTATTTTTTACAGGGTGGGAATATATTCTTTCCTAAATTGTCTTGATTCTTATAATATAAAATTATTTATGTTTTGTCAACACAAAGTTTATCCACAAATTATCAACCGACCAAAAAACCAAGCTCTTCGCGAGCCACGAGCCGATCGTCCCAAGGAATTTTCTCACCATTTTTGGAGCAAATAAACTGTTCACCACCCTTCCCGGTGATTAACACTAAGTCGCCTTCTCGAGCTTCCTCAAAAGCCCGATGAATAGCTTCCCGCCTATCGACAATTTTTAGCAAATTTTCGCCAAGAATCTTACCAGACTCTTCCGCGCCAGAAGCTACGGCATCAATAATTTCTTGTGGGTCATCATCGTAGGGGTCTTCGTTGGTGACAATCACTAATTCTGCTCTACTCCCGGCAATCTTGCCAAGTATTGGCCGCCGAGCTGAATCTCTTCCGCCACCAGCTGAACCAAGGACATGAATTGTTCTTTTGTGAATAACTAAAGCCATTGTTTCATATAATTTCTCTAAAGCTCGAGGTTCAAAAGCATAATCGACCAAAACGGTAAAATTCTGGCCAACGTCGATTCTTTCCATTTTACCAACTAAGCCAGATACCTCCTCTAAACCTACCTGCGCTTTTTCAAGCGGTAAATCTATCCCGGCACAAATAGCAAGAACTGCAGCTGCGTTTTGGGCGTTAAAAACACCGAGTAATTTTAAATTAACCTCCTTTAGTGGTTGCTCTTCGATTTTAAAATCTTTTTGATAAGCTGCTCGGATAAGAGGAAAAAAAGAAAATGAAGTACCTGCCGCTGAAGTTTCTACATTATTATAATAAAACAATTCCAAATCCTGGTTAATTGCTTCAGAAAATGCCTTGGCGCCTTCGCCACCAGGTTGACCACTTAAAAACGCGATCTTCCTTTCACTCCAAAAATTTGCAAAATATGGTGCATTTTCATCATCGCCATTAACGATAATCGTTTTTTTTACGCGATTTAGACCTAGTTTCTGCAATTCAGTTTTTGGCTTAACAATTTTCTTTTGGTCATTAATGTATTTTGTACGACAAAAAGATAAATGCCCGAAAAGACGCCCCTTGGCAATCTTATAATTCTCAAAGTTGCCATGAGATTCTAGATGTTCAGGATATAAACCCGTGAACACCAAGATATCAAAATTAATAAAGCGGTGGCGAAATTGGCGAATTCCCTCAGAAGTACTTTCAATAATTGCAAACTCACAACCATTTTTGGTCATTGTGCGAATCATTCGCTGAGTAAAAAATCGACCAACCATTGTCATTTTCTTGTCATTCAGCCATTCTTTTTCTCCATCAGAGAACATTGCAGTTGAGGTGTAGCCAACTTTATAACCCATGGATCGCAACGCGCGCGCCAACAGATAAACTGTTGAGGTCTTTCCGGTTGTACCAGTAACGCCAATCACTATCAAGCGATCAGAAGGAAACCCGTGGAATAAAACGGCCGCAAAGCTCAAGATAAAATGATAAATTGGCTGGAGGGTGCGAAATAACTGGCGAGGAATTATTTTTTTTATTTTACTTAGCATATTGAATAATTCTAGCGCTAAAGGTTGAAAAATGCAAAATATTAGCAAAGACTTGTTATTGACAAAATATTAAATAAATTATAATCTAAGCTTAACAACAAAAAAATTTCGAAATGGAATTAGTTCAGTTTTTTAATAACTCAGTAGAGGCCAAAAACTTCGGTCTCAACACAATAACAATTAGCGCTTTAATAACGCTAATTCTTAGCACCTACCAAATGTGGGGAGTGACAAAGCAAATCGCGACCATAAGAAGAGAAAGATCAACTGAATCAATCTCAATACCACTTATCATTTTCGCCTTCTTCTATTTAATTGCGACTGTGATGTACGGAATATACACCTCAAAATTATCGATAATATACAACGGTAGTAATTTTTTATTTTTCTTAGTTGTCCTGATTAATATTTGGCGCATTAAGAAATTTGCCATTAGTGATTTTTTATATTTATTACTATTTTCTTTATTGATCCTAGAGATGATAATTAATCCTAATAAAAAATTGGCATATATGATGTGCGCCTCGATTATGTTAATAGGGATGATATCTCAATTAATTCTACTAATTAAAAACGAAAAAAGCGGTGCGCTAGAGCCAAAGTTAATCAACGTTTATATTGTCACAAATTCATCTTGGTTAATCTATGGAATAATAACAAATGATTGGGTGCTACAACTATCGAACGCGATCTCGGTCACAATAGTAATATCGATTGCAATTCTACTAAAACGTTACAAAGGCAGATAAACATACAAATCTGTCTTTTTTATTTAAAAAAGACCCTTCTCTCAGAGGGTCTTTTCATTTGGTTGTGATTAGTGAGAAAAATAATCTTCCTCATCATCAAGCGCTGGTTTTTTTTCTTTTTTTACCTCAACTGTCTCTTCCTGTCTATTTTCTTCTGAGTCATGAATATTTTCAAGCATTTCTTCTTCGTATTCTTCAGCGCTCGTTGGCTCGTCCTCCAGGGCAGATATCTCCTCTTCGGTGGTAAACATCCCTGTTGTTGGTTCTTCTATTTCTTCAACTCCGGGGTTTTCATCTTCCTCTGGCTCACTACTGTGGCCGAAATCTAAAACGCCATCATCCCCTTCATCATCACCCAAATAATGTTCTGGGGCAACAGAATTTACACGGCTATGAACTGGTGAAACAGGGATTCCTGCTTCGTAATCATCTTTACTTACCAAAATCTCTCGGGGCTTCGATCCGTTCGATGGACCAATCATTCCATTTTCTTCCATCATATCCAAAATTTTTGCTGCCCGGCCGTAACCAATACTCAGACGACGTTGCAACAGTGAAGTGGAAGCTTTGCCAGCCTTAATCACAATTTCTTTTGCCTCTTCCATCAAATCATCTTCATCTCCATAACTACCATCCATTCCGACCCCAGCAACTCCGCCAACCTTTTGTCTTTCTGTGACACCATCCAAATAGTCAACCTGACCACTCTTCTCTTTAATATAATTAATAATGTCTTTAATTTCTTCATCGCTGACATAAGCACCTTGAATACGTTTTGGCTTGGAAAGCTCTGGAGTTGTCAGAAGCATGTCTCCTTGTCCCAATAATTTCTCCGCACCTGAAATATCTAAAATTGTTTTTGAATCAACTAACGATGTAACCGCGAAGGCAATACGGGCTGGAATATTTGCTTTAATCAGACCAGTAATAACATCCACACTAGGGCGTTGGGTGGCGAGAATTAAATGAATACCAACCGCTCGAGACATTTGAGCTAAACGAATAATTGCCGCTTCCATATCTTTACCGGCAGTCATCATAAAATCTGCCAACTCATCAATTACAAAAACAATGTAAGGCATCTTTTCTTTGCCGTCGATATTATAGCTCGCAATATTCTTTTTTCCAGATGCGTTCAGAATATCATAACGACGGTTCATCTCGTTGAGACACCACTTCAAAGCATTAATGGTTTTCCCGACCTCAGTGATTACCGGAACCAATAGATGTGGAATACCATTATAGATCGGCAATTCAACGCGCTTTGGATCAACCATGATAAAACGCAAATCCTCGGGATTGTTTTGATAGAGCAAGGAAACGATAATCGTATTCAAACAAACAGATTTCCCTGAATTAGTTGCACCAGCAACCAACAAATGTGGCATTCGAGTGATATCATAAATCCAGGAAGTACCAGAAACATCTTTCCCCAAAGCAATCATTAAATTATTTTTGCGATTACGGAAAACTTCATCATCCAAGATTTCACGCAAACCAACAAGCGCCTTAGCTTTATTTGGAACTTCTACGCCGATTAGTGATTGCCCCGGGATTGGTGCCTCAATACGAATTGGATGAGCAGCAAGTGCTAAAGATAAATCATTATTTAAGGTTGTGATCCTCGCAACCTTCACACCTTCGGCGGGTTTAAAAGTATATTGAGTGACTGTTGGGCCAACTTTTGTTTCACCCATTTCCACCATGATGCCAAAATTTTCTAAAGTATGTTTAATTTTCAAAGCACCAGCGGCGGTGTCACCACTAATTGCTTTTGTTACTTTATTGTTTAATAACTCCAGAGGAATATCAATCTTGATAGTCTTCTTTGGCCAAACAATTTTTTCTTGAGTTTTCTTTTCGACTTCCTTGAATTTCGCCGGAACAACTTCCTCTGGATCCTCAAAATCTTCTTCATGGTGAGTAGATACTTCTTTTTGTTGCCAGGCTGAAAGAATTTTTTTGCTCAACATACTGGCAGTCGCCTGGGCGCCACTTTCTAGTTCATCATTTTCACTGCCCTCGCTAATCTCTGGTTTGCCAGAAAAAGAGCGAAGAATTTTTGCCCAAACACTTTCCCGACCAATAATCTTTGCTAAAGAAGTATTAAAAACGATTACGATAGATAACAATAACAAACAACCAAGGACTAAAACTCCACCCCAAAATCCAAATAAATAAAAAAATAACCGAGATAGTTCGAAGCCAAGATAACCGCCACCCGATCCAGCGGCTGCTTTTACTTCCCAAGTTAATGGGTTATATAAAAAATGGAAAAGAGTTTGAATGGAGACAAATAAAAGAAAGAGTCCGAGATAGTCATTAAATCTAATTTGATATTTTTTGGCGAGAGAAAGCAGTCCACCCCAGGCTAAAAAGAATAGTGGCACCAACCAGCGGCCGAAGCCAAACCCCAAGCTAAGCCAGTGAGCAAAAAACTGACCAAACTTGCCCGACAAATCAAAAAGACCCAACAAGCTTAGTAGGCCGAAAGCAAATATTGCCAAGATTAGAATACTTTTTCTGGCACGCTCTCCCAATTCTAAACCTGGTGCCGAAACATGCTCCAACGGCTCTTTTTCTTGGGATTTTTTTGAATTTTTCTTACTCATATCAAAATTATAGCAGTTAGTTCGGAATAAAAAAAGAAGGACAAAAACGTGTTCAGGAAACAGATTAATTTATTTCTATATCAATAAAGACTATTTCCGGAAAACGATCTTTAATTTTCTTTTCAATTTCATCAATTTTCTTGCCCACCAAACGCGGAACACGGTCCATATATTCGACGCAGAACTTTTTAAATTCTTCAGGATCACCTTGAACTTCTTTGTATTCATTAGCAATAAAATGATTGCGATCTAAATCCTTAATCATTGCCGACGCGTTAAATTCAACGTCACATTTCACAAGATATTTATCGGCATCAAACACGGCCGATTTAAACTCATAAATTTTTTCAATTACCGGATCAGCCAACAAAATCGCTTTAACCTCCTGAGACATTTTTAAAGGGATGGATTTGGTGATTAAAAAATGTCTATTTTTGTTAATTAAAACAACCGCAACAATGCCAAGTAAGACACCAATGAGAATTGAACCAATGGCGTCCCAATAATGATTACCGGTGTAGCGAGTTAAAATAATACCGGTACCAGCAATTAAGACACCCACGACTGCCAAGCCGTCCTCCATCACGACAGCTAAAGTAGTTGGATCAGCATCACGGTTAATAGTTTTCCATTTAGCGCGCGGAAAGTTCTTTTTTATCTCACGAACGGCTAACCAGAGAGTAAAAGATTCTATGATCAAAGAAACGGCTAAAATAACAATTGCCCAATTACTATAATTAAAAACATGACCATTAACCAAAACATCAATCCCATGATAAACGGTGACACCGCAACCCAAAAAGAAAATACCGCAGGCAGAAATTAAAGCCCAAATATAGCGCTCGCGACCATGACCATAAGGATGTTCGTCACTCGCCTTCTTTCGCGATCGCTGCAAACCAACAAATAAAAGAAATTGGTTTGAGGTGTCGGCAAAGCTATGGATGGCTTCGGAAAACATCGAACCTGAACCAGTAATTAAGAATCCGGCAAATTTTGCGAGAGTGACAATAAAGTTTCCGACAAATGCGGCAATGACTGGCAAACGTCCGGTGTGATGGCTGTTCTTCATATTAATATCTCTTAACTCTTATAATTAACCATCAAATCCTGAGCATGACGCCCAGTTTTTTGACGCTCGTGAATTGCTGCTAATAATTCTCTTCCATTCACTGGTGAAGCATGATGATTTAGAAACCAATAAACTGCCGTTCTTAAAGCCGTCCAATCATAATAAAGATTAATCCGCTCCTGTAAGTTTTCGTCAAGAACGCGCCCAGAGACCCGAAGATACTCCGTTAAAAAAAGCTTTTTCATTGTCCTGGCGAATTCCAAATCTTCGACCTTACGAACAATTTTATATTCTATCTGTTGAATAAACGCCCCAATGTCACGAGCAAAATCAGCTGGAGAAAAATCGGTAAAATCAATTAAGCCAATTTTATTTTCACCAACTTTAATAATATTTTCTGGATGAGCATCGCCATGAATTAAAGATCTTTTATTTTGCTCGGGAAATAATTTTTCTTCGCGCCTAACACATTCGGCATAAAAATCCACTAAATCTTCATATTCGCCATTCTTAAAACGTGATATGAGCTCGGAATAAATAAACTTCTCACCCGGGACAACTGTGGAAATCTTTTGGTTATCAACATTAAACTCAAAGCTAGGGTCAATTGGTATTTGATGGAGTCTAGCAAACATTCTTGCGGCACCTGAGATTAACGAAGCAATCGCCACCTTGTCTCCCTTTTTTATATAGTGAAGGAGAGTCTGACCGGATAGGGCGCGATAAAACGTCGCTTGAAATTCCTCAATATAAAATAGCGGTCGAGGCAGCTTAACCTCTAAGTTTGGTAGATTTTTTGCCCAAAGATAATTTAAGGTATCTAAAACATTTTTTCGAGGTTCATTACTATGCGCCGAACAAACGATTTGAATTTTTTTTTCTTCGGCCTTTTCATTTCTCCAAAACAAATCATAAGCGAAAACCACGTGATAAGTAGTGTCCCAAATCATCTTTTTATATGGGGTGATTTCTATTCTGTCGAATGTTTTTATTTGTGGATAAAAAGGAAGCACCTTATCAATAAATAAAGCCTTCACATAATCAATATCCAGTAAGCTATAAATCTTGTTCATAAATTCTAAAAATATTTCTGCCAATGTTTGGTCCAAACTAGGGACCGTAATCGAGAGGCTATTTTTTCGGCAAGTATTTTTTTCCGCCTTGTTTTTTTATCTTCTAAAGATCTTACCGCTCTCAGTAAATCATTGGTTCCTCTTTCAAGTTCATCCGGGCTCCAGGCGAGAGGACCAAAGTGACGCGAAAAATCATGTCCACTGCTCCACCACCACGAACAACTAGCTAGACCGCGAGACAAGTGCCAGCGCGCCCAAACATAACCGTGATCTTTTGGATTTTCATGGACCACTTTAATTGCTAATTTCGCCAAACGCCAAAGAGATTGATGAATTTCATTCCGTTTATTATTCCACAGCTCATATGGATTATTGGCTGACAATTCTCTTTCACTGCTTTCCCAAGAACAAGAGCGCAAAATAATTTTTTCTGGATTTGTCGTTAAAGAAATAAAATCGCCAAGTGTACCGGTTCCCAAGCGCTCATCTTTGCAAATTTTTTCAAGTTCGGCAGTTTGATCGACGTGACGTAAACCATATAACTCCGCATCGCTAGCCGTCACGACGATACCAGTACGATTGGTCCGCAGGGATTTCTGGAAATAATCTGGTGCATATTTTGATGACCAAGCCCGATTACGAAAAACGATTTTTAACCCACTGGCCTGATCACAATACGTTTTCAGAGCTTCAAAATCACGGAGGTTTTTATTACTGTATGCGATTGGATCAAGAATTAAATATTCATAGCCAAGACTCTTAATAATTTTTGCAACAGCCGATGAGTATGCCATTTCTGGTAAGAAAAAACCCCTTGGCCTTGAAACACCGAGATATTTTTTTAAGATTTTTTCCTGTTCTTTAATTTGAAAAATTACTTCTTTCTCGGGAAGTAACGGTAGAAAGGCGTGGTATGCCGCCGAGCCAACAATTTCGATTCGCCCAGATTTAACAAGAGGCAATAATCTTTTAGCAAAGTCTTCTAGTCCTAATTCATTCATTCTTTCGAGAAGACAACCAGAAACGTTGATTGTCATTCGCAAATTTTTGTTCTCTTCAAAAAGACGAAGCAGACGAAAATAACTTTTTTCACTTGCTTCTTTTATTATCTCTGCCTCAATATTCGCTGGTTGATAAAAATGTAGAAAATTAAACCATTTCATAATATTTAGAAACGCAGAGTTTTTCGATACAACTCCACATACTTTCGGGCTTGAATCTTCCAGCTATTTGACTGCTTCATCACTCTTTTTACGAATTCTCGCCAATCTTTTTTATTTTTGTAATTTTCCAAAGCACGAATAATTGCTCCATAGAATTGCCAAGTATCCTCGGCCTTAAAAGTAAAGCCGCTGCCGCGCTTGGTCGCTGGAGAATAATTTTCTACCGTATCATAAAGTCCACCAATTTCACGGACAATTGGAATGCAGCCATAACGCATCGCAATCAATTGATTAATCCCGCACGGTTCATGGTTTGATGGCAGCAAAAAGAAGTCGGAACCAGCATAAACAAGAGTTTCATATTTTTGATTTGCTTCATGAGATGGAATTAAAACCATTTTCTTTGGATGCTTTTTGGCGATTTTCGCTAATTCTTTTAAATAATTTTTATCTCCTGAGCCAATAATAATAAATTGCACATCCATCTTCAAAAGAATGGGCATCAAAGCGATAATCAACTCAAATCCTTTTTGAAAAGTCACCCGGGAAGTGGTACAAAAAATCGGTACGTTTTCATCCTCTGGTAAACCAAATTGCTTCTGCAAAAAAAGTTTATTTTCCTTTTTAATTTCTGGTGTAGAAAAAGAATATTTTTTAAAAATTGCTTCGTCTTTTTCTGGGTTATAGGAGTTATAATCAATTCCATTAATGATTCCGAATAACCGTTCTTCACGTTTTTTTAAAATTCGGTTAAGATCCTGCCCGAATTTTTTAGTCAATATTTCGTTGCGATATTGCTCACTCACCGTATTGACTGTATCGGCAGACATAACACCTCGCTTGGCGAAATTAATTTTTTCAATTGATGGATCAGCAATGTGTGGCAGACGCTTACGGCCAAAATCCCTTTCCTTGGTTGGAATTTCCCACCAATTGTGTCCGAGTTGAAAAATTAGATTATGGATTGTAAAAACTGTCTTTGATTTTTTTAAAGTTTTAGAATAACGAAAATCATTTTTTAAATAGTAGGGAATAAGGCCGGTTTGCCAATCATGGCAATGGACAATGTCTGCCTCAAATTTTAATAAAGAAATTAGTTTTAAGGCAGCGACGCTAAAAATTAAAAATCGAGCGTTTTCTTTATCGGAACCATAAATTTGTTTTGAACGAGAAAAATATGCTGGCTGCTCGATAAAATACACCGGTAAACCTTCCATTAAATATCCTTGCCAATAACTAACAACCACCGTTTCCGTGGAGTTTAAATATATTTTTACATCTTTAAATAAAAGCTTTAGACCCTCCTCTTCTTTGTTAATCACTTTTCCATAAAGCGGCGTAATAATACAAACGTCATGCCCTAAGCGTTTTAAAGCTTTTGGCAAACTACGCACCACATCACCAAGACCGCCCGTTTTTGAGAATGGGGCGACTTCCGAAGCAATGTGAACTATTTTTAGTTTCTTGGCCATAAATAATAATTAACAACCATCAAGGCGAGCTCCACTTGCGCAAATGGCTAAAGCCAGTGCGTCAGCGGCATCGTCTGGTTGCGGAAGTTTTTCTAAATTCAAAATGGTCTTCACCATTTTTTGGACTTGAATTTTTGGTGCAGCTCCATAAGAGCAGACTGCGGCCTTCACCTGAGAAGGCGTAAAGTTAACAATTGGAATTTTATTTTGTTTAAGTGCCAACAAGGCAACACCACGTGCTTGTCCAACAATAAGCGCAGTAGTGACATTGGTATTGAAAAACAATTGTTCGACCGCTGCCAAGTCAGGATGGTATCTTTTCAAAATAGAACCAAGATCTTGGTAGAGTATCTCTAAGCGATCACTTAATTCTGTTTTTTTTGGAGTTTTTATTGAACCATAAGTCAGACAAGTAATTTTTCCCTTTTCCACTTCAATTAACCCAAAACCAGTATCGGCAATTCCCGGATCAATTCCCAAAATTATTTTTGACATATGATGATTTAAAATTCAGCGTTGGTGTAGTATTCACTGACATCCTCATTATCTTCAAGCTCGCCGATAAATTTCTCCAACTTAACAATGTCTTCGGCACTGGTTACTACTAATTTTTCTTTGGCAACGTATTCCATTTCTGCTGATTCAGTTTTTAAATTTTTCTTTGCTAAAAAATCAGTCATCGCATGAAAATCTTTGATTTCTGTATAAATTGTTAAACCTTCCTCTTCTTTAACGATGTCACGTACTTCCTGATCAATAAGCTCTAATTCCAAATCATCAAAATTAATTTTTTTGTCTTTTAGTTCTTCGTCAGAAATAAGAAAAACTCCTAATTGATCAAAATTCCACATCACTGCCCCAAACGAGCCACCATTTTTGGTGAAAAGATGACGAACCGTGCTAGCACTGCGATTTTTGTTGTCGGTTACACATTTTACAATAAACTGTGCTCCCAAGGAGCCAAGACCCTCGTAATATAGTTCTTCTAAAGCAGCGCCACCTAATTCGCCAGTCCCTTTTTTGATTGCTCTTTCGACATTATCCTTTGGCATATTAGCGGCCCGAGCCTTATCAACGGCTGTCCGAAGTGAGGGATTTGCCTCTGGATCACCGCCTTTTTTGGCAGCAAGAGAGATATTGTTGGCCAATTTTGTGAAAATTGCCCCTCTTTTAGCATCTACTAATTCTTTCTGGCGATGTGTCGTCGCCCATTTGGAGTGTCCAGACATAAAAATATATAGTGAATTCTAAATAAGATACGCCATCATCTTAACCCAAATTGAAATAAAAATCAATATCAACTATAATTGAATTATCAATAAAATTGGGTAAAAAATCATTTATGAAAAAAGAATATTTGCCATCTTTAAGCGAGGTCACTTTGTCCGCCGTGACCCTTTTTACAAAAAATAGACCACCAAAACTTGGACCAAAAAACTTTATGTTTCCCATCATTATTGGCAGCGGTAACGCCTACAACGCCGGCCAAATCATTTTTGGTAATCAAAAAGCTGTTTTTGCCAGCGAAAGTAACTTTAAGGAAATCGTTAAAAATTATAAAAACCTAATTTCTCAAAAGATTATTAGTGACGCGATTGTTATTTCTGCTTCTGGTGAAAAAGATTCAATCTGGGAAGTAAAATTAGCAAAAAAACTGGGGTTGAAGACCTCTTTATTTACTTGTTCCCCGGCATCTTCAGCAGCAAAGCTGGCCGATCAGGTTTTTGAGTATAAAAAACTACCAGAACCATATACTTATAATACTTCCACTTATTTGGGAATGATTTTAAGCGCCACAATGGAAGATCCAAAAGTTATCTTGAAGTATTTAAAATCGATTAAACTACCAAATCGTTTTCGAAGATATGATTCATATGCTTTTGTGTTGCCAAATAACTTTGCCGCTCTCGCGCCAATGCTCGAAATTAAACGTAATGAATTATTTGGACCAAAACTGTCTTTAAGGGCTTTTTCTGAAGGCGAGGCTCGGCATGCCAAGTTTGTTATTCGCGACGAACGCGAGTTAGTAATTAGTTTTGGCGAAAATTTGTATTTTGGTCATCCAAAACACCGTTGGGAAATTAAATTACCAAAAGGTGCGGATTATGGATTAATGATGGCTTTAACCTATTTCGTGATTGGTCAAATTCAAGAGTCCAAACCAGCTTGGTTTGAAAAAAATATTTATAATTTCTGCAATGACTACGGCTTCCCACCTTATGGTGGAAATAAGCCGTTTGAGGTAATTGTGAAATAAGATGACAAAAAAAGAACAATTCATGATGGAAGCAATCAAAGAAGCTGAAATAGCCTTTAAACAAGGAAATTGGCCAATTGGTTGCGTGATCGTTCTGGATGGAAAAATAATTTCTCGAGCACATAATTTAGTCTACTCTAAGGACAATAAACTAGCTCACGCAGAAATACTCGCCATCCAAAAAGCAAAAGATATATTAAAAGAAAACCCAAAAAAAGCTATTTTATATACAACATACGAGCCCTGCCCTATGTGTTTTGGGGCTTCTGCTTTAAGTAGAATAAAAAAAGTTGTCTGCGGAATTGATTTGGATAATAGTGGCGCAATGTATTTTCGGAAAAATTTACCTCAGCTATTCAAACAAAAGAAATTTTCTCTAGAATTTGAAACCGGAGTTTTAAAAGAAAAATGCAGAGAAATTTTCATCAAAGGAGAGCCAACAAAAAAACTAATAAAACAAAAGATTGTTAATTTTAATGATTGACTTAAATATTTAAAAAAATTAGGATAATAGAAACTCAAATCAAAAAACCGTTCTTATGAAAAATACCTTAACACAAGAAATAGAAAATTTATTAGAAAATTGTTCTACCGCAGAAACTGCATGGAAGTTTAAACAAAAATTAAAAGAAGGCAAACTGACAAGGGAGGAAGACCCGGAGAATCATTTTTGTGCCTTCTTTGCCGCTTGCGATTACGAAACCAAGCAATTTTTTATCGGGCAGCACAAAAAATCTGGACTATGGCTTTTTAATGGTGGGCATATCGACCCAGAAGAAAATATAAGAGAAACTGTGCGACGCGAAATCGGAGAAGAATAGGGTTTGGATATCAATGATTTAGAAGTAAAGGCACCAGAACTATTAACGATAACGGACATTTACAACCCAAGCAAACAAAGGTGCTTAACGCATTTTAATGTTTGGTATTTTATCAATGTTGATAGAAATAGCTTTAACCCAAACTCGGACAATCTTGCTGAAGAATTTTTATCAGTCGAGTGGATGGATATAGAAAAAGCCAGACAACTTGTCACCGATAAAAGCACTTTAGAAGCAATTGGTTTTGTTGAAAAAAATTATTTCAAAAATTAGCAAGCAAAAAGGAACGAATTAAATCGTTCCTTTTTTTTGTTTCACTAGTTTCTTAATTTCCTCTCCACCAAATCTATCGCTTCTTTCAGAATATCGAGGTCTTTTAATTTTTCCTCATTTGGTAATCTTGAATATTGAGTTTTTTGTTCGCCAGAGGCATAGTTGTCATTTCTATCCAACCATTTGTCGTGAATCAAATATAGAACTTCTTCCAACTTTTCCGTTGCCACTTTGGCGGAAAGATAATTTTCTTCCTGCCAATCGAGTGGTAATTCTGAAAAAGGAGTATTAGCAATATCAACTTCTTTGGCGCCACCATGTGCGATAATCCATTCTTCGTCTTTGACGTCTTTAAGTCTTGGTTCGTAGTTATTTTCTTGGACGTTAAAACGTCCTTGTCGCCAACTTTCATGCATTAAATTCGCTAAAGAGTTGATCATTTCACGTCGATCGTTCTCTAGTTTGTTTTCTCTTTCATTAAAAATTGGCACCTCATTCTTATTCATAAATTTAGTTTTAAAAAGGATTAATCTATTCAAACAAGCACTCACCATCCATTTCAGCTGGCACTGGCAAATCTAGCAAACGCAAAATAGTCGGCGCGACATCCTTGAGACCACCATTTGAAATAAGTTTTTTTTGATTTAAATCCTGATTATTAGAAATCAAAATCACTGGCACTGGATGAGTGGTGTGACTTGTCTCAACTGCTGCACTTTTGTCTTCCGCGTTACCATGATCAGCCAATACTAAACAAACATAATTTTTCTGGAGAGCTGCATCAATTATTTTTCCCTGAGCAAGGTCAACAGCTTCTACTGCCTGAATAATTGCTGGAATATCACCAGTATGTCCCACCATATCACTGTTAACTAAATTAACAACAATAAAATCATAGATATTCTTTTCAATTTCTGCCACTAAACGATCAGCAATCCCAAAAACGCTCATCTCTGGCTGTAGATCATAAGTAGCAACTTTAGGAGAACTAATCATCACCCGATCTTCACCTAAATTAGGCTCTTCAGCTTGACCATTGAAGAAAAAAGTGACGTGCGGATATTTTTCAGTTTCACTAATCCTTAATTGACGCAAGCCAGCCTTACCAATAACTTCCCCCAGTAGATTGCTTAAAGGAATATTTGAAAAAGCAACTTTTGCTGTGCTCGGCTCATAGTATTGAGTTATCGTTACATAATCGACGGGAATTAATTCTCTCTTAAAATCAGAGAAATCCTCACCGATAATTGCTTTGGTTAATTGTCTAGGGCGATCAGTCCGAAAATTGAAAAATATAACTCCGTCATGGGCAGTAAAACCATTGTAGCCAATTAATTTTCTAGGTTGAATAAACTCATCGGTTTCATCGTTTTGGTGACAAATTTTCACTTGCTGCATCGGATTACTAAACTCTGGGCCTTGACCCAAAACAATTGTTTTATAAGCTTGCTCTGTTCGCTCCCAACGATTATCGCGATCCATTGCAAAATAACGACCACTGATTGTGACAATCTGACCAAACCCAAGAGAAGAAAGTTTGTCTTGTAATTTTTTTAAATGCTCAATGCTCTCGGTAACTGGCGCGTCGCGTCCGTCAGTAATAACATGAATTAATACATCGTGAAAATTTTGCTGCTGACACAAATCAAGCAGTGCAAAAAGGTGATTGATGTGAGCATGCACTCCCTGATCTTGAAGCAAACCAATTAAATGCAATTTTGTTTCGTTTATCTGACAATTGTTAATAACTTGGAGAAAAACTGGATTGCGAAAAAAATCACCAGTTGCAATAGCTTTATCGATACGCGTTAACGATTGGAAGATAATTCTGCCAGCGCCCATTGTGATGTGGCCAACTTCGGAGTTTCCCTGGTAGCCATTACTGAGTCCGACAGCTTCACCGCTCGTAGCCAAAAGATTATGCGGATATTTCAATAAATAACTGTCTTCATTTGGCGTATGCGCCTGAGCAATCGGGTTATTTTCTGGATGTGAGTTATAGCCCCAACCATCACGAATAATTAAGATCACGGGTTCTACTGTTTTCATAGCTTTTATTTGTTTATTCTTGTTAATTTTTTAGATAAAAAATAAGTAATCTTAGGATATTTTAACAGATTTTAAAGAAAAAGAAAATTGACGCCTAAGCACCCATAATGATAGTATTAAAAGCAGAAAACCCATGGAACCAGAAAACGGACAATCAAAAAATCCAAGACTAGGAAAAGCCGCAATTAACTTTTTGTTGAACGCGGTTAAACTTTTGTTATTTTTAAAAAAAACGATTGCACTTTTAATCAATTTACTTGCCAAATTTATTGCTTGGATTTTTCGTTTAGTTTTGAAGCGCCCGCTAATTAGAATTTACTATTGGATATTTCGCTTTAAAAAGGAAGGATTGATTGAAAATTCAATTTTTGATGTTGTTCGTAAAAAAATACCACATTTTTTTATTGCTCTACTAGTTTTTATTAGTTTCTTATCTAACCTTGGACAACCAAATAAAATTTCCGCTGTCACTGAAAGTATGTCAAAGACCACCATGGCCCAGTTAGTGTCCGGCGAATTTAGCAATCTTGAACAAGAGAGCATGATCAAAGAGACTCTTAACCCAGCTAGCATCCACGATTACGCTAATGATAAATATTCTCACGATCAAGGCGTTTTAAACAATGAATTGCCAATAATTGACACTAATACTGATTTTGAAGATGATCAGTTCGTAATCGAAAAAAATTCTGACTATCTCAGTAAACCAGATATTTGGGGTGTTAATAATAATTCCGGCAGTACAAACGTACCCGCTGCACAAAAAAGAAATAGTGTAATATATTATACAATTAAAAATGGCGAAACTATTAGCGCAATCGCCAGATCTTTTGGGCTTAATGTAAACACAATCTTGTGGGCAAATAATCTTGGCCCAAGAAGTTTGATTCAACCAGGAAACCAGTTAATGATCTTGCCTCAGAATGGCGTCGTTTACACGGTTATAAAAGGTGATACAATTGGTAAAATTGCGAGAAAATACGGAATTGGTGAAAATATTTTAATTTCCGAAAATAACTTGGGAAATAGCATTGCTATCGGACAAAAAATTCTTATTCCCGGTGGTCGCATTTTAACAGAAAGCGCTCCAACTACTAACACCACAAAAACCAATAGTTATACGGGAATTTCAGTAATTAAGGATTTAGTAAAAGCCCCAGCAGCAAAAATAACGGGTGGAAATATGCTTTGGCCAACAGTTGGACATCGCATTACCCAATATTATTCTTGGAGACATACAGGATTGGATATTGCAAATAAAGTTGGAACACCTCTTTATGCGGCCGAAAGTGGAACAGTTGAATTCGCAGGTTGGAGTAATGGTTATGGAAACAACGTCGTAATTAACCACGGCGGCGGCAAGAAGACTCGTTACGCTCACGCCTCAAAACTGTTTGTTTCTGTTGGACAAGAAGTTGACCGTGGCGAAAATATCGCGGCCATGGGATCTACTGGTTGGTCTACCGGCCCGCACATTCACTTTGAAGTGATGGTTAATGGTGTCAAATATAACCCACTAAACTATATTAAGTAAAAAGATTATGAAAATCATTCTTGGCATTCTAATTGCCTTTGGCGGAACAATGATGGTGCTAAAAACCGAGTGGCTAATGGAAAATTTTGGCCGAATGAGCTGGTTTGAGGAAAAATTAGGAACCGAGGGTGGATCTCGCCTTGGTTACAAACTGATCGGCTTGGCTGCTATCTTTTTTGGCATTTTGATGATGACCGGCTCATCAGATTCCTTTATCCAATGGATACTTAGCCCATTAATTAAAGCGGGAAACCGTGGTCAAAGCTAAGGGGACTAGACAAAAAGAAAATTAAATAATAAAATAAAGCGACGGTCATACAAAAACAAGATCGTCGTTATCGCGGGCCCTTAGCTCATCTGGTAGAGCACCTGCTTTGCAAGCAGGGGGTGGCAGGTTCGAGTCCTGTAGGGTCCACAAGAAAAAAATCTAGCAACAGCTAGATTTTTTTCTTGTGCAAAAATCACAGGACGAGAAAGCCGGAGCCGCATTTATGCGGCGAGGCCGGACTAGGGTGCTTGTTTTTCGCCGAGTGTAACGAAGGTGAAAAACTTAGCAACCGGAACCGAGTCCTGTATTTATTAAATATTTATTAGCTGATTGCTTAAACTTTATCGACGTCATGAAATAATAACCCTATGGGCCAGGTATGGCTACGAACCAGAATTTAACAATCAGGTCTTCGGAGTTCGATTCTCCGCTGGTCCACTTGGTTGAATTTTTTCAATCAACATGATATTATTAAATAGTTAAATTCTGGTACAATATACGTATCCATGCGAGACAATCACATATTTCAAAAACCTCCCTTTTCGGGAGGTTTTTGTTTTATTCAAGTTTATAACTTATAATAGCAATACACTAACAGCGCCGTTTGGCGCCTATTCAAAAAATCTAATCATCTTTTTATGTCCCAAGAAGAAAAACACGAAGCAGCTTGCTGTTCCAAAAAAAAGCATCATGGCAGTAACAATAATTTATGTGGTGGCGTCTACTTTTTTGCTTTCATCGGCGCAGCTGTCTATTTCATTCAGCACTCAAGCGGCTTTTGGCTTGGTGTACTGGCAGTACTCAAAGCTCTTGTTTGGCCAGCAATACTGATTCATAAAATTTTCACGATGATAGGTATGTAAAAGTTTGCCGCGGAATATCAAAAACAGATTCGGTGAGTCTGTTTTTATTTACCTGGCCATAGTATAATACAAGTAACTAATTCATTAAAAATATGGAAAATATAATAGAAAAAATCCGCCGAGGAAAAATTTTACCCACTTTTAAAGTTGACATTCGTACGGCATCCCAGAAAAAAACTATCCTTAAACAAGCGTTTAAACTGCAAAAGGAAAACGAATTACTGGCAGAAGTTAATTGGCCAGAATTAAACCGCTTCGTTATTCTCATTTAAACTCACTTCCTCTCTAAATAGGCCCTGGCCTATTTTTTATTTTAGAATTCGTCTCCCATATCTAATAAACGCCCTAAGTGATAAAATAGAGATGAGAAATAACTACTAAAATATATGAAAAAGAAAAAATCAAATTTTAAAATTATCATTGTTGTTATTTTGCTTATTGGCCTCTCCGCTATTGTCGGCGAATATGTTTGGCAAAAAAATCAAGCAACTGATTACGAAAAAAATATTCTCACTCAAAAAACAAATAACCTTTCTTCTTCAACAACATCGAGCATAACAGATACCACCACGCAAGAAAATGGACCACTATTATACGAAATAAACGCGAAACAGGTATCCGCTACCCGAGAAATTGATGGGATATTTGACTATACTGCTGCAGAACTAAAATCAAGAGCCGATGATTGCGGGACAAAATACCCCGAAGCTTATTTTGAAAATCTGGTTTCTCAATTTAGTGGCGCACCAAAAATTTATTATATCTTTAGCTATGAAGGCTCTAACCCTGCAAATAGCGACGGAAGTGTTTATTCGGTGACTCTTTTACCAAACAAAGCTGGTTATACTTCTCAAGATCAATTTAAAAAAGATTTTAACCTCTGCTCTTCTGGCGGTGTCGATAATCCATTAATAATGAACAACAACTGGCTTCTTTTTGTTAGTTCCTGTGGCAGTGGTTTCAATGACGGTTCAGGAAGAATTAATGGCTGCGATGAAGCCAGAAAGATTATTGAGCCGAGTTTGGGATTGAAATAGGCTAAATCTTGACAAAATAAAAATACTATGGTATAATTCTAATATACAAACGCCAGGGAATTAGCCATTGTTCCTAACAAAATAATGGAAGCAAACGGGCGGTAAACTAATAACTCCGCAGAGGTTCGAATCCTCTCCTTGGTGCAAAGCGATATATAATTTATATCGCTTTTTTCTTTTTCTTCACTTATCCTATTTTATGCTACAATTGAAATATGGATAATAAACCAGAAATCTTAATAATCATTGATGGAAATGCTCTCGTGCATCGCAGTTTTCATGCCTTGCCGACAACCATGAAGCGCCAAGACGGACTAACAACCAACGCTGTCTATGGTTTTACTTCATTTCTATTGAAAGCCATCCAGGAATTCAAGCCTCTCTATGCGGTGGTTACTTTTGATGAAGCTGCCCCGACTTTTCGCCACGAAGCTTATGTCGAATACAAAGCCAACCGCGTCAAAGCACCAGATGAATTATACGAACAAATTCCTCTCACCAAAGAAGTTTTGGAAGCTTTTGAAATTCCAATTTTTTCTAAAGCCGGTTTTGAAGCTGACGATCTAATCGGCACCATCTGCCAAAAAGTAAAAAAAGAAAAAAACCTAGTTAGTTATATCATCACCGGCGATATGGATACACTCCAGTTGGTTGATGACAAAGTAAAAGTTTATACCATGAGTCGAGGGCTGAGTGACCCAATAATTTATGATGCCGCAAAAATAAAAGAACGCTACGGACTTCGTCCAAACCAAGTAATTGATTACAAAGCTTTGCGCGGTGATCCAGGCGACAATATTCCAGGAGTAAAAGGAATTGGTGAAAAAACGGCAGTGGGGTTATTAAATGATTACGATACACTAGAAAATATCTATCAAAATATTGACGCCGCCGAAAAAGAAAAAAAAGTTACTCCGCGTATTGCTGGACTACTGCGCGACCAAAAAGAAAGCGCCTTCTTTTCACAGGAGTTAGCAACCATCAATATTGATTCACCTTTAGAATTTGATTTAGAAAAAGCAAAATTAAATTTTTCGCGGGAAAAAGTTGCCGAAATTTTTTCGGTGATGAATTTTCGTTCACTTTTAAACCGTCTGCCGAGTCACCAAGAAAATGATCAGGTTCAATCTTTAACAATCAAAAAAGAAGTAGCAATCAAATGCCAAGAGATTAACAACGAAATTGATTTTAAGAAATTTTTTGATAGCCTAGTCAAGGAAAAATATTTTGCTTTTAGCTTAGAGATGAACGAAGAGAAAAAAATTGCTGGGCTTTCTTTTTCCTGGAAAAAAAATGAGGCCTTTTATCTTCCACTGAATAATTCTGCACAAGGTGGTTTGTTTGGGAATGCAAACCCTTGGTTGGATAAATTAAAAGTAGTTTTCGAAAATCCAAAAATCGAAAAAATTGGGCATGATCTAAAATCTTCCTGGCATTATCTTGCCGATGAAGGAATAACACTTAACGGCTTGTCCTTTGACGCAATGATTGTTTCTTATCTTCTTGACCCCGGACGTCGTCGACATGACTTGCAAACTTTAGCCTTCCTGGAATTTGGCTTAGAAAATATCCCTAGCGAAAAAGGGGCTGACGCTGCATTACTGTGGCGATTAAAAGAAGTGTTGGCACCAAGACTTAAAAAAGAAAACCTTTTGAACCTATACCTGGAAATGGAGCAGCCACTAATTCCGATATTGGGAAAAATGGAAATAACCGGCATTGCCTTGGATAAGGAATTTTTAAAAGAATTCAGTAAAAAATTAGCCAAGCGTCTGAAAGAACTTGAAAAAGAAATTCATCAACAGGCCGGCGGAGAATTTAACATCAACTCGACTAAGCAACTAAAAGAAGTTTTGTTCGAAAAATTAGCCCTGCCAACAAAAAATATCAAAAAAAGTAAAACTGGATTTTCGACGGCTGAAGATGAACTGGATAAACTGGCCGACTTACACCCAATCATTCCCTTCTTAAAAGAATATCGCGAACTAAATAAATTACGCAGTACTTATATTGATGCTCTGCCACTTCTTGCCGACAAAAATAGTCGAATTCACACAACCTTCAATCAAACAGTTGCGGCAACTGGCAGATTATCTTCGACTGACCCAAATCTCCAAAATATTCCAGTAAAAACTGAACTCGGAAAAGAAACGAGGCGAGCTTTTGTTTCTGCACCTGGCAAAAAATTACTAAGTTTAGATTATTCACAGATTGAATTGCGTCTTGCTGCTCATTTATCTGGTGACCCGATTATGATCAAGGCTTTTGTTGACGGTGATGATATCCACACCATAACGGCAGCGGCAATAAACGGCGTAAAAGAAGATGAGGTCACAAAAAAAATGCGCCGTGAAGCAAAAGCGGTTAATTTTGGTATTCTTTATGGCCAAGGACCGCACGGATTAGCGCAAGGGACCGGAATTTCTTTTATGGAAGCCAAGGGCTTTATTGATAAATATTTCGAAACCTACAAAGGCGTTCGCAAGATGATGGATCATTTCATCGCTCAAGCTGAAAAAGATGGTGAATCAGTCACAATGTTCGGTCGCCGCCGACCTTTGCCAGATATGAATTCAGAAATGGCTCAAATACGCAAAATGTCTGAGAGAATGGCAATCAACACTCCCGTTCAGGGCGCTGCTGCTGACCTCCTTAAATTAGCAATGATTAAAATCGACGAAGCTATTGGCCATGAAGGACAGGATATCAAAATGCTACTCCAGGTTCACGACGAATTAATTTTTGAAGTTGACGAAAACAAGGTGGACGATTATGCTAAGATGATTAAAGATATCATGGAAAACACCCATCATTTCGCTGTCCCAATTATCGCTGAAGCTTCAGTTGGCGACAACTGGAACGAATTAAAAAAAATGATAATAAAATAAAAAAACCTTCTTTAATTTTATAAAGAAGGTTAACCGGGAAACAAAATTTCCCAAAAAATATTGCTTAATTCAAGTAGAATAATTATCCCGATGAAAATAAGGATAAAAGCCAAATAAGCAACAACCCCGAAACAAATTGAATTCAGATAAAAAGAGAGGCAAACACCCGAGGCGACGGCAAAGAAATTAATTGCTGGTAAAACGATTAATTCGTGTCGTTCAAGAAATTTTAGTTTAGCAAAACCAAAGACTAAAAAACCCCAAGCGGCAGTAAAAGCAAAATTCCAATAGCCTGCGATTTCTAGACCAGTCGCCTTCCAACCCCAGCTTTTTTCCATTACCGAAAAATATTCTTGGTTTGTGGAAATAGTAAAAGATTTCTCTAAAATTATAGTATTAATTATTATAAATAGTAGAGAAAAAATAAACGAAGCGGCTAGAGAGACCAACAAAGATTTACCAATTTTATAAATATAAAATTTAAGTGAATTCAAAATTTTTACTAATAAATTTTTCTTCATTATCTTAAGTTTTTAAAGTATTTAAGAATTTAAACACAGAAAAGGATTAAAATCAATTTATTAATATATGGATAGCCAGACATCAAAAAGTTTTATCTTTAAAAGTTACTCCTTCGACCAGAGAACAAAACTGGCTTCTTTTTTTTATTCCTTTGATAATAAATTGAATTTCAAAGAAATTCTCGATTTTTCTGCCTGCAAAACGAACTGGCATCAGATAAATAAAAAACTACTAGACCGAGCCCTCTTCAATCTTCATCTCGCAATTGGTGTCGGCTATTACAAGGCCTATTGCCCAAAAAAAATCGAAATAAAAAGCGGAGCACTCAACAAAGAACAAGCGGAATTTTGGAATAAGCTCTACGAACGAGGACTTGGAGAATTTTTTTATCGTAACCAAATTGATTTCCGCGGTTTAATCAATTTTCCAGCCAACGGGAAGGGACAAAAACCATTCGAAGTAAAATTTAAAAAACGAACGCTACTGCCAATCGGAGGTGGTAAAGATTCTTGTCTCAGCGCTGAAAAATTACTGGAAATTTGGCACCCTTTCTCTTTGATTAGCTTGCGTGACAGCAAGATTCAAAAAGATACTGCAAAAATAATTGATGCGCCGAGACTTGTCATCGGCCGCGAAATGGATTCACAACTATTCCGCTTGAATGAAAGCGGCGCTTATAACGGACACGTGCCGATTTCTTCAATTTATTCCTGGACCTGTGTCGTGGCGGCAATTCTTGGAGATTTTCAAGACATTGTTTTCTCTAACGAACATAGCGCCAACTTCGGAAATGTTGAGTATTTAGGAACCGAAATTAATCATCAATACAGTAAGAGTTTTGAATTTGAAACTGACTTTGCCAACTATCTTCATAAATTTTTAACACCAAATCTTCAATATTTCAGCATTCTCCGCCCTTATTCAGAACTGAAAATCGCTCGCGAATTTTCTCAATACAAAAAATACTTCTCAGCTTTTTCTAGTTGCAATAAAAATTTTAAAATAACAAAAAAAACTCACCAACGTTGGTGTGGTGTCTGTGCAAAATGCGCCTTCTCGTTTGCTATTTTTGCTGCTTGGAATAATCCAAAAACTCTTCAAAAAATTTTTGGCGCTAATTTACTAAATGACAAAAAATTATTGGCCACCTTCCAAGAACTTTGGGGTGAAAAAGATTTCAAACCATTTGACTGCGTCGGTACACCAGAGGAAGTCCGCGCAGCCCTTGTTTTAATTTGCGAAAATGCGGCCTGGGATGAATCATTGGTTGTTGAATATTTTCGAAAAAAAATTCTACCAACGATAAAAAATAAAACTACTTTATTAAATCATGAACTAACAAATAGCGCAGAACATGCCGTGCCTCTTAACTTCCAAAAGACTTTAATTCTTGGGTTTGGCAAAGAAGGAAAATTTGCTCTTAATTATTGGCGCAAAAATAACCCCGGTCTTAGGGTCTGGTTGGCTGATCGAAATAGAATTACCCCGCCTGATAAAAACTGTTCGATACGAGAAGGGAAAAATTATCTGAAAAATCTAGAAGATTTTAATTTAATTATCAAGACTCCCGGCATCTCCAACCAATTCTCAGAAATTATCCATGCCAGAGAGAGAGGAATTATTTTTACTTCAATTACTGAAATATTCTTAAAGCATTGTCGCGGGACAGTGATTGGCGTTACTGGCACCAAAGGAAAAAGCACCACCGCTACCTTAATTTATCGCGCCCTAAAAGCTGCTGGAAAAAAAGTAAAATTAGTTGGCAATATTGGACAAGACCCTTTGAAATATTTAAAGAACAATACTGAAAAAGATTATTTTGTTTATGAACTATCGAGTTATCAATTAGAAAATTTAAAAGCCAGCCCGCAGATAGCGGTCATGATTAATATTTTTCCAGACCACTTACCTTACCACGGGGGATTTAGAAATTATTGTGAAGCAAAGGCGAATATTTCTAAGTGGCAAAAAGCGGACAATCATTTTATTTACAATAGTGAATTCCCTTTTGTAAAAAATGTAGCGGCACAAAGTTTAGCAACAAAAAAAGATTATGCTGGCGCTTGGAAAATAGTAGATAATGATTTATTTTACGAAGGAAAAAAATTAATGCCAACCAGCGAAATAAAATTACCAGGCGAACATAATATAAAAAATATTACAGCGGTTGCTGCTGTTATTGAAGCTCTAAAATTACCGCTGACTTGTGTCCGGGCTGGAGTAAAAAATTTCCAAGGATTAGAACATCGCCTGGAGCTCGTTGGTCCAAAAAATGATTTATATTTTTACGACGACGCAATTTCCACAACCCCAGAATCAACGCTCGTGGCAATTGAATATTTAGATGGAAAGCTTGGGACTATTTTTCTTGGCGGTGAAGACCGAGGTTATGATTTCTCGGCTTTGGTAAAAAAATTAAAAAAAATTAATATCGCAAATATTGTTTTCTTCCCGGATTCCGGTATTAGAATTAAAGATGAATTAAAAAAAGTTTACGGAGAAAAACCATTACCAAAGATCCTGGAAACCAGCAGTATGAACGATGCTGTTCGTTTCGCAGCTATGAATACCGCAAAAGGAAAAGCAATTTTACTTTCAACCGCCTCGCCAAGTTATAGTATCTTTAAGAATTTTGAAGAGAAAGGAATGCTGTTTAAAAAAGCGATTAAAAACCTATGATAATTTTTCTCTACGGTGCTGACTCTTTCCGCAGCCACCTAAAACTAAAAGAAATCCGTCAGAATTTTCAAGATAAAGTTGACGTTAACGCTTCCAGCATTAGCCTGCTTGACGGTGCAAAAATTGGCATTAAAGAAATAGCTGAGCAGATTAATACTGGCTCTCTTTTTGTTAATAAACGCCTGGTGATCATTGAAGATTTTTTTAACAACAAACAGGAAAAAATTTTTTCTGAATTAAAAGATTATTTAGAAAAGCAGAAACTAGCCGATCTTGATGATCGAAATGTTTTGATTTTTTTAGATGGCGAATTAAACACAAAAACTACCCCGCTAAAAGCAAAGACAAAAATTCTTTTTAATTTTTTGGTTGACCAAAAATTATCGCAGGAATTTAAGACCCTCAGCTCTCTTCAACTCAACAATTTTGTTAAAAATGAATTTGAAAAAGAAGGAAAAAAAATATCAACAACTGCAATCGCGGAATTAATTTCTTGCCACCAAGGAGATCTCTGGCAAATCAGTAATGAAATAAAAAAATTGATTCATTATAAAAAAGAGGGGCAGATCGAGAGTAAGGATATCGAAGAAATTGGCAGCCGTGCTTATGGTGAAGATGTTTTTTCTTTTACTGACGCTTTGGGGCTACGAAATAAGAAAGTTGCGGTCAAAATTTTTGAAGAACAGATTTCTGCTGGTGTTGAAGTTGATCAACTACTAGCCATGATGATTCGCCACTTCAAAATCCTTGTGCAAATTAAAAGTTTTGAGGGCAAAAAAACACCAAGTTTAATTGCCACTGAATTAGGGCTTCACCCCTTTGTTGTTTCCAAGTCTGCCACCCAGGCAAAAAACTTTTCGAGTGCAGAATTAATCGATTTTTTTAACCAATTGGTATTTTTGGATTACGCCAATAAGACCGGACAAAAAGATTTAATGAACGGCTTGACACTATTCTTGGTTTCCTTATAGAATCAGGGAGAAATATGTATTGCTTTTTTGTTTCTGGTTTGTTATAGTGAAAAAGTCAAAAAATATGGGCAATTAGCTCAGTTGGTTAGAGCGCAACACTGATAATGTTGAGGTCGGAGGTTCGA
>JBMOHF010000004.1:0-64460 GCA_049317985.1 Patescibacteria group bacterium
TTTAGCCTCCCTATAAAAAGATACCGCCAGTCCTATGACTGGCGGTAGCTCATTGCCAATTTCTACGCTATACTATATTTTATAAGTACTATTAATTATTCGATAAAATGCCACTATTAGCTAACCTTTCCGAATTGGGGAATAAATTTGAACAATTGAAAGAACTTCTTTCTTATAATAAAAAGCAGGAGCGTCTTTTGGAGTTAAAAGAATTAATGAACGATCCTGATTTTTGGCAGAATCAACTAATCGCAACTAATGTTAGTCGCGAAACCGAGCGTTTACAAACTGAATTGAATTCATTAGATGATATCGAAAGGGAGCTTATTGGTACTGACGAAATGATTACGATGTCGGCCTCGGAAGATGATGAAGCGTTAAGAGAAGAGTTAGCAGCAAAAGTCACCGAATTAGAAAAACAGGTTGCTGAATTAGAGTTCTATTCTTTGCTTGGTGACGACCATGATGATTTACCGGCGATCCTCGCTATTCATGCCGGTGTTGGGGGTGTAGATGCTCAGGATTGGGCGATGATGTTGGAGCGGATGTATTTGCGCTTTGCCGAAAGAAAGGGCTTTAAAATCGAAATCATTGATCGCTTATTAGCTAATGAAGCCGGCATTAAGAGTGTATCTTTGAGAATTGTTGGTCCTTATGCTTTTGGCTATTTGAAAAGTGAAAATGGCGTTCATCGCTTGGCGCGCATTTCACCCTTTGATGGAGAAAGCTTGCGCCAAACTTCTTTTGCGCTTGTTGAGGTTATTCCAGAGCTACCAGAAAACGACGAGGTGGTGATTAAAGACGAAGATTTACGTGTCGATTTATTCCGTTCTAGTGGCCCAGGGGGGCAGAATGTTAACAAAACTGAATCAGCGATTCGCTTAACCCATCTTCCAACGGGAATTGTTGTTGCTTGTCAGAGCGAAAGATCTCAGCATCAAAATCGTGAAAATGCGATGAAGATTCTGAAAGGAAAAATATTTCAGCTTGAACAAGAAAAAAGAGAAGCATCAGAAAAACAATTGAAAGGCGGAGTAGTAAAAGCAGAATGGGGTCGCCAGATTCGATCATATATTTTATATGGTGCACGTTTAGTGAAAGATCATCGAACAAATTACGAAACTACTGAAGTGGATCGAGTTTTGGATGGTGATTTATTACCTTTTATGGAGGCCTATTTGAAGTGGAGGAAGATGTAACTAAATCAATATGCAAATTAATCAAGCATTTCTTGAGTACATTGAGCCATACTTAATAAAACTCCGCGAGAAGATTGGTGATTTTGTTGTGTTTGGGTCAGCTCCGCTTTATTTGTATGGAGTGGTTGAATTTAATGGACAGATCAATGATTTGGATGTTTACGTGGAAGACGAAAAAATGATTCCGTCCGATGCTCAGAAGGTTACTTTTCACAAAGATAACCAGCAAAATCTGTATAAAATAATTATTGATGACCTGGATGTAGATATTGGTGGATATTGGCCTGGATACGGGGGTATATTAACAAGAATAAATAGCGGCCCCTACATCATTAATAGTTTCAAATTTGCTAATTTAGATATCGTTGAAGAATGGAAAAAAGAAATGGTGAGAAAGTATGATCGGCAAAAAGATAAGGATTATTTAGAAAAAATTAAGGAGTGGCGACATAAAAGGAATATTTAATCCGAATATGATTTTAAAATATCTACTATGAATAATTTTTATAAAGACAATTTGTTTGCAGAAACCCCTGCATCTAACCATATTGAAAATATTGTCGAAAGAAATTTTATTAAATCAGGCGTTAATAGAGTATTCGAAGAACATCCTGGGTTAGTGGGTATAGGTAGCCAGGAACAATATTCAAGCTATCTTGAAAATATTTTTTCGGATAGTCAAATAAAAGAAATTCTTTATCACGAAGGAAATGAAGGGATAATTGATTTTGATAATACAAAATATAATAAGCATTTGGGGCGTGAAGAATTAAAATTCAGATATGGTTTGGGTCATTATTTCGCAGGTGATATTGAATACGCGGAAGGATTCGGTGAACAAATGTATAGTGTGATGTTGGATATGAAATCACCTAAATTAATTACCATTGACGGGAGTAGCGAGAACTACCGCAAGATTGCGAACATTGATCAAGCGGCTCTAGATCAATTAAGGCGAGATGGCTATGATAGCGTTGTCGGGATTGCGGTTGAGGAATTAAAAGAAGCTTATCCTGACGAGTATGTAGTTTTTGAGCCAGAACAAGCCCATATATTGGGGTCGCAAAAAGATATTGATGCGTTCCGAAAGTTTGTGGATAATGAATAATTTATTTTATAAGTATCTTTTTTTTACCACTAATATTATAAAATTACCCCATGAACAAGGGTAATTTTTTGTTGTTTTTTTGTGGTGGTGCTTTGGGTGCTTTTATTTTAGCGTCGATATTTTTCGTCGGTTATTTGTTACTGTTTTTTGCCATCCTCATTTTGAGTGCTATCGCATCATTTTTTACTTCTAAAAAAATACAGATATATCGTTATGGTTTTTTAGTCTTTTCTTTTGCTTTTATTTTGGCGGCAACTCGATATTTAGGAAATCTGCCAGTTCAAGAAAAAATAAATAATTTCGAACCCAACTTCTCAGGAGTAGTCTTTGTCTGTGAAAATTCAGAAAGAAACGGTGCTTTTCGTAATTTGATTTTATGCAATAATGATGGACGTTATATATCAAAAACTTCTGCCTATCCCGAATATCATTATGGCGACTGCTTGTTGGCCAAGGGCGTATTGGAGCTACCAGGAGTGATTAAAGATTTTCGCTATGACAGATACCTCGCGAAGCAGGGAATATACTTTATGCTTCGACAAGCTAGTTTTCAGAGAAGCGATAGCTGCGGAAGCTTGAAAAACTTTGGATCTGCAAAAACTTTATTGATGTCCAAAATTTTTTTATTTAGAGATTATTTAATGAATCGGATTAATCAGTTTCTACCAGAACCAGATGCCGGTTTGGCGGTCGCTTTGCTCCTTGGTTACACTAAAACAATTGCCGTTGATCAGCAGGGATGGTTTTCTCGTGCTGGGCTGAGCCATTTAATTGCCATTTCTGGCTCACACATTACATTAATCGCCGCCTTGCTTTCCCGTCTCGCTTTTTCTCTGCATATCAAAAGAAAGCAATCATTAATTTTTTCCAGTTCACTCGCAATTTTTTATGTGCTATTTTCCGGGGCTGCCCCATCAGCAATCCGAGCCGGTGTCATGGCTTTTCTAACTTTTTTGGCCCTATTTTTTGGCAGAGAGAATATGGCTTGGCGAGCCTTATTGTTTTCGGCAACGGCGATGTTATTTGTTAACCCAGCACTGCTCAGAGATGATATTGGTTTTCAATTATCCTTTGCCGCTTTTGCAGGCTTACTTTTTACGGCACCGTTATTTCAGAAACATTTGTCTTGGTGGAAAGAAGCCTTTTTAGTCACGCTTGTTTGTCAATTATTTACCTGGCCGATTAGTTCCTATTATTTCGGGGTAGTATCACTAATCGCACCGCTGGCGAATCTTTTTTCAGCCTGGATTTTTGCACCTTTGTTTATTGCTTTGCCGGTAGCAATAATATTTTCCTACCTTGGAAATTTCATTGGTCTCCTATTTTTTTGGCCGGCTTATTTATTGACGAGATATTTATTAACCATGGCCAGGATCTGTGCGAGTCTGCCTTATGCGGCCTTGGATTATAAAATTAATTTGTCTTTTGTTTTTTGTTATTATCTTTCATTAATTGTTTTATCTGCGTTTATCAATCAGCAAGGGAAACGGTGGGGAAAATAAAAAAAAGGAAGCTTTTTGCTTCCTTTATTTTGCTATTTACTTTTTAATTTAGACATAATTTCTCGAACGCTTGTTCGGTCATTATTATCTATGGCATTGTTTAGCAACTCGGAGAGTTGTTTTTTGTCTAGCCCGGGGTATTTGCAGTAACTCTTCGCAATTGAATAATTGCCATCTTTCATGGCAGTCATAAATATTTCTTGTTTTAGTTCATCGATTTTTTCGGGAAAAGTTGTGCGAATCAAAGAATAAGCCTCGCTGTAGTTTTTCTCCAAAAGACGTTGTCTAAACAAATTTAAATTTATTTCTTGATTCCAGTTAACTCCGAGTGCAGTGCATACTTGATCGATGATCTGGCTCTTTCCACCGTCTTTAACCAATTCCCATAGTTCTTTTAGGAGTTTATCTTTTAATTCTTGGTCATCAGTAATAACCATTGTGACTTCCAGAGCTTTATAATAGGATTTTTCTTTAATTTCTTTTCTGAAAAATTCTTCCCATTTTGACCCTGTAAATGGCGTAACTCCCAATTGGATGAATAGTGCTGGAACTTCCTGGTATCGAGCGGCATCTAATGGATGTTGGATGAGTTCGTTCTTTTCCGAGTCATTCAGTGGTCTTTTTAATAGTTTGGCTATTTCTGTTGCTTTGTTAACCATCCCATCCCTTATTGCCGGTTTGAGTAACTTCTCATAATACACCGGCTTTTCTGCTTCTGGAAATGCTTTAATCAGTGAAAATAATTCGAAAACATTATTATTTTTAGAATTAAATCTTATTTCAAAAAGATTTTTTGCTTCTTCTACCGTCAATTTTCGGTTCAAAAGGTGTAATGTGGCGTCGATTCTGCTAGTATGAGTAATCAAGGCCCCTCCTTTGATAAACTCTGCTAGCAAATATTCAAGGGCACCTATTCTTTCTGTTCCGGTTAACATATCTGCAAGAACAATACTGCTTTCTATTCCGTCACGTTCAAATTCCTGGCGAACTTTTTCTAGGCTATTTTTCATGTTATTAATTTTTTAATGAATACTAATATTTTTTGCAATGCCATCTTAGAACATTTTACTTATTTAGTCAAATTAATAATAAAAAAAGAAGGATTTTCATCCTCCTTCAGTTTGCTTGTTAGTATTGGTTACTGAATGTCGTAAAAGGTTAACATAATAGAAACATCATCAACACTTTTCCTGTCATTTTTATCAATAGCATTGTTAAGTAGCTCAAACAGTTGTTCTTTAAGTAGTCTGGATTTGTCGGGGTTAAACATTTTTGCGGCATTATAATTACCATTCTCCATGGCTTTCGCAAATATTTCCTGTTTTAATTCGATATCCCTGCTCGGTAGATATTTATGGGCAAAGAGATGGGCACTAGTGTATTCGCCCGCAGAAAGAAACTGTCTGAATGTTTTTAGCTGAGCTTCCTCGGTCCAATTAAATCCAAGGTCGGTAGCGATTAATTCACTGATGCGCTGGTCCTCTTCGTCTTTGGTTAATTGCCAAAGTTCGGTTAGAAGTTGTGTTTTTGTTTCATTATTATCTACTAATGTAGTAATGTCTCGGGCACAGTAATAGTTTTGGTCAGCCAACTCTTTTTTGAAAAACCTGCGCCATTTCTCTGTTTCGAATTTTTTTAATCCTAGGTCTGATAGTATTTTTGGAATTTTTGTATAATCTTTTTTGCTCAAAGATTTCTTAATAATTGTTCCTTTTTCCTGGTTAGTTAATGGCCTGCCAATAAGAGTAGCAATTTTTATTGACATAGCTACGTCAATCTCAAATGATAGAATTAATAGTTTCTCGCAATAAGAAAGGCGACAATTTTCAGGAAGTACATTGATTAAATCGAATAACTCATAGACGCTATTATTTTCTGAAGCGAATCTTATGTCAAATATTTTTTTTGCTTCATCTTTGGTTAGGGAGCGGTCTAATGAGTTTAATAGAACGGGAATCTCATTGGAATAAAGAATGTTAAAACTTTTTTCTATTAATCCTACTAGCAGAAATTCCAAGGCATTTTGTTTTTCCTCTTCTTCTAAAATTTCAGCAAGAATAATACTGCTTTTTATTCCGCCACGTTCAAATTCCTGGCGAACTTTTTCTAGGCTATTTTTCATGTTATTAATTTTTTAATGAATACTATTTTTTGCATGACTACCTTAGTATATTTGCGTCTTTTAGTCAAATTCAGAGAAGTAAAACAAAAAAACCGCCTCCCGGCAGTTTTTTCGTATTTTTGATACTTTAAAATCTAAGGTTTATTTTTCTTCCTTTTTCGAAGTTCTCAAGCAGCTAGTGCAGACTTTTAGTTTCATCTCGCCAATGTTTTTGGTCTGAAGATTGATATTCTGTCTTTTGAGGGTTTTTACCTTGGAGTGGGAACGAGTAGCGCCTTTTGTGGAACCGCGTCCGCATAAATCACATTTCTTGGCCATACAATGAAAATAATTATTTTTTACTAGGCTCACTTTATCACGTTTTGAAAAAAGAATCAAGCTGTGTTACAATGGCTCTATATTTTAGAATTTAAACATTATTTATGGAAATTTTATTTCAAATTATTATCTTAATCTTTTCGGCGATTTTACACGAATATTCCCATGGGGCAATGGCATATTCGCTTGGCGACCCAACCGCAAAGAACGCCGGGAGACTGACTCTCAACCCAATTGCTCATCTGGACTGGTTCGGGTCGGTTCTTTTGCCGGCAATAATGGTGATTAGCCAACTACCTTTTGTTTTTGGCTGGGCAAAACCAGTTCCATACAACCCATATTTACTCAGAGATCGTCGTTGGGGTGATGCTAAGGTTGCGATTGCTGGCCCAGCAGCTAATTTAGCAATTGCTATCGCTCTTGGTTTAGTTATTCGCCTTCTCCCGCTATCCGGGGCTTTTGTTAATTTTTTAGCAATTGCTGTTTTGGTCAATATTGTTTTAGCAGTATTTAATCTTGTGCCACTGCCACCGCTTGATGGTTCTAAGATCTTAGCTTCTTTTTTAAATGAAAAATGGCGAATTAAGTATTTAAGTTTAGAGCGTTTTGGTTTTGTATTGGTCATTATTTTTGTCATGTTTGGTATTGGGATCATTCAACCTTTAGTTTTTGGTCTATTTTCATTGATCACGGGAATGAGTTTTTAGTTTAAATAACAAATTTTTTTCCATTCGCGGGACGTATCAGTTATAACAATAGGAAAATTAATAAAAATTACTCGACTGTACTATGCTAGAATATAAGTATTATATTAAAAAAATATCTCAACCATCTCCCGATTTGGTGGTTTTTGAAGTCGGCGACAAACGAGGTTTGCCAGTTTTTTCATTTCGTCCGGGGCAATATGCGATGATCTCCTATAAAAACTCTCGAGGTGAAATCGAAGACAAGCACGCCTTTTCGATGGCTAGTTCGCCGACTGAAAGAGATTTGATTCGTTTTGGTGTAAGGATTCAGGGTGGTTTCACTCAGGGTCTAACTAATCTGCGGGAGAACGACGAAATAATCGTTTCTGGTCCATACGGAAAATTTATTTATGATGAAAAAAAATATTCCGATATCGTTTTGATTGCCGGTGGTATTGGTATTACTCCATTTTTTAGTGCCTTAATTTATGCCACAGACAATAATTTGCCAAATAAATTATCTTTGATTTATAGCGCAAGAACGGCTGGCGGAGCAACTTTTTATAACGAGATCAAGAATTTGGAAAAAAATAATTCAAATATTTCCACTTTGTTTTCATTTACCGATGAGCCAGGGATTCCGATTAGTAATAACGTCATCCATCAGCGATTAGATGCCAATATTATTAATAATTTTTTAGGGAATATTCTTGGAAAAACATTTTTTATTTGCGGACCCGCTCCTTTCATGACCGCAATGGTTACTAATTTAACTAGTCTTGGTGTCGCTAAAAATCAAATTCAGATGGAAGAATTTTCCATGCTAACCGACCAAAAATTTCGCTCACGGGTGAAAAATTTTTCTTATGCCCTGGGGTTTGCAGTAATAATGTTTGCTCTAGTCTTTAGTTTACTTGGAAGGCCAGCCGCCAGTATTTCTACGAGTAAAAATACTTATAACCAAACCTTACTGAATAAAATAAATAACGCGGCATCGAGTCGAGTATCAGCAATTCTTGGCGCCAAGAACAAGGCGATCACGAGTTCAAGCCAGCAGCAGGCAACGTCTGGGAATGCTCAGATTGCTCCTTCAGCCTCAACCGTGACAAATCAACCATCAGTGAGTTCCACCCCATCACCGATTATTTACACCCCAGTTCCAGCCCCAGCGCCAACACCGACAACACGGGTTTCTTAATTTAAAAAAATTAATATGAAAAATATTTCCCCAGAGAAGCGAGCCATTACTATTTTTTTAATAATTTTTGTTTTTTCATTTATCGCGATTTCTTATGTTCGAGCTGAGAATGACAATGAGGATGAATACGAGAATGAGGGTCGTCGACCGGCAGTTCCGGTTTATCAAGTTCCAGCACCAGTTGTTTCGTTGACGCAAGTCGAGCCAGCAAAAGTTGTTAGTCCTTCAAGTAGTGGTGTTAAGACCATAACAAAAACATCACTGATTGATTCAGATCAAGACGGTATTTTGGACAAGTTTGATAAATTTCCCGGAGAGGATGACTTCGCGTTTTATTTAAAAGATAGTAATACTAATGGTATCGCGGATGACCTGGAGGAATTATTTAAATAATTTTATGATTTGGCGCGAATTCAAAGCAATGGGAACGGAAATAGTTATTTGTGCTGACCTTGAGCCAGAGAAAAATAATTTATTAATTGAAATGGAGAATGAAATAGTTGATTTCGAAAGTAGATTTAGTCGCTTCATTGAGGGGAATGAGTTATCAACGTTTAATAATTCTACGTTGGAAAAAAAAGAAATCAGCAAAACAATGCAGGCCTTACTACGAGAGAGTGAGCACTACTATGAAAGTACCAAAGGAGTCTTTGATCTAACAATTATCAGTAACCTCGAGGCTTTCGGATATGACAAAACTTTTGAAAAGGCAAGAGAAGAAAATTCAGAAGAAATAAACCTCGAGAAAGTGCAAGGGACGTTCAATAATCGCCCCAAGATGGACGATATAAAAATTTCTAATAATGAGATTACTTCGCCGCTTGGCTTAAAAATTGATTTTGGCGGTATTGGCAAGGGGTTTGTTATTGATTATTTAAGTCAACAAAATCTTTCTCACGTTGAAAATTATTGGATTTCAGCCGGTGGTGATATCATTGTCTCGGGAAATCAAAAACATGCTATTGGCTGGGATATTGGCGTGCAAAATCCAAATGAGCCAGACAAAAACGTTTTCTCAATTAATACTCAAGGTGAAAAGATTGGTATCGCGACCTCGGGAATAATTAAAAGAGCGGGGAAGAAGGGCGATTTTGATTGGCATCATATTATTGATCCAAGAAGTGGCTTACCAGTGAAAAATAATATTTTATCCGTTACCGCAATTTCTTCAAGCGCTTTGCGTGCCGATATTTTCGCCAAGACGGTTTTGATTTTAGGTGAAAAAGCAGGTATCGAGTTTATTGAACAAGAATTAGATTCAGCATGTATAATTTTTTTGAAAGACAAAGAACCAATTTTTTCTCAGCGTGCCGGGTTATATTTAAAAAATATATGAATAAAATAAATAATAAATTAAAATCACTTTCCGTTTTAGTACCAATGTTACTAGTTTTTGGACTAATTTATTTTGGCTTAAATCTAGGATCAAAATTTTTCACGGTTTCAGCGGCAACCTCCACAAGTTTTCAAAAGGATAGTGACTACGATGGTTTGTCTGATCAAGTAGAAATAAATGTCTATCACACCAACCCCTTGAAAACCGATACCGATGGTGATAGTTATCTCGATTCAGCCGAAGTCTTGGCTGGAAGTAATCCCCTTGACGCGAAGGACCCAGCCAGTAAGTTAACTGCGAATTCCTTGGTTAAACCGGTAATAAGTAGTACTCCTTGGTATATTGCTAGGGCGTCTGGTTTGGTGGCCTATGTATTAATGTTCCTAGTCGTGATTCTGGGGATTGGGATGACTACCGCATATATCTATAAATATATTAACCCAGTTAAAGCTTGGGTGATTCACAAATATTTGTCTTTGGTGCTTGGTGTTGCCCTAATTACTCATCTCACCGGGCTGTTCTTTGATAAATTTATCAATTTTAACTTAAAAGATATACTGATTCCTTTCGTCTCTGATTTTAAACCGATATTTCTGAATTTTGGCATTTTTGCTTTCTACGTTTTATTAATTATCATTTTTACCTCTCTCTGGTTTAGATTGAAATACAAAAGAGTTTGGCGGGGGGTACATTATTTTGTTTATCTCTTATTCATTTTTTCTTTAATCCACGGCTTCTTTATCGGTAGTGATTCCAACACGGTTTTAGCGGCTGCGGTCTATTTGGTTACCGGTTTAATATTTTTTGGCTTGATGGGGTATCGTCTAGTTACTTATTTCAAGAGATAGACCTTTTACCGAAAATATTATTGACATATGTTAATTTATATTGTAAGTTAAAGCCTTCAAATATAGATGTGCTTATTAACAACCAAATACAATTAATCATGGAACTAATTAGTGAAAAAGAACAAAATCAAAGAATTTTAAAAATTGCTGCTCTTGACGGGAGCAAAACAATTTCGAAGTCTCCAAACATTTTTAGTGGACGGGTCGCTTTAAGCGTAAAAAATCATGGGCTTGTCCGAAGCATCATAACTGGTAGTACTATTTTGCGTGCTCACGCGTTACCTCTAGAAAAAAGTCTTTCGGCGGGCTTTATTGGCATAGATGCTAAAAAGAGTTTGGAAAAAAAATGGGTGACCCAAAATCAAATTGTTGAATTTTTCGAAAATCTGCCTTCCTGGGCAAGTGGTCGCGATATTCTATTAGGTTTTCTTTGTAAAAGAAAGGAAACTATGTTTGTGGATGAAAAATACCCAAGCGCCAATTATTTTATTATATATATTGACCCCGGGTCTCCCGGATTCCCGGTTTATGACTGCGAATTCACCTCAAGAGTCACTTGGAGCAAAATGCTGCTTATTATCCCTGATTAACGAACTATTTTTAGACCATTATTCGCCCTCCTGGTAAATGAACAATCATTTATATCCTGGAGGGCTTTTTTATTGTCGAAACGTTCAGTGAAAATTAGCGCCCCGGTATTGACTTCTTTTTTCTATTTTGTTAAAGTAACAACAAAGAATAAAAAATATCCCTGAAATCAGAGGATTATTTTAAGATTAAATTATGAAAACGAATTTTTTTTAGAGTTCGTAATTTGTAGTTTGCTATCGGAATTTATTTATGCCAACAATCAACCAACTGGTCAAAAAAGGCCGCACTCCGAAAACTGGGCGAAAAAAATCACTGGCTCTTCATGTTAGCCTTGATTCTTTACATCGCAAAAAGAAAGACGTTGCCAAAGGCGCTCCTTTTAAGCAAGGCGTTTGTTTGAAGGTAACCACTACTACCCCAAAAAAACCAAACTCCGCCCTTCGAAAGATTGCCAGAGTTCGTTTGTCTAACGGGATGGAAGTAACCGCTTATATTCCAGGAATGGGGCATAACTTGCAAGAACACTCCATCGTTTTAATTAAAGGTGGAAAAACCAAAGATCTTCCTGGTGTTCGCTACAAAATCGTTCGTGGTGTTTTTGACGCTTCTGGTGTTGAAGCTCGCCGTCAAGGTCGTAGTTGTTATGGTGCCAAGCGTCCAAAAGCTGGTGCTGCCGCAAAAAAATAATCATTTCGTTTTAATTTAGAATTTCTATATTAGCAGTGGATTGTGAAATAGCTGATAATCCATAGCTCACATTTATGAGAGGTAAACAAGCTCCAAAAAGAGATATCGAAGGTGACGCAAAATACAATGACAAAACAATTGCCAAGTTTATTAACTATGTTATGGAACGTGGCAAGAAGAGTGTTGCTGAATCAATCGTTTACGACGCTTTCGAAATTATTAAACAAAAAACCAAACAAGACCCTCGCCATATTTTCAACAAGGCTGTGAAAAAAGTTTCTCCTTTGGTTGAAGTGCGCGGTAAACGCGTTGGTGGTGCAAACTACCAAGTTCCATTTCAAGTTCGCGGCGAACGCCGTTATTTCTTGGGCTGTAACTGGGTGATTAATGCTGCACTGTCCCGCAAGGGGGCTGCAATGGCTGAAAAATTAGCTACTGAAATTCTTGATGCTAGCAACGGCGAAGGAGCGGCAGTTAGAAAGCGTGAGGCAGTCCATAAAATGGCTGAATCCAATAAGGCTTTCGCCCATTTCTCCCGCTAGTAAAAGGCTTCCATTTTTGGCGAAGTCCATCGTCAGAATCTGGTCGTGTGCGCTCACCGTATGTTTCATACGGCTCGCTTCACAACCAAATTCTTCCTCGACCTTCATCCAAAAATGCAACCCTTATTTATTGGAAGGTTACATTTTCACCTCAAAATAAAATCCTAATTTTTTTAGGTTCTCATTTTTCACAATAATTTATTTTCTAATACATATTTATGCCTCGAGATTATTCTTTAGACAAGATCAGAAACATTGGTATCATGGCTCACATTGATGCCGGAAAAACTACTTTTACCGAACGTGTTTTATTTTACACAGGTAAAAAGCATAAAATTGGTGAAGTGCACGAAGGTGCTGCCGAAATGGACTGGATGGAACAGGAAAAAGAACGTGGTATCACTATCACTTCTGCTGCCACCACATGTTTCTGGAAGGGAAATAAAATCAATATTATCGATACTCCTGGTCACGTAGACTTTACTGTTGAAGTAGAGCGTTCTTTGCGTGTTCTTGATGGTGCGGTTGCTGTTTTCGATGGCCAAGCTGGCGTTGAACCACAATCTGAAACTGTTTGGCGTCAAGCTGATAAATATCATGTTCCACGCCTTTGTTTTGTAAACAAGATGGACAAGATGGGTGCTGATTTCTACATGAGCCTTGCTTCTATTCGTGATCGCTTGAGCCCAAAAGCAGTAGCTGCTCAGTTACCAATTGGCGCTGAAGATCATTTATTTGGTGTCGTTGATTTATTGGAACAAAAAGCCTACGAGTTCAAAGGTAATAATGGTGAAAATATCATTGAAATCCCTATTCCTGATGATTTGAAAGCTAATGTTGAAAAATATCGAGCCGAATTAGTTGAAAGAGCGGTTGAATGTGATGAGGAAGTCATGGAAAAATATTTGAACGGCGAAGAAATTGGTGTAGCCGAATTGAAGAAGGCTATTCACAAAGGAGTTATCGGCAACCATATTTACCCAGTTTTCTGTGGAACCGCCCTTCAAAATATCGGCGTTCAGTTGATGCTCGATGCGGTAAATGATTATTTACCATCACCACTTGAAACTCCGGAAATTGAAGGAATTGATGTCGATGATCCAGAAAAAACTTATAAAATTTTAGCTAACGACAATGAACCTTTTGCCGGTCTAGCCTTCAAAATCGCTACCGACCCATTCGTTGGAAAACTTTGTTTCGTTCGCGTTTACAGCGGCGTTTTGGCAGCTGGTTCCTACATTGTTAATTCAAAGACTGGGAATAAAGAACGTGTTGGTCGCTTAGTTCGTATGCATGCTAATCACCGTGAAGAAGTTAAGGAAGTTTACGCTGGTGATATCGCAGCCGTTATTGGTTTAAAGAACACAACGACTGGTAACACTTTGTGTGATGAATCACGCCAGATGTTTTTAGAAAATATTGTCTTCCCAGAACCGGTTATCAAAATTGCTGTTGAACCAAAAACTAAGGCTGATCAAGAAAAAATGGGTGTTGCTTTGCAACGCTTAGCTGAAGAAGACCCAACTTTCCGCGTTGAAACTGACGAGGAAACAAATCAAGTTTTGATCTCTGGAATGGGCGAACTTCATCTTGATATCATCGTTGATCGTATGAAGCGTGAATTTGGTGTTGAAGCTAACGTTGGTAACCCTCAGGTTTCGTACCGTGAAACTATCACAAAAATTGCTGAAGCTGAACACAAATATATTAAACAATCCGGTGGTAAAGGCCAGTATGGACATTGTTCCTTACGAGTTGAACCGCGGGAAACTGGTGAAGGGTATTTGTTCGTTGATGAAGTTAAGGGCGGAGTTATTCCAAAAGAATATATTCCAGCGATTGAAAAAGGTGTTCGCGAAGCTCTTCAGAGCGGTGTGGTTGCCGGTTATCCAATCGTCGACGTGAAGGTTGCGGTTTACTATGGTTCCTATCACGAAGTTGACTCTTCCGAGCTCGCCTTTAAAATGGCCGGTATCTTTGCTTTCAAAGATGCTTGTCAGAAAGCTGGCGCTGTTCTCCTTGAACCAGTAATGAAAGTTGAAGTCTCAACCCCAGAAGATTACATGGGAAATATTATCGGTGATTTGAACTCCAAACGTGGACAGATTGAGGAGATGAGCGACCGCCCTAACAAGATCAAGTTGATTCATGCTAAAGTGCCGCTTGCCGAAATGTTTGGTTATGCCACTTCACTTCGCTCAATGTCTCAGGGACGTGCTAATTATTCCATGGAATTTGCTAATTATAGTGAAGTGCCAAGAAATATCTTAGAAACGATTAAGACTAAAACCTCTAGATAAGCTAACAAAGAAAACGCCATATTAACGAATTTTCAAATATATGGACGAGAATTTTCAGCGGATTATCCGCTTAATCAAAAAAACTGGCGATAAAATGGTATTTTTTGACAGTCAGCAACCAGAAAATTCTTTTGTGGTGTTATCGCTTGAGGCTTACGAAAGGGAATTAAATGGCGATAACCTAAAAAGCGAAACGCCGGTTAAACCCCTAGGTTTGACAGAAGGTGGCTTAACTGATAAAATAAATCGTGATTTGGCTGAATGGAAAAATCAGGAAAACACCCCCTATCTAGACGAAGAAACTGAAATTGGTAGTCAATTTTTTTCCCAAAGTCCGCCAAAATCGTCTGAAAAAGCAAAGAATTGGCAAATTCCTGGGGCCATTAAGCAGGCGGCCGAGGAAATAATTGAGTAGAGTTTTAAAATTTATAAATAATTAATTACTACGACTGGTTTCCTTAAGGAAAGAAACCTCATTAAGTTGGGGGTCGTAAAAATAAACAAATGGCAGAAAAATTTGACCGTTCGAAACCTCACGTTAACATTGGTACTATTGGCCACGTTGACCACGGGAAAACTACCTTGACCGCCGCAATGTTGGCAGTTTTTGGTGCTAATGGAATGAGCGCTTCGAAAAAAGGCGTTAACGAAATTGACTCCGCTCCAGAAGAAAAAGCTCGTGGTATTACCATTGCTACTGCTCATGTTGAGTATGAATCAGCAACTCGCCACTATGCCCACGTTGATTGTCCAGGACACGCTGACTATGTTAAGAACATGATCACTGGTGCTGCTCAAATGGATGGTGCTATTTTAGTAGTTTCTGCAACTGACGGCCCTATGCCACAGACTCGTGAACATATCTTACTTGCTAAACAAGTTGGTGTTCCTTACATCGTTGTTTTCTTGAACAAGTGTGATATGGTTGAGGACTTAGAACTTATTGACCTTGTTGAAGAAGAAGTTCGTGACCTCTTAAAGAAATGGGATTTCCCAGGAGACACTACTCCTATCATTCGTGGTAGTGCTTTGAAGGCTTTAGAAAATCCAACTGGCCCTGATGCTGAACCAATCATGAAGTTGATGGAGGCTATTGATTCTTACATCCCAACTCCAGCTCGTGACGTTGATCATCCTTTCTTGATGCCAGTTGAAGATATTTTCTCAATTGAAGGTCGTGGTACTGTTGTTACTGGTAGAATTGAACGTGGTATTATTAAAGTTGGTGAAGAAGTTGAAATCGTTGGTTTGATGGATACAAAGAAAACAACCGTTACTGGTGTTGAAATGTTCAATAAACAATTAGACCAAGGCCAAGCTGGCGATAACGCTGGTTTACTCCTTCGTGGTACTAAGAAAAATGAAATTGAACGTGGACAAGTTCTTTGCAAACCAGGAACAATCACTCCTCACTCTGAATTTGAAGCTGAAGTTTATATCTTAGGTAAAGATGAAGGTGGTCGTCACAAACCTTTCTTTAAGGGTTACAAACCACAATTCTATATCCGTACAACTGATGTTACTGGTGAAATTGAATTGCCAGCAGGTGTAGAAATGGTGATGCCAGGAGATACAGCTAATTTGAAGATCAAATTGATCTCTCCGGTAGCCTTGGAAGAAAAACAGAGATTTGCTATTCGTGAAGGTGGTCGCACTGTCGGCGCCGGCGTGGTAACAAAAATCCAAAAGTAATCACTTTAGCCCGCTTTCCGCTGAAAGTGTAAGGCGGGCTAGCTGTGTTTGTTTTAAATAAATAATATTTATAAACTAGTTCATTATTTCTATGCCAGAGAAAAAAGAAGACAAAGAATTTAAGCAGAGAATCCGAATCAAAATCAAAGCTTTTGATCATAAAATCATTGATCAATCCACAAAGACTATCGTTGACACAATTGAAAGAAGCGATGCTCAGTTTTTTGGTCCAATCCCTTTGCCAACTGAAAAGAGAAAGTATACTGTTAATCGATCAACTTTTGTTCACAAAGACTCCCGTGACCAGTTCGAAATGCGTGTTCACAAGAGGATTATTGACATCGTAGACCCATCCGCGAAGACTATTGAAGATTTAACTAATTTGAATCTTCCAGCAGGGGTTGACTTAGAGATTAAAATGCAGTAAAATAGTATTGTTAGATTAAAATTTTTAAGCGTCCGGAAATGACTCGCATAACTCCCCTAATATTACAGGAGAAAGTGTGCAAGTAGGATTCGTTTACGCAATCGGAGGTAAAACCGCCAAACAATAAGAACTAAAAAATAAAGTATCCTGTTAGTATTCATTTTTTGATTTTTGTTTTTAAGGCTGGTTTCCGACCAGTTTTTTATTTATATGAAGTTTATCTTAGGAAAAAAGTTAACCATGACACAGATTTGGGAAGGTGACCGCGTAATTGCTGTGACTCCAGTTTCTGCTGGTCCATGTGTTGTTACTCAGGTCAAAAACGAAAAAAGCGACGGCTACACTGCCTTGCAAATTGGTTTTGGTTGGAGAAAGAATAAGAATATTGCCAAACCACAGCTTGGTCATTTGAAAAATGCTAACGCTTTAGCCCCAGAAAAGCACAGTGTCAGAAATTTGAAAGAATTCAGGACCACCGATGTTTCTGCTGAAGTCGGAGATTTGATTCTCGCTAATATTTTTGAAAAGGGTGAAAAAATCAAAGTCACTGCTACTTCCAAGGGTAAAGGTTTTCAGGGCGTCGTCAAACGTCATCACTTCCAAGGTGGAAGAAAGAGCCATGGTAACAAAGACCAACTTCGTATGCCTGGATCGATCGGTCCAAAAGGCCCAGCCCACGTTTTTAAAGGAACTAGAATGGCTGGTCAAATGGGAAATGAACAAGTAACGATCACTAATTTATCCATTGCCGCTATCGATGAAGAGAAAGGAATTATCTATATTAAAGGTGCTATTCCCGGTCCAATTTCTGGTTTGATTTCAATCAAAGCTGAAGGTGAACTAAAATTGGTAAAAGAATTGCCAAAACCAGAAGAAGAAGTGAAGGTAATTGAAACCGAAGCTCCGGAAGTGGTTGAAGTAGTTGAAAATCCAATTGAAGAAACAGTTATTGAAGAAGTTGTCGCTATCGAGACCGAGGTCCCAGCTCCAGCTGATGAAGCGAAACAAGAATAATATAAGACAGGCCCTGCCGTTTCAATGAAAATTGTCGGTTGCGCCATTACCTATAAGATGAAAATCAAAGTCTATAATCAAAGTGCAAAAGAAGTCAGCGAATTAGAAGTTTCTGATAAGGTTTTTGGTTTGAAAGCCAATCCTGAATTGATTCACCAAGCGGTGATTGCTCAGATGTCTAACGAAAGACAAGTTCTTGCTGACACAAAAGACCGCAGCGAAGTTCGTGGTGGTGGTAAAAAGCCTTGGAAACAAAAAGGAACTGGTCGCGCTCGCGTTGGTTCTAGCCGTTCTCCTTTGTGGCGTGGTGGTGGTGTTATTTTTGGACCAACCAGCGATCGCAACTTCAGCGTCAAGATTAACAAAAAAATGAAGCAAAAGGCTTTGTTAATGTCCATCTCAGACAAAGTCGCTAACGCTAGTTTCGTCGTTTTAGACAAAATTGAATTTCCAGAATTTAAAACAAAAGATTTTAATACTTTCTTAAGTGCCGTTGAAAAAGATGTTTTAGCTGTTGATCGTCGAAGTGTATTATTTGTTAATTCAAATAAAGACGAAAAAGTAAAATACTCTGGACGAAACCTAAAGGGCGTAGAAATCATCAATTTAGAAAACTTGAACATTCTCGACATCTTAAAATATCGCAATCTGATTATGACTGAAGACGCGGTAAGCAAGATTTCTGAGCAATACAGTAAATAATTATTGAAGCAGCATTATTAAACATATGGCTATAACTACCGAAAAGAAACCGGTCAAAAAACCGGTGGTAAAAAAAGAAGAGCAAGGTATGAAGGATTTGTATTCCGAAACCACTCCCGGAGCGAAAGCATCCAAAGTGAAAACCGGAGCAAAATCCCTAACTGCCTATCGGGTTTTAGTAAAACCGATGATTACTGAAAAGGCTGCTCATCTTGGCACTGAAAACAAATATGTTTTTATGGTTAGCCTCGATGCCAATAAAATTGAAGTTGCAAAAGCAGTTAACTCAGTCTATGGCGTAAAAGTTGAAAAAGTAAACTTGATCCGCTGTGAAGGAAAGGCTGTTGTTCGCGGTCGCGTTAAGGGGAAGAAAAAAGACTTCAAAAAAGCGATTGTTACTTTAGCAAAAGGTAGTAGTATCAGCATTTACGAAGGAGTCTAATTGAAAATATTTTTTATTGAATACATATGGGAATTAAAAAAGTAAAACCGAATACCCCAGGACGACGCGAAGCTACTTTTGACGATTTCGCGGACGTGACTAGCCGTACTCCGGAAAAAAGCTTGCTGATTATCAAAAAGAAAACTGGTGGGCGCAATGCTCAGGGTAAAATTACAGTTCGTCACATTGGTGGCGGTGCCAAACAATTTATCCGAACAATTGATTTTAAACGTGAAAAATTTGGTGTTCCAGCCAAAGTTGCAACGATTGAATATGATCCAGGTCGCGGTTCAAGAATTTGTTTATTGCATTATGCTGATGGCGAAAAACGCTATATCATTATGCCTTTAGGGCTTAAAGTCGGTGATACGATTGTCAGTTCCAAAGAATTAATCGAAATCAAGACCGGTAATGCCATGCCTGTTCAATTTATTCCAGCTGGTATGCCAATCCACAATGTTGAATTAGAACCAGGTAAGGGAGCTCAAATCTGTCGTGGCGCTGGTAATGTAGTATTTGTGATGGGTGTTGAGGAAAAATATGCTCAATTAAAAATGCCAAGTGGAGAAATTCGCTTAGTACGAAAAGAATGTTTGTGTACTGTTGGTCAGGTTAGTAATCCAGAAAAACGTCATATCATTTTAGGAAAAGCCGGTCGCAGTCGTTTGATGGGTATTCGCCCAACCGTTCGTGGTACAGCGATGAATCCTGTTGATCACCCACATGGTGGTGGTGAAGGTAACCAATCTATTGGTTTACGTCATCCAAAAACTAAATGGGGTAAGCCAGCTTTGGGTGTTAAAACTCGAAAGAAACGCCGCTCCAATAAAATGATTGTTAAACGTCGCACTAAGAGAAAATAATTAATAAAATTCTCTCAAATAAATTTATGTCAAGAAGTTTGAAAAAGGGACCATACGTAAATCCCCGCATCATCAAAAAAATCCAAGACGCCAAGCCAGGCGATAAAGCGGTCATCAAAGTTTGGGATCGGGCCTGTGCAATTACTCCTGCTATGGTTGGTTTCACTTTTGGTGTGCACAACGGGAAAATCCATATTCCAGTCTACGTTGTTGAAAATATGGTCGGTCATCGTTTGGGTGAATTTGCCGCTACCAAGAAATTTGTTACTCATGGTGGTAAAATGGCAAAAACTCAAGCTCAGGCCAAAAAGTAATCCCTTCTTATATTAATCAAGAATTCTATGGAAATAAAAGCTAGTTTAAACCAATTAAGAATGTCACCGCGTAAAATGCGCTTAGTGACTGACTTAATTCGGAAGATGCCAATTGATAAGGCAATTAACCAACTTCGTTTTGCTAACAAGCTTGCGGCTGGTCCATTGCAAAAATTAATTGAATCAGCAATTGCTAATGCCGATAATCTTTACAGTATTGGTCAAGACAATCTAATGATTAAAGAGGTGAAGGTTGATGAAGGCCAAACTCTAAAACGTTGGATGCCTCGTGCCCATGGAAGAGCAACGACAATTCGCAAACGATCTTGTCATGTTCATTTGACCTTGAGTGAGATCCGCGAAAGTGGTGCCATCAAAAAGAAGGAAGTCAAAACCGATGCACCAATCAAACTAGAAGCAATTGCCGAAGAGGCAAAAAAATCCATCAAGAAATCTGATTCTGAAAAATCTGAAAAAGATACTTCCAAAAAAGGAGAATCAAAGAGTGGTGGAGGTTTCGCTAAGAAAGTTTTTAACCGTAAAGTCGGTTAAGTCTAAGATATAATATTGACTCAAATTAATTACACGATCTATGGGCAGAAAAGTAAATCCAAAAATATTCCGCATGGGGATCACCAAGACTTGGCCTTCAATTTGGTTCAAGACTGGCGAGAGCTACATCAAAGCGATCCAGCAAGACATTGCTGTTCGTAAGTACATGATTAAGGAATTCAAGGAAGCCGGAATTGATAGAGTGGAAATTGTCCGCACTAGCAATAAAATTGAACTCGATATTTGGACTGGGAAACCGGGATTAATTATCGGTCGCGGTGGAAACGGTGTTGAAGAACTCAAAAAGAAGCTTCACACAAAATTCTTGAAGACTTTCCGAATGGGTGAAATCAATTTGAATATTAAGGAAGTTGCTCGTCCAAATTTGAGTTCTCAGATTTTGATTCAGTCAATGATCCTCGAAATTGAAAAACGTGCTCCTTTCCGTAAAGTAATGAAACAAGCAATTGGTCGCGTTGAACGCGCTGGTGCACAAGGAGTTAAAGTTGTTGTTTCCGGTCGTTTGAATGGTGCTGAAATTGCCCGTACTGAAAAGTTAGTTTTTGGAAAAGTACCGCTTCACACTTTGCGTGCCGACATTGATTACGCTCGCGGTGCCGCTCACACTACTTATGGTGCGATTGGTATCAAAGCCTGGATCTATCGCGGTGAAATTTTTGAAAAAGATAAAGAAACAAAAGGAGAAGTGCTTCAGAGCTAATTAGCTTTTTAATCTCAGACAAGAAATATGTTAATGCCAAAGAAAACAAAATATCGAAAGGATCACAAGCGCCGCAAAGGTGGCACTGCGACCCGTATGATCAAAGTCAGTTTCGGTGATTTTGGGCTCAAAACTCTTGATGCTCACTGGATCACTGCTCGTCAGATCGAATCCGCTCGTCGTGTTTTGACTAGATATGTAAAGAAAACTGGAAAAGTTTGGATCAGAATTTTCCCTGATAAACCGGTAACCGTTAAAGGAGGAGAAATCCCGATGGGTAAAGGCAAGGGTGCAGTTGATCATTATGTAGCATGTGTCAAACCGGGAACAGTCATGTTTGAAATGAATGGAGTGGAAGATAGTGTTGCCAAAGAAGCTTTGGAACTTGCTAGCCACAAATTGCCGGTCAAATGTGCTGTCATTTCTAAAGAGTAAAACACGATAATATTCAAGTAATATGGAATTTAAAGAAATACAACAAAAAAGTGTCAGTGAGCTGCATAAGCTTTTGGCCGATTCCCGTGATAAACTGCGTGAACTTCGTTTTAAGGATTCGAATAAGCAGTTAAAGAATATTCGGGAAATCAGGGGAGTCAGAGCGGTAATTGCTCGGATTTTCACTATGTTAAATAAACAAAAATAATCAATCATATGGCCGAGAAAAAAATCGCCAAGACAACTGTTAAAACAAGAACCCCCAAAGAAACTGTAAAAAAGAGTGCAGAACCAAAACGTTTTGCGCCAGTAGCGACCCCAGAAAGGGAAGCAATCCACAAAAAGTTCAGCGGAGTGGTGGTTAGCGACAAAAATGACAAAACTGTTGTTGTTTTAGTTGAACGCGTTAAGCTTGACCCAAAATATAAAAAAAGATTTACCGTCAGCAGCCGTTATAAAGTTCATGATGAAAAGAACGAATTTAAAACTGGCGATAAAGTTACTTTCGTAGAATGCCGACCAATGAGTCGTGATAAACGTTGGAGGGTAATCAAATAACTGTAAAGATATGATTCAAGTTCAAACTGTATTAAAAGTAGCCGACAACTCTGGCGCCAAAGCAGTGATGTGTATCAGAGTTTCTGGTGGTTTCAAAAAACGCTATGCACGTGTTGGCGATATTATTGTCTGTGCTGTTCGCACAGCCGTGCCACACGCTGCGATCAAAAAAGGCGATATCGTTAAAGCGGTAGTAGTTCGCACCAAGAAGGAAGTTCGTCGTCAGGATGGTTCTTACTTGCGCTTTGATGACAATGCCTGCGTTGTAATTACCGACAAAGAAAAGAAGGATCCAAAGGGAACAAGAATCTTTGGTCCAGTTGCCAGAGAAGTTCGCCGTGCTGGTTTTGTTAAAATCGCATCGCTTGCCCCAGAAGTATTATAATTCTTACGGAGCTTTAAAGTTTTCAAAAATATGCCAATCAAAAAAGGAGATAAAGTAAAAATTCTAGCCGGTAAGGATAACGGCAAGACCGGTAAGGTTTTGCAGGTGATGCCTGATGCTGGTCGGGTGAGCGTTGAGGGTTTAAACCTTTTGGTTAAACACCTTCGCCCACGTCGTGCTGGTGAAAAAGGTCAGCGCATTGAATTTCCATCTTTTATTAATTCATCAAACGTCGCTATCGTCTGCCCAAAATGCGGTAAACAAACAAGATTAGCTTCAAAATTAATTAAAGGTGAAGCAGGGAAGAAAGATCAGAAATTCCGCATCTGCAAAAAATGCGGTGAAACTATCGAATAATATGATTAATATCAAAGAACAATATAAAAACGTCGCTGTTCCGAGTCTCAAGGAAAAATTTGGTTTCAAAAATTTAGTTTTGGTGCCAAAGATTTCTAAGGTAGTTTTGAATGTCGGTTTCGGTAAGCATACCAAAGAAAAGGAATTGATTAGCAACATTGAAAAAAGCTTGGAAAAAATTGCTGGTCAAAAACCAATGATGTCCAAAGCGAAGAAATCAATTTCCGCTTTCAAAATCAGAGAAGGAATGGTTATCGGTTCAACCGTAACTCTCCGCGGGCAAAGAATGAATGATTTTCTGAATAAGCTTGTCAATGTAACTTTTCCACGCGTTCGTGATTTTCGCGGTATTAGCGACACTTCAATTGATAACCGCGGTAATATTACTATCGGTTTCAAGGATCAGAGTTGTTTTCCGGAAATTAGAGCAGAGGATGCTGATAATCTCTTCGGTTTAGAAGTATGCATCGCTACTAGCGCTCGAAACAGGGAGGAAGGTCTTGAATTATTCAAGCTTCTCGGTTTCCCTTTCAAAAAGAACCAATAATCATTAATTGATATGGCAAGAACTGCATTAATTGTAAAAGCAAAAAGAAAACCAAAGTTTTCCACGAGAAAAATTAATCGTTGTTGGCGCTGCGGCCGCAACCACGGCTACATGCGCGACTTCGGTCTTTGCCGTATTTGTTTTCGTGAATTAGCGACTAACGGTGACTTACCGGGCATCACAAAATCTAGCTGGTAATTCCAGTCCAGATTTTAAAAATAAAAATATTATTATTGTAAAAATATGACAGATCCAATCGCAGACATGTTCACAAGAATCAGAAACGCTTCAGCCGTCAAAAAGGTTGAAATCGTTCTGCCTTTGAGCAAGCTCAAGCTTGAAATCGCCAAAATTATGGAGCGAGAAGGCTGGGTTAAAAAGGCAGAAGTGCTTTCTCCAACAGTAGTTGGCAAGAAGGCCGGTTTTGAGGAACTGCGAATCGTTTTGAAATATCAGAAGAGTGGTCATTCAAGTATCAGCTCTATCAAGCGCATTAGTAAACCAGGCTTGAGAGTTTATGTTGATAAAGACCATGTCCCAACTGTTTTAAATAATTTCGGAATCGCGATTTTATCAACTTCCAAAGGATTGATGACTAATCGTGAAGCTCGTAAAGAAAAAGTCGGCGGCGAAGTACTCGGCGAAATCTTCTAATTACTAAAAGAATTTTAAATATATGTCACGATTAGGAAAATTAGCAATTATTCTGCCCGCTGGAGTCACCGTCTCTTTTGATAACAATATCTTGACGGTTAAAGGCCCAAAAGGTGAATTAAAACGCGAAATAAAAAAACCAGTTTTACTTACGATTAACGAAAAAGAAATTTTAGTTTCCGTCGAAGATACTACTGCACCAAAGCAACGCGCTTTCTGGGGATTATTCCGCGGTTTGATTAATAATATGGTAACTGGCGTTAGCGTTGGTTTTTCAAAAAAATTAGAAATTAATGGTGTCGGTTATCGCGCCAGTATTACCGGACGAACTTTGAACTTGAGCTTAGGATATTCTCATCCAATTATTTTCCCTTTACCGGAGGGTATCGAAGGTATCGTGGAAGGAAACTCAATCACTGTCAGCGGTATTAGTAATGAATTAGTTGGAAATACTGCATATAAAATTCGAAAATTCCGCAAACCAGAACCGTACAAAGGAAAGGGTGTTAAATACTCTACTGAAGTTATTAGACGTAAGGCCGGCAAATCAGCCGCTAAAGGTAAATAATTAGCATTTGTGAAATAATATGAACACCCAAAAAGAAACACAAGAAAAAAAAGCTAGACTCCATCGCAAGATCAGAGCCAAAATTAGCGGAACAGCGGAACGTCCTCGTTTGAGCGTTTTTCGTTCTTTGCGTGGCATGAATCTTCAGTTGATCGACGATGTTGCTGGTACAACTATTGTTAGTGTTAATACGCGCGAAATTAAAACAAAAGGAACAAAGACGGAAATTTCCAGGGAAGCCGGAAAGCTAATCGCCGAAAAAGCGAAAGCTAAAGGAGTTTCAGTGGTTGTTTTTGATCGCGGTGCTAATCGTTATCATGGTCGTGTTCAAGCGGTTGCTGACGCTTTGCGTGAGTCCGGTATTGTGTGTTAATCTTAAAGCCTTAAATTTATATTTATGTCTGACGAAAAGAAAATTCAAACTATTGAAAATAAACCAGCAGGCCCTGCTGGCTCTGCCCAACAAGGTGGCGACAAACGTCGCGGCGGCGGTGCCGGAGGTGCACGTGGACCAAGACGGAATAATGATCGAGATAAACCTCGTGATGAGTTTGAACAACGCATCTTGGATGTTGCCCGTGTTACTCGTGTGATGGCCGGTGGTAAAAGAATGAACTTCCGCACCTGCGTTGCAATTGGTGATCGTAAAGGAAAAATTGGTGTTGGCGTTGGTAAAGGTGCCGACGTTACAATGGCAGTGAATAAAGCAGTGAATCGCGCCAAGAGAGATATGATTACTGTTGCTATGGTTAATGAAACAATCCCACACGAAGTTCTTGGTCATATTGGTGCTTCCAGAATTATTTTTAAGCCAGCAAAGAAAGGTAAAGGTGTTATTGCCGGTGGCGTCGCCCGAGTTATTTTGGAATTAGCTGGTGTAAATAATGTTACAAGTAAAACCTTGGGTGGAAATAATAAGCTAAACAATGCTCGTTGTACTATTAAGGCTCTTTCTGGACTTCGAACAAAAAATGTTCCGGTTGTCGAAAAAGTTGTTGTAGCCGCCGAAAAAGAATAATTATAAAAATTAAATTCATCATAAATTGTATGTTGTCATTAAACTCCATACCCGCTTCAAGCGGCAAAAAGGATCGCAAAAGAGTCGGTCGCGGTAACGCTTCTGGTCATGGTACTTATAGTACTCGAGGTCAAAAGGGTCAAAAATCCCGCTCTGGCGTCAGCAATCTGAAACGATTGGGTATGAAGCAGCAATTACTGCAAACTCCAAAGTCTCGTGGTTTCAAATCCCTACAGCCAAAGAATCAAGTTGTTAATGTTAAAGTTATTAATCTTAACTACAAAGATGGCGAAACCGTTAGCGTTGCCACGCTATTTGAAAGAAACATAGTTTCTCGAACTTCTTTACCTGTAAAAATTCTTGGTAAAGAAAAGTTGACCGTTAAAGTAAGATTTGAAGGAGTCAAAATGAGCGAAACTGTAAAAACTCAATTATAATCAAAACTGTCGCGTTTTTACGCGACGGCTTTGTATTCCTTATATGTTTGAAAAATTACATCAAATTTGGAAAGCGAAAGACCTGCGTACCAGTATTTTATTTGTGCTAGCGATGCTTGTTATTTTCCGTTTAGCTGCTCACATCCCAATTCCAGGAGTTAACGCCGTTGCTTTGAAAAATTTATTTGCCAACAACCAAATCTTAGGAATGATGAATTTATTCTCCGGCGGTGGTATGGAAAACTTTTCAATCGTCATGATGGGTATCGCGCCATATATTACTTCATCAATTATTTTTCAACTTTTAGGAATGATTGTTCCAAAGATTGAAGAGATGCAGAAGGAAGAATCTGGACGACAAAAAATTAATATGTGGACACGTTGGGCAACCGTTCCTTTGGCTGCTATGCAAGCCTATGGGATGATTACTTTGCTACAACGTTCTGCTAGTGGAATCCTTGGAAATATTTCTTCTTTTGATCTAATTAGTATTATTATCACAATCACCGCAGGCACCATTTTATTAATGTGGATTGGTGAGTTAATTTCCGAAAAGAAAATTGGTAACGGTATTTCTTTATTGATTTTTGCTGGTATCGTTGCTGTTATCCCACAAAAAATTCAACAAATTTCTCAGACCTTTGATTTCAGTCAATTGTTTATGATTCTTGGTTTCGCAATTGTTGGCTTAATCACTGTCATCGGCGTTGTTATCATCAATGAAGGTCAAAGAAATATTCCAGTACAATATGCACGTCAGATTCGTGGCAATCGTGCTTTTGGTGGCTCTTCTAGTCACTTGCCATTGCGTGTCAACATGGCTGGGGTTATTCCAATCATCTTCGCAATCTCCGTTGTGCTGTTCCCATCAATGATTGCTCAGTTCACAATCCATGCCCGGAGCGTTTGGTTGGCCCGTTTTTCCCAGCAAGTAATTGATTTGTTTGCTAATCAGCTTTTCTACGGAGTAATCTATTTTATTTTAGTTTTTGCTTTCACTTATTTTTATACCGAAATTGTTTTTCACCCAGATCAAATCGCGGAAAACTTACAGAAGCAAGGAGGATTTATTCCTGGAATTAGACCAGGGAAACACACTGCAGACTACCTCGCTTACACCACTCACAAAATTATTTTCGTCGGCGCTCTATTTTTAGGTTTAATTGCTATTTTACCTTTAATCGCCAAGTATTTCACGGGTGTTCAAGCTTTCGCTATCGGTGGTACTAGCTTACTAATCGTCGTTTCGGTGGTTATTGAAACGGTAAAGCAAATTGAAGCCCAGATGACGATGAGAGAATACGACGGGATTTAAGCCAATATTACACAAAGTATACCTAAAAGCCAGCCATAAAAAAGCTGGTTTTTTGTATAAAATTGACAAATAGACATATTAGTGATATAGTATGTGTATATCTTTTAGTGATAGATAGAACCCGATTTTCACCCGGAAGCGTGAAAAGTTATTTAAAATTTGTAAAAAATGGAGGCTATAAAATGGCTACAGAACAACAAATTCCCATAATAGCAGGAAGAATAGTAGAATATCAGAAATATTTTTCTGATTTGCCAAATGATGACGCTCAATGGTTTATGAATCACACAAAAGAAGGTATCGCTCTTTGCGTTGCCGCTATCAGTAACCGTGTCAAAGAATTCACTAAGACTGAAAAAATCTTAAGCCGTCTTGTTCTGGTAAGTAGTTGCGTACAAACCGTCAAAAGATTTATCACCCGAGATAAATTTGTAGTCAACACCGGTTGTGATTCTAAGCTAAAAATTTCTTGTCTAGACAATAATTTTCGGAGTTGGTTCCTTGATAAAGTAGAGGATGTCTTTCTTGGTAGTACAATACAGGGGGTAACGCTCATGAGCAACTCTGTTAATAGTCAAATTATCAACGAATTAGGCGGCGAAGAAAGAGTTGAAACTTCATTGACTGAATTGTACTCCCTGATGGAGGCTCAACCCAATGGAAAAATGGGGGATTTAGTTATTAAATGGGACCAGGCAAATATTTTCTATGTAAGAGATATTAATGGCACGTTACGCGCAATACGTTTGGTATGGTTCGGAGATGGGTGGGACGTTGAGGCTCGGCCTATTTCTAGTCCTAATCCGTGGATATCTGGTATACGCATTTTTTCTCGTCATCCTTCATCATTAACCTCATAAAATATTTTGTTCACCTGACTTTTTATTATTAAATAGTCAGCGCTAAAATTGAACAAATTTATACAAATTTGAAAGGCTATCTGCATAGGTAGCCTTTTTCATTTTACTAATTGATTGATAAGCCAAACCCCTGGCAATAGCTAAGAATCGCGCTTATTAATCAATCGATGCTGTCAATAAACATTATGGGTTAACTACACCATTATACTATTATTTGGTCAACGAAAGGGCTGCTCTTTAGATATTACTATCTTAAATAAGCTTAAATTTATTAATTTTAAGTAATCATCTTTCTCTTTAGGGTTTTTAGTGTTATAATACTAGGGTTTTATAAAGGTTTTTCAATATTCCTATAACTTATGTGGACGATCATTATCACCATTTTTGGGCTTTGCTTGTTTGAAATTATTAGCAGCGTTGACAACGCTATTGTTAATGCGCATATTCTTAAAACAATGCCTGAGAAATATCGAAAGATTTTCTTGTTTTGGGGCCTGCTTTTTGCGGTAGTTCTGGTTCGCGGACTTTTACCATTTGTTATCGTTTGGGCGGTTAATCCGAGTCTTTCTTTGCCACAAGTTTGGACAGCCACTTTTTCAGGCAGCGATTTAGTGAAGGCTTCCATGGAGGCATCTAAACCGTTATTACTTCTCGGGGGTGGAATTTACCTATTGTATGTTGCTCTTGCTTGGTTGTTTCTGGAAGAAAAGAAATACGCTTTTTTAGTCGAAGGATTTATTCATCGTCAAGGTGCTTGGTTTTATGCAATCACTTCAGTCTTAACCACTGGAATTGTCTATCTAGCGTTGAAACAAAATCCGATGCTCGCGCTTGCTGCGACAATCGGTGTGTCGGCATTCTTTATTACTGACGGATTCAAAAAAAATGCCGAAGAAAAAGAAAAACAATTAATGAAAGGATCTGCGATGAGCGCCTGGAGCAAAATCTTTTACCTGGAAGCTTTAGATGCTTCATTTTCAATTGATGGAGTGATTGGTGCCTTCGCGTTTACAATGAGTGTGCCTTTGATTCTTATTGGTAATGGCTTGGGTGCGCTTGTTGTTCGGGAGTTTACAGTTCGTGGAGTGGATCTAATAGCGAGATTTGCCTATCTTAAGAATGGTGCCATGTACTCAATTGGGTTTTTAGGTTCTATTATGATTATTGAAAGCTTTGGTCATGAATTTCCATTTTGGGTAGCCCCACTTAATACCGTTCTTCTTTTGGCAGTATTTCTCACCCTTTCCATTCGCGAGAGTCGCTTGGCTCTGAAAAGAAAATAAAAATATGAAAATTGTTAGTCACAATCTAGAATTTTTATTTGAAGAAGGAGTTCATTCTCACTCAAGAAAAAATTGGGTTTATTCTAAAGAGTTTGCTAACGCACGGGTTAACCATTTTGCAAAACTATTTTCTGAACTTGACGCCGATGTTGTTTTACTCCAAGAGGTAGCGTCAAAAATAATGATTGAAAGAATAATCGAGAAATCAGGGATTCATTATCATTATTTTATCGCGACGCCAGATAGTAACGGAGTTGGGAACGCTATTCTGTATAAAGATAGTAATGCAGAATGCCAGTCCGTGCCTGCTGTGGCGGGATTGCCTGTTTTCATTGATGGCGACATCGATGTGATCGGTCCAAGAATTTATCCAAGGAGAGACTTTGCTCAGCTAACGACAACCTATCACGGTAAAAAATTACACTTGATCAGCATTCATATTAAAGCTAATTTTTTGATGCCTAAAAAAAATGACACCGGTGATGAAATGCCAATGGATACTCAAATTTCGGCGGCCGACGGACGCATTCGGTCAGAATTTTTCCGGATGTCGCAAGCCAAAAAAGTACGAGAGATGGTAGATGATTTTTTCGTTAATGATCCAGATGCCCTAGTTTTAGTTGGTGGTGATTTTAATGCCGAAGAACATAGCCCAATTTTAAGGATTATTGGTGGAGAAATAACTGAAGCGTCAGATCATTTATTTTCCGCTTGTCAGAAAGTTGAATTGGAAAAAAGATATTCATCAATCACAAAAAACAGAACAAGGCTATTGGATCATTTTTTAATCTCAAAAGCCTTGGTAGAAAATATTATTAAGATAAATATTCTCAATGATAATCTTTCAGACTACGAAGTGATCGAACCAAATCCAACGGCAGTAATGAGCGATCACGCACCGATCGTTATCGAATTTATTTAGTTCCAACAAAAAAATATCTATATGTCTAATCTAATAAAAAATAAAGAAGAAATCCGAGCCATTCGTGAAGGAGGAAAAATTCTTAATGCTATTCTGAAAGCAGTTGGCAAAGAGATAAAACCAGGCGTAAGTACTGCCGACTTGGAGGCTTTGGCTTGTAAAATGGCTGACGAAGCTGGTGCCAGGCCCGCCTTCAAAAATTATCCGATGGGTGGCGGAATATTTTTTCCGGACATGCTTTGTATCTCAATTAACGATGAAGTGGTTCATGGCGTCGCAACCCCGGGGAGAATATTAAATTCCGGCGATATCGTGGATATCGATTTGGGCATGGAATGGCCGACCGAAGAAAGAACTCGCCAAAAACTTGGTTTGCCAAAAAATCCGCACTCCCTTCTTGGTGGTTTTTATACAGACATGTCTGCCACCTTTCCAGTTGGTAAAATCAGCGTCGAGGCTAGAAGACTTTTGCAAATTACTCGTGAATGTTTAGAAAAAGGAATTAGAGCTATTAAGCCGGGATTAAAAATGGGAACGCTCGGGAAAATTATTCAGGAACACGCCGAAACTCATGGTTATGGGGTTGTTCGTGACTTAGTTGGACATGGTGTCGGTTATCTCGCGCACGAAGATCCCGCGGTTTTTAATTATGAAATACCACAACGTGACCCAGAAAATATTGCCCTTGAAGTTGGAATGGTTTTGGCAGTTGAGCCGATGATAAATACAGGAACGTGGAAAATAAAGATTGACCAAGGAAATAAATTCACGATCAAAACTTTGGATGGTGGGCTTAGTGCTCACTTTGAACACACAGTAGTCGTCACCGAAAATGGCTGTGAAATTTTAACCCTAGAATAGTATGAGTGAATTAAAAAAATACTTAGGAATTGATTGGGGGAGTAAAAGATTGGGCTTGGCGCTTGCTGATAGTGAAACTTTAATGGCCTTGCCATTTCAAACCGCCGCTTCTTTGGGCGAGGTCTTAATATTAATTGACGAAGAAGAAATTAATGAGGTGATAATTGGTCGTCCAGAAAAACTTTCAGGAAACCTTGACGAGCCTTTGACTGCTGAATATCTTAGTTTTTTGGCGGCGCTAAAAAAATCACTAAATATCCCAATCATTGAATTCGACGAACGTCTCTCTAGTAAAGCAGCTGACGCTCTTGGCGGTTCAAAAAAAATGCGTGCTGGCCGCGACGAGATTGCGGCCGCCATAATTTTGCAAAATTACTTAGATGCTTACACCGGAAACTAAAAATACTCTTGGAATAGTTATTAAACGCCGCCCGCTCAAAGAATATGATCGCGCGGTTGTTGTTTATACGCGTGATTTTGGAAAACTAAATTTAGCTGTTCGGGGCGCGGAACGTCCAAACTCAAAATTATCTGGGCACATCGAACCCTTCTCTTTAATTGAAGCAATGATCATTAAAGGAAAGCATCGTGATTATTTGGGCGCGGCTCGCTCAATTGATTCGCGGATAGAAGTGCGGCAAGATTTGAATCGCTTGTTTTATGCTGGCGCGGCTTTAGCGACTCTTGATCGATTAACTAAAGAAGCCGAACCTGATAAGGAAGTATTTTTTTTGACTGAAAGTTTTTTAGAATATCTTGATCAACGCACCCCTGATTTAGTAAAAGAAAAGGGTGAAGTTTTGTTAGTGTCATATATATGGAAATTACTTGCAAATCTTGGCTATCTGCCTCGTCTCGACAATTGTTTAATTTGCGGGGCGGAAATAAAAGAAAACGATAACCGTTTTGATGCCTTAAAAGGTGGTTTAGTGTGCCCTGTATGTGCCGACCGGAGATTTAAAGAGTGCAACGAGGTCTTGCCAGTAATTTCCTGGGAAGCAATTAAGGTTTTGCGATTTTTGCTTGAGCAAGATTTTTATCAAATTGCGCGTTTAGCACTAACAAAAGAATTGGTCCATGAAATTAATGTTCTAACTGAACGATTTAAATTAACTATTTCGGAATAATATGCTAGATAAATTTAAGGAAATAATTTTTGGAATGTCCGAAAAGAAAGATGGGCCGATGAATCTCCTCAATGATAATAATGGACAGACAATAATAAATCGTCGTCATTTTTTTGCCAAACAAGGGATTGACGACCAAAAAGTTGTTTCTGCCGTGTTTGCTAATGCTTTGGAGGTTGTGATCGTCAAGAGTGGCGATGAAGGGAAGATCATTTCTGGCGCCGCCGCCCTGGTTACTAGCAAGAAAAATTTATTTTTAACGATTACGGTTGCCGATTGTGCGCAAATTTACATATATGATCCTATCCAAAAAGTAATTGGCTTGGTCCATGCGGATTGGCGGGGAATTGTTGGAAATATTAGCGCTAAAACAATTAACACTTTAAAAAACAGCTTTAAGAGTAAGCCGCAGGATTTGCAGGTCTTTGTTGGGCCGCACATTAGAAGTTGTCACTTTGAAGTTCAAGAAGATGTGGCCATAATGTTTAAACAATATACAAAATATATAATTCGTCGCGAAGAAAAGATTTATATTGATTTGGCTTCAATTATCAGAAGTCAATTATTGACCGTCGGAGTTTTAGGAGATAATATTAGTTTTAGCAAGGAGTGCACCTATTGCGAGGATAAAAAGTATTTTTCCTGGCGAAGAGACAAGCCCCAGGAAGTTGAAGTGGTTGTTGCATTTATGGGATTAATTGGCTAATGTTTAGTAAAGAATGTCGTAAATTGAAATAATAATTGACAAATAATATATATTATTTTAGAATTAAGTACTAAAATATATTCCTTAAAAATAATGTTTAACTAAAAATAGAAATAATGAATGGTTTTATTGATGCTTGCAAAATTTTTGAATTTCATGATCCAGCTGCCCTAGAAAAAGAAGTGAATGCTTTCTTAGAAAATCATGATAATAAAATTAGTATTCTAAAAAGGGAGGTAATTTTATCCTCAATAAATCGGATAGCAATTATGATTTGCTATGAAAATGTTGAAACCGAAGCGCGTGAAAGAGTTAAGGTGCTTTCACATGATAATATTGATGAAGTTACCAACGATTCAATAAACTCGACTATCGATGACGGAAAATTAAAAGTGGTCAATATTTTATTAGACTGCCACAGTCCGTCCGATGCCCGTTTTGATGTAGACGTAGCAATGATTTTTTATATTTTATAACTTCTTACTGCTCACTGAAGACTGCCCAAAAAAGCAGTCTTTTTTATTTTCATCTCCTTGCTCAAACCGTTAAAATGCGATAAAATTTAAGGGTAAATACAAAAAACAATAAAAAGCCGCCAAATTCGGCTGAAATTTTTATTTTATGTCAATTATCTCAATTTCTGAAGCTAAGAAACAAGAACAAGGATCGGTCCACATCGCCGGGTTTGTTCATAATTTACGTCTCAAAAAAGAGCTCGCCTTTGTTGACTTGCGTGATGCGAGTGGGATAATGCAATTAGTTTTTGAGGCTTCGCTTACTCCAGACGCTTTTTTAGTCGCAGAAAACCTAAATATTGAAAGCTACTTAGAAGTAGTTGGTGAATTAAAGGAAAAACCAGCAAGAAAAGGTCAGGAAGATGCACCGAAGGACTATGAACTTTCCATCACTGAGGCAACCTTGATTACAAAATCTCTTGAGCAATTACCAATCCCAGTGATGCAAAAAATTGAAAATGAAGCGAGTCTCGATTTGCGTCTTGATAATCGTTGGTTAGATTTACGAAAACCGGAGCACCGTTTAATTTTTCAGGTCTGGACTATTTTTGAAGCTGGCTGTCGAGATTATTTTCTGAACAATAATTTTATTCAAATTTATACTCCCGCTTTAATGGGGACTGCTAGTGAAACTGGTTCCGAAGTTTTCGAAGTAAAATATTTTGATCGCAAAGCTTTTCTTGCTCAATCTCCACAATTCTACAAGCAAATGGCAATGGCTTCCGGTTTCGAAAAGGTGTTTACCGTCGGTACGGTTTTTCGTGCTGAGCCATCTTTTACTACTCGTCATGTTACCGAATTTACTGGCTGGGATTTTGAAATCGCCAACATTGTTTCTCACGAAGACATTATGGCTGCCGAGGAGAAAATGCTTGTGTCTGGCTTTGAACGTCTAAAGAAAGCTAATCTGCCTTTAGAAATCGAAGTTCCTGCCGCACCTTTTCCTCGCTGGAGTCTCAAGTTAGTCAAAGAAAAATTGGCAGCAATCGGAATCAAAAGTGAAAAAGATCACGATTTGTCACCAGAAGAAGAACGAGAAATTTGTCGCTTAGCCAAAGAAGAAACTGCTAGTGATTTTGTTTTTGTGACTGACTACCCAGTTGAGGCACGGCCTTTTTATCATATGCGCCACTCTGATGATAATAATCTCACGATGAGCTTTGATTTGCTTTATCGTGGGCTTGAAATCACAACCGGTGCTCAGCGTGAACACAGAATTGAAGTTCTAGAAAAACAGGCCATTGAAAAGGGAATGAACCTCGAAGAACTTCATGATTATTTGAATTTTTTCCGCTTCGGTTGCCCAGCCCATGGTGGAGTTGGTATTGGCCCAGCCCGTATTATTATGAAATTGCTTGACCTCGGTAGCGTCAAAGAGGCATGTTTTCTACCTCGCGACGTCAAGAGACTAAACCCATAAATTAACTATTTAATTTTATGACTAACCACACAAATGCCAAGTACGCTTTTTATTATCTTTTGTCGCTTGCTGCTTTGTTTTTTATGTCCCTCTCAGTGGGAATGATTGCTTTTAGCATTATCGATAAGAGTATTCTCGACGTGCTCACGACCTCTTACTATAATAATGACGGTCAATTAAAATTTGCTATCTCCGCTTTGATTATCGCGACGCCAATTTTTTATGTCGTTTCCAATCTAATCAATAAAGGCCTGAAAAAAGGAGAGTTGGATAAAGAGTCGGGAATCCGCCGCTGGCTTACTTACTTTATTTTATTAGTTTCCTCTCTTGTTCTCTTGGGTGTATTTATTAGTGTTATTAATAATTTTTTGTCCGGAGAATTAACAGGTCGTTCAATTTTGAAGGCTCTTTCGATGTTTGTTATTACTGGGGTAATTTTTTCCTATTATCTTTATGAAAATAAACGAGAAAATTTTTCCGGTAAAGTAATAGCGATGAAAGCTTTTTTCTTTGGATCATTAGCTTTAGTTATCGCTGCGTTTATTTCAGCTTGGTTTTTCGTTGAATCACCAGCCATGGCAAGAAATCGTCGTCTGGATCAGAATCTAATTAATAATATTGCAAATATTGAAAGTGCGGTGAACTCCTATCTCTCAAGCCAAAATAAATTGCCAGAAAATTTGGACCAGCTAAAAGCAGAAGCCAGTAGTTATCTAAATAGCGCCAGTTTAGTTGATCCGGAAACAAAAAAACCAATCGAATACAAAAAAATATCGGTTAGTGAATTTCAACTTTGTGCAAATTTTCGAACCGATAACCGAGAACAAGGTTCTGAGGTGATGTATTCCTCACCAAGCGACAAACTTCACTCGACTGGTTATCAGTGTTTGAAAGGTGTTATTTTTGACGGTGTTAAACTCCAAGGTCTAAAATCCCCAGCAGTTATCGCTCAACCTGTTAAATAATATCTATGGTTGCTTTTAAGACCGAAAAATTTGAAGGACCACTTGGTATTCTACTGCAATTAATCGAGGCAGAAAAAATGGATATCACTGAAATTGCCTTAGCAAGAATTGCTGATCAATTTTTGGCCTACTTAGAACAGGCGGTTGATATTGACTCCGACGAATTGGCTGATTTTTTAGTAATTGCGGCAAAGCTACTGTATATAAAATCAAAGGCACTTTTGCCGTATTTGGTGATTGAGGAAGAAGAGAAGGGGGCATTTGATTTGGAGAGGCAGTTGAAGATGTACAAAGAATTCATCGATGCCAGCCAAAAAATAAAGGGAATAATCGCCAACGGTCGACCGCTGTTTACACCGGCGATGCCAAGTAAAAATCGCTCAGCTCTTAACCCGGGTTTTTATCCGCCCGCCAAATTAACTGGCGATATTCTTGCTGAATGTTTTCCAAAAATTATTGCCAAACTGAAGCCAGTAGTTAAAAAATTAGAGGAAAGATTTTTAGAGCCAAAAATAAGTATTGAGGAACGAATTGATAGCATCCGTCTTCTGGTCAAAAATAGAGCGCGTGTAAATTTTTCGCAATTGCTTAAAAGTTTTAAAACCCGAACTGAATTAATAGTAAATTTTTTGGCCGTCCTTGAACTAGCAAAACAAAGAGAAATATTTTTTGAACAAGATGAGCTTTTTGGCGAAATAAATTTAGTCCAGGAAGAAAATATTATTAATACATAAAACCAATGAATCTTAAGTCACAATTAGAATCACTATTACTGGTTGCTGCCAAACCGCTTAGCTTGAAAGAGTTAAATCTTTTGCTTTCCGTTGAAGCAAAAGAGATTGAAACCTCTTTAAGAGAATTAGCCGATGAGTACGAGCGAGGCGATAGAGGAATCAGAGTAATTTCTCAAGCTGATAAATATCAACTAGCAAGTGCTCCAGATAGCGCAGAAGTAATTAAGAAATTCCTACAAAATGAAACTGCCGGCGAATTAAGTCAGCCCAGCTTAGAAGCCTTAACAATTATTGCTTATCGCGGTCCGATTTCTAAATTTGATTTAGAAAGAATTCGCGGTGTGAATTGCAGTTTAATTGTCAGAAATTTGATGCTGCGAGGTTTGATTGAGGAAAAGTTTGAAAAAAATCGTAACGAGAATCTTTATTCTGCCAGTTTAGAATTCGTAAAATTTTTAGGTCTTAGTCGTCTAGAAGATTTACCAGACTATGAATCTTTAAAAAACAATCCAGCTTTAAGTGAATTTTTAGCTATCGAGGAGGAAGGTCGCTAACCCATATTTTTTCAATGTTATATTCAATATTTTTTAATCTATTTGTTTCTTTTTTATTTGCCCGTTTTGATATTTCTAACCCCATTGCTTTTTGTCCACCAAAAATTCTTTGTGAGATGAATCGAAGTCAAACCGCATATTTGCCAAAAATCTCTGAGACACCAATCTTTGTTCGGCAGTCTGGGGTGTCCGATCCAGATATATTTGTGAATAGAGCAGCTGTTTTAGCGGCCGAACCAAATGTATTTTTATGGGGAAAGGATGCGGAAACGGCGCAATCTATCGCGAGTATTTCCAAATTAATGACTGCCTTGGTTTTTCTAGATAATAACAAGGGGTGGGATACAACTTATAAAATTACCAGTAATGACTCGATTGGTGGCGGAAAAAATAATTTATTTCTTGGTGACACCATTAAAATCCGAGACCTTTTTTATACTAGTTTAGTTTCTTCGGATAATGGCGCCACTCTCGCCCTGGTTCATTCTACCGGCTTAAGTGACACAGAATTTGTGAAGTTAATGAATGAGAAGTCTAAGGAACTCGGCATGTTTAGCGCATCATTCGTTGAACCAACTGGACTGAGTGACAGAAATAAGGCAAGTGCTCGCGATGTGGCGCGTTTAGCAAGAGAAGCTCTTAGACACGATGAATTGAAAAAAGCTGTAACAACAAAATTTTATAATTTTAAAACATTAGAAGATCGAGAAAAAAAACTCAGTAATACCGATGAGCTTTTATCAGATAATTGGCCGGAAGTTTTAATTCTTGGTGGGAAGACGGGCTACACGGAATCGGCTGGCTATTGCTTTGTTGGCCAATTTAAAAATAAGGACGGAAAGGAAATTATTTCGGTTGTTCTTGGAGCACCGAGTAAAGAAGCTCGTTTCTCAGAAACTAAAAAACTTGTAACTTGGATATTTAATTCCTATGCTATTAATCGATAATTTATATTTTAGAATAAAACGATATTTCTTGGCCCATTTTCCCAATTTAATGGCCTATCTTCACCGTAATAAATCTGCTGCAAAATTTGTCTTGAGCGGCTGCTTAACTGGTGGGCTAGATCTATTTTTTCTTTACATTTTTCACGGGATAATGCATATCGGAATTATTAAGGCGACTTCAATGTCCTTTGTCATATGTTTTTTGTTGTCATTCTTTCTTCAGAAAATTTGGACTTTTCGTAATCGTAGTAATGATCGCGTGTTACGTCAAATGTTAATGTATTTTGCGGTTGGGTTTATGAATTTGAATTTTAATGGTTTCTTGATGCATATTTTGGTAATTCGTTTTGGTGTCTGGTATTTACTTTCCCAGCTCTTAGTAAATTTTACTCTTGGAGCAGGGAATTATATTTTTTCTAAATTTATTATTTTCCGTAAAAAAAATGAAATTCGAGGTTAAACAAAAATATTTATCTCTTAGGCCCGATCAGTTTGTTCAAAGACATTGTGGTTATGCGCGCATCGTTGATCATGAAACTAATCAAGAAAGCTTTGCGAATCGTTTAACACGGGATTTTTATCCTCGTTTTCATTTATATTTAGATAGCAGAGTTGATGATGGTGATGAGATAATTATTTTTAGTTTACATCTAGATCAAAAAAAATCTGGTCAAAGTGAAACTCGCCATAGCGCCGAATATGATGGCGAGCTTGTTGAAGGAGAAGTAGCGCGCTTAAAATCCTTAGTTATCGATAATTACCGAAATGGTTAATATATTTTTAAAAGTCTGTTGCAAAAGCCTGCTAGAACAGGTACTATACTTAGTTACTACTAACTAGAAAAATGAGTCAATCTGATGAAATAAAGAGTCGATTGGATATTGTGGAGGTTATTCGTTCCTATGTCCAAGTAAAGGCCGTTGGTGCCAATTTTCAGGCCCTTTGTCCCTTTCACCGGGAAAAGAGCCCGTCTTTTGTAATTTCACCAGAAAAGAACATTTGGCACTGTTTTGGCTGTGGCAAAGGTGGCGACGTCTTTTCTTTTGTTCAGGAGATGGAGGGGGTTGGCTTCGTTGAAGCAATGCGTCTCTTAGCTCCAAAAGCGGGGATCACTTTAACAACTTTTGAAAAAAATGATTTTTCAAAACGTAATCGTCTTCTCGATATTTTAGAATCCACCACTCGTTATTTTGAAAAACACTTAGAAGGTGAAGCCGGCGCTTATTTTCGAGAATACTTAGCCGAGCGTGGTTTAAAAGAAGAGACCATCAAAGAGTGGCGAATTGGTTTTGCTCCAGACAGTTGGGATAACTTAATTTTACGTCTGAAAGAATTACCAAAAAACGAACGTCTGCATTTTAGTGATCAGGAAATTTTTGCTGCCGGCCTATCAATCAGAAAAGAAGGTGCTAATCGTTATTATAATCGTTTTCGTGACCGAATCATTTTTCCAATCACGGATATTAACAGTAATGTGATTGCTTTCACTGCTCGAGTTAATCCAAAAATTGAACATAATGAAAAAGTTGGCGGGAAATATATTAACAGTCCACAGACGGAACTTTACGATAAGAGTCGAGTTGTTTTTGGTCTAGATAAAGCAAAGTCATTTATCAAAAGCGAAGACTTGGCAATCGTTGTCGAAGGCCAGATGGACGTGATTATGGCCCATCAGCATGGGTTTAAAAACGTTGTCGCTTCTTCAGGAACCGCTTTAACAGCTGAGCAGTTAACAATAATCAAAAGATTTACTAATAATTTGGCTTTAGCTTTTGATATGGACGCCGCCGGACAGATGGCAGCTGATCGGGGCATCAAGGAGGCAATGGCTCTGGACTTCAATATCAATGTCATTGTTCTGAGGGACGGGAAGGACGCAGCTGAGTGTCTTAAAAAACATCCTGAAGAATGGAAGCAAGCAGTCCTGGAAGCTCGGCCGATGATGGAATATTATCTCGATAAGTTAAGTGTTGATTTCGATCCGAAAACAGCAACCGGTAGCAAGGAATTATCTAAGCGTTCGATAGAAATGATTTCAAAATTTTCAAGCAAGATTGAGCAGGATTTTTGGTTACGTCGGGTGGCGGAAGTAATTGGTGTTCCGGAACAATCAATGAGAGACGAATTGAAAAAAAATGGTACAAATCTAACAAGCGCGCCAGTTGTAGTCCCTGAGGAAAAATATATCTCGAATGGCTCAACCGATCGTCACGAGCTAATGAGTGAACTGACCCTTGCCTTGGTTTTGCGCTCACCAAGCTTAGTACCTTACTTGAGCACCAAACTAGAACCAGAATTTCTCAAAGGTAACGGAAAAATTTCATTTTACAAGGAATTGATTATCTATTATAATAAAAACGGAAGCTTTGATTACGGAGATTTCCATAATTTTTTGCTTGCCAAAGGAGATAAAAGTGAAAATTTCCTTGATTTGTTGGTTCTTTTAGGTGAAAAAGACTTTTATTCGCTCGGAGAATTGGAGCTTAAAAATGAAATTGCCAAAAGTGTTTTAGAATTAAAAAAATATTATTATCAGGAGCGTATCAAGAGTATCCAGCGCGAATTGCCAGAAGCAGAGAAAGGTGGGCAAGAAGAACTGGTCCAGAGACTGATGAATGATCTGAAAGATTTCACCGATCGTTTGCGTGAAATTGGAACGGCTAGTAATTAACGGACTATGGTTGATTGATTTGTCAATAAATTATCAATATATGGCGTTAAAAAAACAAAAAATCTCTTCTGTAAATGGAAAAGGTAAATTAGTTAAAAAGGTTATTAAACCCGTATTGAAGTCGGCCAAAAAAAAATTAAAGCCAGTGAAAAAGATAACCAAAAAAGTTTCAATTTTACTAGCGAAGCGTGGAAAATTTGTCAAAAATACAAAAAAAATAGTGAAGAAAAATTCTGCGAAGAAGCCAATTTTATTAAAGAAAAAAGCAAGTAAGCCTGTTAAAAAAAGTCCGGTAAAATCTGTCAAAAAAATGATCAAAAAATCTGTTAACGTCAAAGCAAAAGTAATTAAAAAACCTTTAGCTAATTCAGCAAAGAAACCAGCCCCACTCGCAAAGAAAGGGAAGCCGGTTGTTAAGGTTGTTTCGAAAAAGGTAGCACCAATAACAAAACCAAAGGCTCCTGTAAAAATTACCCAAAAAAGTCCCAAAACCCCGGAAGTAAAAAAGGAAATTAAATATCCTGCCGAAGAAAAGCTTCAAAAGCTTCTTGATAAAGGAAGAGTTCGCGGTTTTGTGATGGAGACTGAATTACTTTATGCTTTTCCGGAAGTAGAAGATTACGTTTATGAATATGATGTGTTTTTAGGTGACCTGCAAAAAAATGGAATTAGAATTATTGAAGATACTGGTCATATTTTGGGTGCCACCGAAACCATCGCGAGAAATGAAAAGGAACGGAAAGCGCAATTGTCTATTGATTTATCAAAACTTTCAGCGGATTCGATTCAGATGTATTTGAAAGAAATTGGTAAAGTGCCATTGCTTAACGGCGAAGAAGAAGTTGAACTGGCCAAACGAAAAGAGAAGGGCGATAAAGAGGCAGAAAACAGAATCATCGAAGCCAATCTTCGCTTAGTGGTTTCAATTGCCAAAAAATTTGCTGGAGCAAAAGGTTTGAGCTTATTAGATTTAATCCAAGAAGGAAATATCGGTTTGTTCCGTGCCGTTGAAAAGTTTGAATATCGCAAAGGCTATAAATTTTCTACTTATGCCACTTGGTGGATTCGTCAGGCCATCACTCGTGCCCTCGCTGACCAGTCCCGCACTATTCGTATTCCAGTTCACATGGTAGAAACTATTAATAAATTTCAACAGGTTCAACGAACTTTGATTCAGGAATTGAGTCGTGAACCATTACCGGAAGAAATTGCTGCTGAAATGGGAGAAGAACTGGAGAAGATTCGTTATATTATAAAAATTTCTCAAGACACTATTTCACTGGAGACAACTATTGGTGACGACGAGGAAGATTCCACTCTGGAAGATTTCATTGAGGATGTGAAGAATGTCACTCCAGATCGTGCGGCCGCCCTTCAATTATTAAGAGATTATGTAAAAAATATTGTCGCTCAGCTTTCGCCACGTGAACAGAAAATTCTTGAGATGCGCTTTGGTCTGATTGACGGCGTCGCCCACACATTGGAAGAAGTTGGCCAGGAATTTGAGGTTACTCGCGAACGTATTCGTCAGATTGAATCGAAAGCTCTTGAAAAGATCCGGAAACTAAAAGGCTTAGAGAAATTAAGGGATTATTAGATCTCTTTATGAAGAAGGTTTTAAAATATTTTTTGATTGTCCTCGTTTCTGCGCTTGCTTTGGTGGTGATATTTTTTGTTTATCGCAAAAGTAGCGGCTATTTTGATAATTATCGTCTAGGCTACTCTTTGAAAACTTTTGATTTGAGTAATGTCAGTGGTCAGTATTTTTTTGGTGTACCCTGTGCTACTGATGGTCGCTGCGTCTTTTTACAAAAATCAGGTTTTGGGGAGGTAATTATAAAATCAGACAAGCTTTCCGACTTTGGCTTCAGTGAATACCGCAACACTAATGCGCCAAACATCGACTTATCAAAAATATTAACAACTGAGGAGCAGGAAAAATTTTTATCTCTGGTTTCTAGGAATAAAGAAATGTGGTATCCGAATGCGTTTAACCCAAATCCAGTTTGGGTGCGATATTTCTTGAAAGGCAAAAAAATTATTGAATCCCAACAGGTTGTCACTGACGTTATGTCAAATGATCGTTCTATGTCTTATACAGGCAAGGGTTTAAGAATAGAGCACGGGATAGCATTTTTAGTGCTTCAAGAAGCTGAAGTGGCGCCATTTATTACTAATTCGCACGCGTAACTTTCTACAAGTTTTTAAAGGAAGACACAGTTAATGAAAAACAATATTTATATTGCGCTGTTAATTCAAAAATTTACGCATGTTTTGAGCCAAGATTGAGGCAAGTCTATGACGTGCGCTTTCCTGAAGAAGAATTATCCAAGGTGCTAGAAAGTTTTCGATTTCACCAGAAATAGGATTATATTGCGGGATTATGATTAATTAAAGTATTTTATCTCTGTTTACAAAATATCATTTTTGTCGAAAACGGCTTTTAACAGAAGTCGTTTTTTTAATACCAAAACCTCGTGTAGCTGTTTTTTTAGATAATAATGTTATAATAATAAGCGAAGTATTTACTTAAACTTTATATCCAATATATGCAGAACGATTGTCCAAAATTTCCCGGTCTTAGTGCTGAGGAAGCCTCTAGGCTACTTGCCTCATACGGTCCAAATTCTCTGCAAGAGCATAAAAAAATTAATATCTTTCGGAAGATATTTTCCTATTTTACTGATCCGATGATCGTGATTCTTCTGATTGCGGCCACGATTTCTGGGGCAACCGGTCAGTTCCGCGGCGCAACAATTATCATCTCCATGGTTCTCTTAAGTGTGGTCTTAAATTTTTATCAGGAGCATAAATCAGATAAAGCTGCTGAAAAAATTTACTCTCGCTTAGCGATAATCGTCAAAGTCCGTCGCGGAGGGAAAGAACTTGAAATTGACTCAAAACTAATTGTTCCTGGTGATCTTGTTATTTTGATGGCTGGTGATATTATTCCAGCCGATGGTATTATTCTAGTTTCCGACGATCTTTTCATCAACGAATCTGCTTTAACTGGTGAAAGTTTGCCCGTTGAAAAAGATAGTATTGAAAATAAAAAAGCGTTTGCTGGTACATATATTGTTTCTGGCTTTGGTGAGTTGCTAGTAGAGGCTACTGGCCAAAAAACGGAATTTGGAAAAATTGCTGCCAGTTTGGAAAAAGAAACTCAGCCTGATGCCTTTTCTGAGGGCGTCAAAAAGTTTGGGATTTTATTGATGAAGGTAATAATCTCAATCGTTTCAATCATATTCTTGATTAATCTGATAATGCACAAGAATTTTTTTGATTCGCTGGTTTTTGCGATTGCCGTGGCCGTTGGAGTAACTCCTGAGCTATTACCGATGATTATGAGCGTTAATATGTCCAAAGGGGCGATGCGCATGATGAAGAAGGGCGTCTTAGTAAAGAAATTAACCTCAATCCCTGACTTTGGTTCAATGGACGTTCTTTGTACGGACAAGACTGGTACTTTAACCCAGGACAAAATCACCCTTGTCCACAATTACAATATTCTGGGCGGTGAATCAATGAGAATTGTTAACTCTTCAATCATCAACGCCAGCCTAGAATCGGGAATTAAAAGTGTTTTAGACCAAGCGATTATTCAATTCAATCATGATAAAGCTGAAAAGCAAGTAGATCTTCACAAAATTGCAGAAATACCTTACGATTTTCAGCGCAAACGCTCATCAGTAGTGGCAAGTCTCACGGGCGTGACCAAAATTGTCACCAAAGGGGCACCGGAGGAGATCTTTAAAATTTGCAATTTTTATGATAGTGAAGGTAACGATGAGAAGTTTGGTTTGGAAAGTTTAAAGAAAGTAAAAGAATTATATGATAAATTGAGTGCCGAAGGTTTTCGGGTTTTGGCATTGGCGGAAAAATTAGTCGAAAATACTGGTGAAAAAACAGATTGGCGCAAAGAAGAACAAGGGTTAACCCTCCTCGGCCTAATGGCTTTTTATGATCCACCAAAAGAGGGCGTAAAAGAGGTTCTGGATTTTATGTTTGCCCATGGAATTAAAATTAAAATTTTAACGGGCGATTCTTTATTGGTAACCAAAAAAATCTGTAACGATATCGGATTTAAAATCAATGGAGCAATTAGCGGAGAGGATCTCGATTTTAATTCAATGAATGACGACGAAATATATTTTCACATCAAGGATGCCGAGATATGTGCTCGTCTCGCACCTGCGCAAAAAGAAAAAATAATTTCACTTCTTCGGCAAAATGGTTTAGTCGTTGCATATCTTGGTGATGGAATTAATGATGCGCCATCCCTAAAGATGGCTGACGTTGGAATTAGTGTTGAAAATGCGGTTGATATCGCTCGCGAAGCAGCTGATATTATTTTGCTCAAAAAAGGATTACAAGAATTAATGGATGGAGTGCTAGAGGGAAGACGCACATTTGGGAATACGATGAAGTATCTCTTAATGGGTCTTAGCTCAAACTTTGGTAACATGCTTTCGATGATTGTTGCTAGTATTTTTTTGCCATTTTTCCCAATGACCGCTGGCCAGATTTTATTGAATAATTTTATTTACGACACCTCACAATTAGCAATCCCGACTGATAACGTTGATCCAGAATATTTAAAAAAACCGCGCCATTGGAATATGGGTTTATTGAAAAAATTCATGTTGGTATTCGGGCCGATTAGTTCCATCTTTGATGTTTTGACTTTTTTTGTTTTATATAAAATATTTTCTCTTTCTGGCCCCGCTTTTCAGGCCGGTTGGTTCGTTGAGTCACTAGCGACTCAGGTTTTTGTTATTCATATTATTAGAACAAGAAAAATTCCTTTTTTCCAATCGAGAGCTAGTTGGCAAATGACGGCGCTTACAAGTTTTGCAGTATTAGTGGGGGCAGCTTTGACTTTCCGTCCCTTGGCAGCTTTAGTTGGCTTTGAACCGTTGCCGTGGTTGGTATTCCCAATAATTATTTTGATTGTTTTGGTTTATTTAGTTATGATGGAGGTTGTTAAAAGAATTTTTTATCATTTTGTTAAAGACTAATTATCGTATGAAAAAAACTCGCAAAAAAATTTCCAGATATCTTTTAAAAAAAAGGCTGGCACGTGATAATTTCTTTGGTCTCACTCTGACAATCTTGGTGGTAATTTTAATTTATATCTTTGTGCTTTTTGGCGCGGTTATCGGAAATTATTTACCATTAGAAAGTTTAATGATTTTTGATCAGAAGGTAAATAATTTTATTTTGGCTTCTCGTGTACCAAGTTTGGTTAATTTATTTTTCTTAATTACTGCTTTCGCCTTACCACAGTTTGCGATTGGCATGAGCATTGCGTTCACGGCCTTTCTATCTTTGAAAAAGAAAAGAGTCTACCTCATGCCGTTCTTGGTTTCTTTTCTTGGTGGTGTATTAACTAATTTTTTAAGTAAAATTAGTTTACAGCGCGGAAGACCGATTAACGCAATTTATACTGAGAGCACCTATTCTTTTCCGAGTGGGCACTCGACCTTGGCAGTTGTTCTTTATGGCTTTGTCATTTATTATTTTTGGAAGAGAACTAAATCACGAGCAATGAAAAGTGTAATCTTAGCGATCGGTATTCTTTTTATCTTGGCGATTGGTTTCTCGAGAATTTATTTGGGAGTGCATTTCTTTAGTGATATTTTAGGTGGTTATCTCTTGGGGTTAATCTGGCTGTGCACGGGAATCGGGCTAGCAGAATGGCGACTAGAAAAAAGAAGTATAAAGTTAATTGTTGGGTAATTACCAACTACATGTAAAATAAAAAACCCCACTTTAGAGCGGGGTTTTTCGTTAATATTTACTTCTTGGTGATTATTGCTAACCAGTATTTTCTTTTATAGGTCACGCCCTTTATTTGTGGATATCCAACATCCTTTACTAGTTTTTCAAAGTTAAAATAGCGACCATATAAATTTTTGATATCAACTTCAGAAAAAACTCTTTCGGTTATTTTTAATTCTTTTAAGAAATAGGTGTCTAATTCGCCGCCTGGGGAAGATTCTAAAAGATTTTTAGCATTTTGATCACCATCTTTACATAAGGCACGAAGTATCATAAAACCACAAGGCTTTAATACTCGGCTGCTTTCTTTGAGGTAGACCTCTCTTTCGCTGCTTTTGATTGAATTTGAGGCTGTTATATCTAAAATTAGGTCAAAATGATTGTCTGGAAAGGGAAGTTTGGCGCCAATACTTTGGCGTAGGTATTTTGTTTGTTCGCCAAGCCCAGCTTTTATTGCTCTCTCTGAGGCCATTTGCAGGGCATTAGCGGCGAGATCGATGCCAATGACAAAGTTGCCCCGTTCGGCAAGGTAATTGCTGTTACGACCCGTTCCGCAGCCCAAATCAAGCACCGCTAAATCGCTCATCGGCAGGCGTTTTTCTTTCTTGAGATATTTAAGAAATTGAACGATAAAATTTTGTGGTCCCTCTTTTTTGGTGACCAGCAAAGGTTTCTCATATTCTTTCTCCCAGGCTGAGTTTTTTCTCATATATTTAAATTAATTAAGTTTATTTTTGAAACAATTCTTTCTGAGCTTGATTGTATTTAAGCACATCTAAATTGTAGGCGTCAATTTTTGCTTGGTAGCTAGATAGTTGGCTATTGTATTTTACAACTGAGGTATTGTAAACAGGAACGAAATCATTGTAGTTTTTAAAATCATTACTATTTTTGTAATTATCAAGTTGTTGTTTGAGATTAAGCATCGCATTTTTTGCAACATCAAGTGCGCTTTTTAGCGTGGCCAACTCTTCTTTTTTCGAGTCGATTGTATTTTCGAGAGATTGAATAGCAAATACCTGAGTTTTAACGGTATTTGCACCACTATAAATTTTGCCAGTAGTTTTTTGATAATACTCTACACGCCCCAAATTGTTAGTATTAAAAACTTGGCTGATTTGGTTGCTACTGCTAGCCACGCCGGCATTTATTGATTGAGGCAAGATACTGATTGGTAAGAAGTTTGTTGTTTCAACGAAGCAATAGCCAGAGCCATAAGTAGAGTCATTAACTGGGCACTGAATACCAACAGCACTGTGATTAGCATCCGGAAAATCAAATATTACTGAGCCATAACCAAGGTGTCTTAAAAGAAGGTTTGCTAAAAAACTTTTGTCAGAGCAAATCCCCGATTTCTGGTAAAGAGTTTCATAAGGATAGTTGGCTTGTAAGTTATTCGAATTAGCGCGAGCCTGATCGTAAGGAATATATTGGACAAAAGCAAGAACAAATTCTGCTAACTGATCGCTTTGGTAATTATCGCCGAGTGCCAAGCTTTTCAAATCACTTAGTATTTTATCGATTGAATTGTCATTACTTTTTGGAGTAATAAACATCTTATAAAAGCTGTCACGTGGGTTAGCCGGCGGGTTATTACTGGAGTAGATGAATGATTTTGGGGAATCGGAATATCGTTTGTATAAATTAGTGTTAAGAGTCTCTGTTAAAGAGTAACTTTTATTTTTGTATTTCCAAGTATAAGTAACACTCTTTTCGCCAACTAGATTACTGCTTGTTGTTGCGGTTGTTGAGCTTGGAGCTTTGACTGTCGCTGGGCTAGTATTATTTTTTGCAATTACTATTTTTGCTAAATTTGCATTATTGATTCCTAGTCCGCGGCTTTTAATGAGATTTACAACATCGCCAGGTTTTTCTAGCGGGTACATTTTTTTGTTTGTTGGATCAATGTAATATGCCTTTCCTCTGTCTTCAACTTTTATTAATATCCGGCCCAAAAGGCGAGTGGGAACAGATTTTAAAATTGCTTTAAAGTCATAGTTTGAAATACCAAGTCCGAGTTTTGTGAGAATTTTTAAGGATTCCGCTGAATTTCCCAAAAAATAACGTTGTTTATTGATTGGTGAAATATACCAAGCTTGTCCATGGTCCTGGACCTGCAGAACGATTTTTCCTGAAAGATTTGTTGCCGCTTGAGTGTTAGGTCCAATTATTAAAAGGGATAAGATAATAAGGATAAAACTAAATTTTTTGTAATTCATAAATTATCTAGTTAAGCAGATTTTTTTTGATATTTATCATTTTGAAACCATTTTAATACTTCGAACCAAAATAAACTGGCGAAGGTGGTTAACAAAACTAGCAGTATGTCAATAAAATTTAAGGGGGCTAAGTGAAATAGTGTGGCGAAGAAAGGGATGTAAAGAACGGCAGCTAAACAAACTAAAGCTCCAAGAAAAACGGAGATAAATATTTTATTTGCCGAACGAATAATTTGGTAAAAATGCTTTTTCCAAGATAAATTAATGACAATTAAAAATAAGTTAGAAATAACCAGGGATGCAAACGCTAATGACCTAGCATCACTCTCGCTACGGCCAGATTTTATCACATGAAAGAATAGGAGAAATGTGCCGATTAAAATGGCAAATCCCTGAGCCAAATTAATTAAAATTGTTCTTGAATCAAACATTTTTTGTCGCAGATTTCTTGGTGGTCTTTTCATGATATTTTTATCTGGTTTTTCCGCCTCAAAAACCGTGGAACAGGCCGGATCAATAATTAATTCCATAAATGCAATGTGAGCAGGGAATAAAACCACGGGTAGACCAAAAGCTAGCGGAAGAACGGACATTCCCGCAATAGGCACATGAACTGCTAAAATGTAACCCATTGCTCTTTTGAGGTTATCATAAATCCTTCTGCCAAGGCGGACAGCGGAAACGATTGAAGAGAAATCATCATTAAGTAGAATCAGGGCTGACGCTTCTCTGGCAACGTCCGTACCCCTTTCTCCCATTGCGACGCCGATGTGAGCGGCTTTCAGCGCTGGCGCATCATTAACTCCGTCGCCGGTCATTGTGACAATTTCGTCATTAGCCTTGAGGGCATTCACAATTAAAAGTTTTTGTTCAGGGATTACTCGGGCAAAAACATTTATGGTTTTGATTTGCTCGCGTAGTTCAAGGTGGCTCAATTTTTCGAGATCCTCTCCAGTGAGATATTTTTCAGGGTTACTAATGCCAATATTTTTAGCAATAAATTTTGCTGTGCCTGGATAATCTCCGGTGATCATAATAACCCGCATACCGGCCTCGTGTGCCTCACGAATGGCATCAGGAACACTAGCTCTGATTGGATCAATAAAACCAAGGAGGCCAACGAATTTAAAGATAAAGTCATGTTGGTCTTCTGGTAAGTTTCCGTTAGAATAAACTGCTTCAGCGATACCCAAAACCCGCAAGCCTTTTTCAGCCATTTCTTTTACTATTTCCAAAATTTCTTTTTGTTTATTTTGATCAATATGGCAAAGGTCGAGAATCGCTTCTGGGGCGCCCTTTGAGGCAATAACTATTTTATTTTGTTTTTTTGATTGCCAAACGTGGGAAAGAGCAAGTAATTTTTTTGATAATGAATACTCTTTTTTTAATTCAAAATCTTGATATTTATTTTCGAAATTTTTCAAATAAAGACCGCCCATCTTATTAATTTCTTTTTCAATCGGATCATAGGCATCTTTCTGACTTGCTAAAACACTGAATTCTAAAAGTTTCTCAAATTTTTCCGGTAAATTTGTTGTGGCAAAATCACTGACTTCATAAAATGAGTTTTCAAAATATAAGCTACTCAACTCCATTTTATTGAGAGTGATTGTTCCAGTTTTGTCAGTACAAAGAACGGTCGCGGCACCCAAGGTTTCAATAGCAGCCGAATGTCTGGTGAGAACTTTTCTTCTGGAAATTCTCCAGGCACCTAAAGTTAAAAAGATTAAAAGGACCACCGGAAATTCTTCTGGGAGAATGGCCATACTCAAGGTAATGCCAGCGAGCAATCCAGCTACGAAATTTCCTTTTAAAATTGTGTAAAATAATACTACTAAAACACAAAGGATGAGCCCAATCAGCGCGACCCAACGAACTATTCTGGTTGTCTCTTTGCGTAATAAAGTATCTTCATCTTTAATATTTTCTAAACTTTTACCGATTTTACCAATTTCTGTTAATGCCCCGATAAAGTTAACCCGAGCCACTCCATGCCCGCTGGTAATTAGCGTGCCCGAATATATAAAAGGTAAATCGTCTCCTCCGGGTCTTTGGTTTGCTAATTTTCCGTCCCATTCTAATTTTCTAACTGGGTTGGATTCTCCGGTCAGGAGCGACTCATCGGCTGATAAATTTTCACAAGATAAAATCGTGGAGTCGGCTGGGACGCGGTCTCCTTCGCGAATAATTATTATGTCGCCTCTAACGACCTGTTTGCTGTCAATTAATTTCTGTTCGCCATCTCTAATTACTAGCGCTTTCGGGCTTGATAAGTCTTTTAGAGCATCAAGGGTTTTTTCAGTTTTTCTTTCTTGGTAGAAAGTAATGCCAATCACAACAAAAACCGCGAAAAGAAGCATCATTGAGTCCGATACTTCTCCCAGGAAAAGATAGATTACTCCGGCAGCAATAAGTAGTAACAACATCGGTTCAGTGAGAACCTTAAAAAGGGCAAAAAAGATATTTTTTTTCTTTTGGGTGGATAATTCATTTAATCCTTCCACTTTTAAAATTTCAGCGGTGTTTTTCTGGGAGAGACCAGAAAACTCTAGGTTGTTTTTCATAGTTTGATAGTTACTTGTTGGGAAAATTATAGCAATTTTTGAAGATTTAGACAAAAAAATGGATAATTGGGAATATCTAAAATATACAAAAAAAAGAACCCAAAATCGGATTCTTTAGAAATGTAAATGCTTTAAACTTTTAAACCTTTTGGTCCTACTATTTTTAAAGCAGTTTTAAAACAATATTTAAGCATTTGTAGCCATAGTATAATTAAAATTAATACTGCCTGCATTAACTTGATTAGAAATTTTTTTGCCCAGGGATTGTTATCAAAGATTTCTATCCCCCAGGAAACAATCGGATTTAACTTTGCCCATTTTGGCAACTTTACTATTGCTACCTTCAGAAAAGCGAATCCAAGGTAGCCAAGAACTGCTATTAATATTAAGACGGAAATTGCCATTTTGCCCCCAGTTTATTTATTGGTTGTTAATGATTACTTACGCATTAAGTATATCACAATAATATATATTTGTCAACAGAAGTTCGAATTGTTTTTTTGGATTTAAAAAGCAGCAAACGGGTGTTTGCTGCTAGTTTCTCGTACCTCTATTTTACCAAAATTTTTGGAATATCAGGAGTTGTATCGTTTATGATTTTCGTTATTTGATCGAACCCGTTGTAATTACTGTAGCTACTAAGGAATTCGGAAAGCTCTTTAAGTCTGGTAACTATCAGTTCTAGATCTTTATCAACGAAATTCCTTTTATAAATAGTGTTGTAAAATTCCAATACATTCTTAAATGAATCGGGCCACACTATTTGTTTTTTAACCGTAGATGGTGTGAAATAGTTTTTTAGTTCGATTGAGGTTAATAATTGCACAGTAAATCTTTCATAAGCGCCTTCCTCTTTAATGGCTAAAATTAATTTAATATAATCTTCACCATCGATCTCGATAGTGGAAATCATTTTCTCAATGAAAGCCCTTCTTTCTTCGACTTTTTTTACCGCCAGATCGTTTCTTTTTGTGTTTTCAGTTTCACGTTCTGCCTTTTCTTTGATAGCTTTCTCTTCTTTTTCTTTTTTAACTTTTAAAGCTTCTGCTTTTCTATTTTGTATTCTGGTGTAACCGCGAATCAATAAATACATGCCAATTAATATAGTTAAAGTCAATAATATCAACCAAATTGATAGAGCAGGGGCTAATTCAAAAGTCCCAACCCGAACAATAAACTTCCATATTATGGCAAAAAAATTACCGATACCATTCCAAAATTGAATCGCAGTGCTTGTTATTGCAGTTAGTAGTAATAATATCGGCATAATCACCGAAACGATATGCTCTTTATTATCAATATCGTTGAAACCCCCAAACAGAAGCCCAAAAATTATTGATAAAACAAAAGGAATCCAGATTAATTGGGTCCCGAAAACGAGATAGGTAAAAATAATTATTGAAAGACCAACAACTATTCCCAAATACAGTCTTAATTTCTCGTACGGCCCAAAGTTTCTGCTAAAAGAAAGAAGGATAATCAATATTAACGTCACAGAAATACTAATTGAAATCCCTAGACTTCCGAACGGATTAAATAATGCTGAAAAATTTAGGTAAATTAAACGCAAGACGCCTAACGATATGGCAATTTTAATTAGATTGTAAATAATGTTTTTGGCTTTTAAAATCTTTCCATCAAAGGTGTAATTATCAAAAGATAAACTACTGTATTCACTCCAAGTATAATATTTTTTCGATTTTAAACATATTATTCCGAGAATAATTAACGACGCGAAAAGCATCGTTAACCCAATTGCAAAGGTTTGATACAATGCATTAAACAACACAGCAGAATATACTGCCGGCCAAAAAAGGCTTAAAATAATTCTTAATTTGTTTTCCATGTTTTATAAAATTTTTAATATACATTTTTGGATGCATTCCTGAGCTTTGACGGCCCATGACTACTTTCGTAGTTTTATCGTGCCACCCTTTTACACGAAGGCTTATACGTTATCATAAATAGTATATAATGTCAAGAGATTGGGTTAAGAACGGATTTATGCTCTTTCTAAAAAAGTAAGCACCGGCAGTGCTTACTTTTTTGGCAATCGTAACTGGTAATTACTATCGGATAGTTTCGGTTAAAGTTTCTCCATCTTCAATCTTTATCTCAATGGTTGGTGATTGGTTGTTGCTAGTCGAGATTTTTTCTCCTTGGAGAGGTAGGCAAGCTTTGAATTCATCTTGTTGGACTTTCTGGATTCCTGCTTTTTCTTTGTTCATTGCTTCGTTATTTTCCTTAATTTCATTTTGAAATTTAATAACGCATGTTTTGTTGGCTTCGACTTGTTCCTTGGCATTAGTTTTATCAAGCGCTGTTTTTTGACAAACATTGCGACCATCAATAGAACTTAAGATTTTTTCATTGTGGGTAGTATTGCTGACCTTTAAGGCAGCATCTTTTTTATCAATAGCTGTTTTAATGCATTGCGCAATCTCGGGTTTGATAAAGGCTGGCTCTACTTTCTTTTCGACATTTTTTCTCATCCCCCAAAGTTCAGCTCCTTTTTTAATAATTTTATTAAATAGGGAAATTTCTGATGGGCTTGAAATTTTTTCCATCGGAGTTGTGCTGGTAGCTTCAATTTTTATATTTTCTGGTTTGTTTGTCTCTACTTTTTTTTGTTCGTTTACCTTTGGTGCTTTTCGAACGCCAAATAGAGAAGCCCCTTCTTTTTTAATTCCCTGGAAAAATTTAATTTGATCCGGTGAAGAGATTTTTTCCCGCTCTTGCGCTGAGGTCACGTTAGCAAAAGCAAAAATTAAAGAAAAAATAGACATACTTAACAATATTTTTTTCATAGTTTTTAGAAGTTAAATTAATAAGTTTCTATATTTTACCATTTTAGGTGGTTTTCGTAAATAATACAGAGAAATAATATTCTTGTATAAAAAAGCTACATGTTTCAAGTAGCTTTCTTGCAACTAAAATTAATTTTGTTTGGTAAATAAAATTAAGCAATCTTCGTTTTACCCAAAAATTGTTTCAGAAATGTTTTGATTGAATCGATAGTTATTGTCTGGGTTTCATTTTTGAAAACCAAGAATTGAGAAGTTATCAGGGATGACAACCGGGGATTTTGCTATTTTAATAGTTTTATTGCTCATTATTCAGATTGTTAAGTGGTTTCTTTGCGGTGTTTATCAATATTTCAATGGTCGATAATTCCAAAAATTTTACTTTTAAATGACCATATTGTCTAGAAAATTGTAAAATGCCGATATTTAAAATCATCATTATTAATCATTTATTTAAATAATTCTCAATAATAATTATCATATATTAGCCAAAAATATGCCTTTTTGTCATTTATCGTTAGTGCCTATTGACTTTATTTTAATATCATGTTATTATTAAAGACTAGTAAGATTATTGTTGGACCTTAAAAATTTAGAAACCATGACCCCGGAAAAAATAGCTATAGTATTGGTAAAAATTCGCTGGAGTGTGGCCAATAAGGTCATCCGGCAATACGCTTTTTTTATTAAAATGATGCCGCTCGCGGGACCATTAATGTTTATGTCGTTGGTAATGATTTACGAAAAGTCATTATTGGCAGCGACGTTATTTCTGGTTATTTCAATTTTTTTCCATTCTGCACCCAGGATTGTTATAATCGTAGCAAAATGGATAAGAATTCGTGCACAACGTGATATTAAATTTTCTATAAATTATAAAAATTTTCAAGAAAATTTAAGACTCTCAGAGTCGCCCCAAGAAAGGGCGGAAATAAAAAAGAAAATGCGTGAAAATAGAGCAAAAGATACAGACTTAAGAAATGGAAAGATAATTTACTTCATCTTAATTTTTCTGTGGTTCAGTGCTTGTTTCACAATAATAAACTACCTTTTGGAGTATCTCTTAAAAAATATGAAATAATTTCCAAAAAATTACTCACAAAGAGGACAATTTAGTTTTGTCCTCTTTTTGCTACCTATAAAATATTATTGACATTATTATCGATTAGTGTTAATATTAGTTTATTGAAATGTTTGTTAACAATAAAATTATCAGAAATGAAAAAAATAGGTGTCTGGTTTATGTTCTTATTCTGTACTAACTTGTCATTCGGACAAGAAATAGACAGTAATCAAATTTTCCCGAAATTACCTCAATTGGCATTAATGATTGCCAATAATGGTTCCGGGATTAATGTCCGATATGTAAATAAGTTAATTTCGGTTGAGGTCTCAAGTTACCTGTTAGAAGAAAATGGCGAGCAGGTTAAAAATCGTGAATTTTCTTTTGGCTTAATCTATGTTAATGCTAAAGAGGACCATGATAATCATGTTCATAATTTTCGGATTGGTTATGTGGACAGAAAAATGGTAAATGCTCTCTGGAGTTTTGATGAGCAACTGATCATTGCTCCCGTAACTGCTAGATTAAATGGACTTTTTCTGGCTTATCAATATAGATTTCTGGCTATGGCGGAAAAACCATATTCAATGTTTAGAGAAATAAATCTGAACCCGAGAATTCTATATTTAAAGGAAGAAGGAAAAGCCAATGTTACTACGGTGAACTTTATAAGCAATTTTCTTTTATGTGGTGTTCGTCTAGGCGCTGGGGGAATGGAAATTAACCCATCCGTTCATTTTGGTCTTGATAGCCGTGAAATAAACCGATTTCAAATGGGAATGTCTTACGGTATTGGTTTACACCTAAGGGGATATGATTATCAAAAATATTATGCATCCGATATTATCTCTTTGGAGTATATCAGTGGAAACCAGGCAAGTCGCTCTGTTAGTTCTTATCGCTTGACGATCAATATTTTTGGGGTAATCGATTTTTTTAAGAGAAGGTCACTCAATTAATTAGTTAATTAGAAATTTTTAGCTCACTATATATAGTGAGCTTTTTTAATATCTGAATATAATACGAATATTTTTTATTTATTATTCTTGAATCTATAATATTTTCTTTAGTGTTTTTAGAAATAAAAAAGGAGACGAATTCTTCGTCTCCTTTGAGGAAAATGATTTTTGACTTAATTTTTGCTGCTACGTCGTGAGATCATATCGCTTGCTTTATTGTATTTAATAGTAAAAATAATAAAAATTACGATAAAAAATACAAGTGGTCCAAAATAATACAAGTCCGAAAACTCAAATTTCGGTCCGCCGAAGAAAAAAAGATAAATATACGAAAGTAAAGCCGTTAATAAACCCGCACTCCCCGAAAAAATAGTGATTAAGAAAAGTGTTTTTTGTTTTCTTAATAATTTCTGATTATTTTCTTTATCCATGTTTTGGTGTTTTTAATGATTCTAAGATTAACTGAGATATTACTTGATACTCTTCAATTTTTTGAGCAATCTTCTTTGAGCGAGAAGAATTTCAATATAAAATTTCTCAGGCAAAGAAGTATTAGGATTTTCAACGCCAACGTCATGATAAATAAAGGCGCCATGAGTCATCGATAAGGCTTTTTGAACTTTAATATTTTGCCTGATTTTCTCGGAAATAAACATAGCGATCAGTAATCGATGTTCAATGGAATTGTATTCAATCATTTTATTGTTCCAGAAAACATAATGTGTAGAGCCGGGAATAATGGATTTGGTAACTTTTCGTCCCGCTTTTAAGGCGTCAAGACCATTCATTTTAAAAACTTCCTCTCTTTCTTTTTGATCGAAAAATTTGATACCCTGCAAGGCACTTTCTACTGATTTGAAAGAATAATCTCCGATCGTAAAGGGTATGTTGGCAAGATTTGAAAGAATCGCTCCTCGCCAATCTTCGGAATCAGATCTGATATTAATAATTTCATTTTTTGGCATGATTATTACATTTTTAATTTACAATATTAACAAAATAATTTACCATTATTTACCCAAGTTCGTCAATAGCGACATCCTGATAGCGGGTAAGCTGCATGGTCATGACGAACATTGAAAAATCTTTAGTTCACCACCAATAAGAAAACGCCGCCAAGAATGATAATCGTCGCGAGAATCTTTTTTAAAATATCGTCTTCGCCGAAAAACTTTTTTCCGATAAAAACGTTAAAAAGAGATGATAGTTTATAAACAGCAACAACCAAGCCAATACTGGCGGTAATTTTAATTGCCGAAATATATAAATAGCGATGAATAACCGCAAGAAAAGAAATTAATAAAATTACTTTCCAAAATTTATATAAATCAAGTTTAAAATTTGGAAATAGATTAGGTTTAACGCTAATAAAAATTAAATAATTAAAGGCGATAAAAATTTGGATAATCGCTAAATATGCTAGAGAGTTAATATTTAGACCCGAAAGAATGGCTTTATCAAATATAGAACAAATAGCTCCCAAAACCAGGCAAAGAGCAATATAAAGAAGATATCTTTTTCTGCCTTTTTTGAAAATACCACTGCTATGTTCAAAATTTTTAAATTCGAGAAACATTATTCCAAGCACCATTAAAATCAAGCCAGATAGTTGAAAAATATTAATCTTTTCTCCTAAAATAAAAAAGGCAAATAAAGAAACAACCAGCGGTAAGAGGGCTAAAATTGGTGCAACCTCACTAATTGCACTATGTTTCATTGCTTTAAAAATAAGCAGGGAAGTAACGGTTGAGAATAAAGAAGCAATATAGATGACAATTAATATGTGCCAGTTAATATTTGAAAAATTAGCGACAAGCAAGAAGGGAATTGAAATAATTGCATTCCCAAAAGCAAACATTGCTGCGAAACCAAAAGTTCGCGCCTCACTCAAAGTTCTTTTTTCTAAAATTGTTTCAAAAACAATGAAAAAAACCGCCGTAATCACTAATAGAAACCAAATCATAATATAAAAGTTAGTATACAAAAAAAATAGCATAAAAAAAGCTATCTCGTCCAATTTTGACTCGTCTGAGACTAAGTGTCCGCTGTAAAATCAGAGAACAGATTAGAGAAGATTCTTAGGCAAACTGATTTTTTAAAATAAAAAAGGAAGCTTGTGAGGCTTCCATTTTTTCGATTTTTTAATATTTTCTTTTGTTTAGGTAATGATAATAAAGATTAGCAACATTATCTCCAAATAAATCACTCATTTGAATTAATACTTGTCTACCTTCTTGAGAGAAAGATAGTGAATTTATCACTTCCTTTTCCGAATGAAAACTATTTTCTTTACTTTTCTTGTAACTGAAAATTCTTATAAATATATTATAATCTTTAAATGGTTCAACGAATTCTTCCTTGAGATCCAATAGTTTTAATATCTCAGTTGTGTCCTCGTTGGTTACAAGCCCCTTCCCGGTGCACATTATTGAACTGGATGATAACAGATATTGACTAGATTCTTTGTCAAACCCCAATGTAGAAAGAAATTTCTCAAAATCATCACCAGATTTTTTTCTTTTTTCAACTTCAGCAATTACTTCCATAACTATAAGTATAGTCTTAATAACTGGGTGCCCATGCCCCTGCCTATTTAACCAAATGGCATAATCTTTTGTCATTTCTCCTATCATGATCAATTTTTAATGAATATAAACTAATTTTATTAAAAAAAGTATATCATATGATATACTTTTTGTCAATATCTCGCTTTTGCGCGCGAATTTAGATCTGTGAATTAGAAAATGAAAAGGGCAGAGACGCAAGTCTTGACGGTTTTTTGGTGTTAATCGAAAAAGATCGTGTATCCGTATTCCTTTATTTTCTTCTTAATGGAATTTGATTTGTTATCCAATACACAAACTTCGAATGGTTTTTGTTCGTCTCTGACAGCAAGTCTAAAACGCGTACCATCTTTAAACTCTAAAATTACTGAAAGCTCGCCACATATTATTGCAGCAGGTATTAAAATTTTCTCTTTGAATGGTATGACCGTGTCACCAATAATAAAATTACTCTCTTCAATGCGGCATTTCAACCACCATTGAAAATCGGCAAAGCCAACTGAGGGATTTTCGTTCCAGCCGCATAACATAGGGTGGCAATCATCATTTACGTTTGATTTTTGGTTTTCCAAGGTTAATGCTCCAATAGCTATTCGTAATACTTTTCCTTTTGGTAATTCAGGATAAATGTACTTTACGTTACTAATGATTATCGTAGTTTCAATAATTTTGCTCATTCTTCTTGATATTTAATTGTTTAATATTTAGTGAATTGTCTCAACTCTCCAGTAAGAACTGAGGTAATTCACTAAATGTAAATAAATATATAAAAGTGTCATTGTAAAAGTTCATTGCATTAAAATGAATTGTATCATATAAGCATTTTATTGTCAACAATATAACAAAAAAAAGGCTAAAATTAGCCTACTTTTTTCTTGCTCGGGGTTTGGAATGTGGTTGATGTCGTTTTTGCTTATTTATTTCCTACTTTCTTTTTAGCTTTATCTTCCAACATAACACGCTTAGCTTCAACGCGTTTCGCTGTTTTGTGAGACTTACTTGCTTTTCTTCTGCCAACTCTATGTGGTTTAAGGGCCATATTTTTTATATTAATTTAAATTTAACAAGATTTATGATAACACAAGACGTGATAATAAGCAAAAATATAGTTTTTAGGATAATCATTCCAAATATGACTAAAAGTTTAGAACTACTTTAAGTTTAGATATCTCTAATATGGAAATAAAAAAGCCTGAAACTGTTTTGAGGTTTCAGGCTGTGTTGCCTTGCTTTTGATCGATATCTAGATCGGATTTTAAATATTTATTAAATTATCAATAAATGTTTAAATAATAATCATATTAAATATATTTTCCTGCTGCACGAAAGGTATCGTGAAAATGTCGCATTTCTGAGGGATCTAATGGCCCCAGAAACATCATACCGCTGTCGCTCTCGACAATCATCATTTCTGATGACAAATTACTTACGATAAATGCCGTCTCATTTGTAGATGTTCCTGTTTGAACTTTAAGAAAGAATTTATTTAACTCAGTGCAGATTGTTTTAAGTGAATCGCCTCCCTGTAATTTACCAAATGATTCTCGTAGTATCCCATCGCCCGAATCTTCAAGAAGCGAAAACACTCCTTTTTGGTCGATATATTTTCCAATAAATAATTTTTTTGCCATTTCTTTAAATATTAAGTGTGAGTATTAAGGTTAATTGTTTAATTCATTTAATACAAAAATGAACTTAACAATTAACTCTATTTAACATGGTTTTTTAATGAACATATTTAACAAAAAAGTATACTATAAATGTATACATATTGTCAATACTAACTATCTACCGATCAAGAATCAAAAATTAGGAAAAGGTTAGGGAAGGGATGGTGGAATTAGTTGGGTTTAGAGTAATAAAAAACCGTATCGCTAGGCGCAATACGGAAGAATCATTTTACTTTGGAGGGATAGCTATATTGCTGATTCCAAAGACTTGGCAATAAATCCTTTCAGGCGTTCATTTTTTGGATCTTCTTGGAAGCTGGTCATTAGGTTTTGATGTTTGGCGGCCAAATCATCGCAACAGGATAAGTAGCAGAAAGCCAGTGCCCTTTCCCCATCATCTTTGCTTTCTAAAAGGGTGAGCATCTTCTTCTCACCAATTTCATTTTCATCATTTTTGCTAATTAGAATTGAGCCCAATTCATTGATAATGAAACATCGTGGATATCCATTATTTATTTTGCCGTCTAGGATATCAATAATTTTTTGCAAACTGTAGTCAGTTTTTCGTTCAAACTTTTTTTTCATCACTATTATATTACGTTGTTAATGATATTTTTACCTGATAACCATAGTATAATGCGATGTTATTGTCAAGCTCATCTTTGTATAACAATTTAGAACCAAAAACTGATAAAAGGTGAGGGAAGAGATAAACGTATTGGTTGGTGGTGGCAAATTAAAAAGCCTTTCGTTTTTTAGAAAGGCTTTTAAAAGGCGGTTAGTAAATGTTTTTTAAAATAACTTAGTTTCTCTTTTTCCATAGCTATCGATAACTATCGCAACTAGATCTTTTCTTTCAATTTTTTCTCCCTGTGGGCTGAGTTCGTAAATTTCTAAATTCTCAGTGCTGTCCATTCCTGGCATATGAGAAGTGTTAGGAAACATTTTACTCGGAAGTTCCTCTTCTGATTCAAAAATTACACCAGAAATAAATAATACCTCAAGATGAGTTATTAAACTATAGTAAAACCATTTTTTCATGTTTTATTCTCCCGTATTAATTTGTTGATGAAATATTTATTTTTTGAGCAATCTACCGGTGTATCGCAATTTTTATAGCGTTTATACTTGGCTGCGCTGACTTCTAATGTTACTAGACCGGCTCCGTCGACGTTTTTAAAGGATTGATTTTATTCTCTGCCTTCTTGCTAAATCTCATTTGTTTATCTCGGTAACCAGTTTAATTGATGAACCCAACCTTCTCCTAAACTTTTCAAGGTTTGTTTTATCAAAATAATTATTTCAAGAAGTTCAGCAGAAGGTGATTCAGGGTAATAGAAATTAATCATATTTCCAATCTTGGTGTTCCCTAATATTTGAAGAGCAGCTAGGGGAGCTTGATAATCATCCAAACGACTTGGATTTGTTACGTATAAAATATCTATCTCATTGTGGTCGCCTGTTCTACTGGTGAGGGCGGCAATCCCCGGGGACAGGATTCTCCCCGTTGTTCCATTGATAAACACGAAGCTCAAAACATTGTTTTCAGGATCGTATTTTCTGATAATTGCGTCTAAAACGCATTGCAAAGTTTGTGATGAATTTATCATTTTCCATTAAGTTTTTAATATACAATGTATTTTTCAATGAAATAACAATATCATAACATTAAATATTTGTCAATCTTTATACAAAAAAAGGCAAAATCCGCCAACTGGTGGAAGCCTTTTCTATGAATAGCCCCGCCTTTGTACGCGAGTTCAGAATCAAAAACTTAGAAAAGGTGAGGGAAGAGATGGAGGAGGGCAGGGTTTTGGAAAATAAAAAATCCCGGGACTGTTTTGTCTCAGGATTTTAACTTTACATTTTTTCTAAATTAATTTAAAAATTTATTATTTCGTCTTTGTAATAGGCCATTCCCATTTTCATCACGTAACCGGCCTTATTAGGCTTACTAAACGTAACGAATGGCGTCGTAAGTCCTATCCCTGTTAATTTTTCTTCAGCTTCTTTTTCAGTAGAAGCATCATTCAAAACCTTCTTGGCTTTTTCTTTTATATCATCCAGGTTGCTCATATGAAATATTTTAATGTTCAACAATACAACTTTAACTATCTAATAAGTATATCATAGATATGTATATTTGTCAATATAGATATCTTTCGTATATATATTCAGAATCCAGAACCTGGAAAAGGTGAGGGGGTATTGGTGTTAAATGGTTTTTGTTTTTAAAAAAAACGGAAATACCAGCTGGTCTTCCGTTTTCAGAGAATTGTTTCCCTATTCCTCGACTATTAGCATATTAGATCCATGCTCTCTTGCGTTATATTCGTTGGCGCTAATTTCGATTTGGTTAACAATATAAGTATTTCTGTTTAGTTCTTCAAGCCCGCATGAGCTTGCGATTACTTTGACTCTGTTTAAGGAATCAGAAAGGGGAAAGAATCTGTCATTACTTAGTGCATACAGTTGAATGCTCATTTTGCTGTAATGTTTTTTGTCTGGTGTGGAATTATTAACTATTAATTCCGCTACAAAATACCAATATGTTTTCATTTTGTATTCAGTTTTAAATTAGACGGATTATTTTAATGATAATATTTTATCATATAAACATATAATTGTCAAATATATAACAAAAAATAGGCTCAAATTAGCCAATAAAATGTTTAGCCCCCCTTGTATATGAATTCAGGATCCAGAAGCGGGAAAAGGTTAGGGAAGAGATGGGGAAATAAAAAAAGGTGATTATTGTAATCACCTTTAGATTATTTTTTTATTTTGCTTAATAGATCTTCGTCCGGGTTGGCGCGTTATCGGTTTGTTTCATCTAGAACTGATGCCCGAAGCTTTTTTGGCTCTATTTAATTCTAACGCACGGCCAGCATATTTTGCCTTCAGCACGAAAAAATAATCGTAAGCAGAATATAGCTTATAATATATATTCTGTCAATAGGTAGTGCTGTCAGCTCCACCTAACATGTATGGCATGCAAAAAGAACTCAAAAATATGGATATTTAAATTGGCCCCCTTCGTAAATGAATCTAGAATCGCAACCTGTAAAAAGGGAGGGGGAGGAATTGGGTGAATTGCCCCTTTAACGAAGTTTCTTTGGAGAAAAATGATCAAATAGCAATACCAGACTTCCTTAATATTCTGTCTTCACATTGTACTTAGCGAAATCATTCCTTTGCTCTTCCCAGGTTTTCCAGACAATATAAACTGTTTGTAACAATGGATTATCCGGTGCACCCTCGACCGAAAAACTGCACTCAACTCCAAGCATTTTCATGTTCTCACCGAAATGCGCTATAAAGTTTTTGCGATTTTTACCAAAACCCTTGATAGAATCGAGGTTGATCAGTTTTGCGTCCAACGCTTCGGCGAGCGAGTTTAGCTTAACCGACTTGATAAACCACTCGTTTTTGCTCTCCGGCTCATATAGGTCGAATTCTTTAAAGGCAATTTCCGGGTGAGTAAAAGTAGATATTTCTCTGCGCAATTCATCTGAGAAAGGACTCCCAAATCGTGCAAAAAGTTCTTGCACTTTGAGAACGGAATCCGTTTCCGTGACAATGAATGTTTCTTTGCCATTCACTTTGGCGTAGGCAGCATTATTTCCGTTGTAGACTCGGTTGTAAATAATTCCTATTTTGAGATCTCTCCAGCTTTGTATTTTTTTCATTATTTCTGTATTAAGTAACTATTTCGGATTTATTTTTAATGATACTAATAAAAATATATAGCATACTGCTATATTTTTGTCAATATAACTAGGTAATGTGCACACACATATGGCGGTTTTTCAACCAGTATGCCAAGATCAGGC
>JBMOHF010000005.1:0-61357 GCA_049317985.1 Patescibacteria group bacterium
TTGAGGCTCAAGAGGCGTTTTATAAAAGGAAAAGCAACTCCGCGATCAAGAATGACATTAAGTTTCTCCTCTTGAAAATTTCGATATTCAAGCTCACCTTTTTCTCGAAAAACTTTATCTGATTCAGATAAATCAAAGAGCGCACTTGAGGCAACAGCGATTACTATTTTTTTAAAATCGGTTTCATTTAGCATAAAATATATTTCTACTTGTCTTTCAGCAATATTTTTTCAGCCTGAGCGTAAACACTTTCGAGTTCGGCGACGATTGGACTGTTTAATCGTTCTTTCAGTAATTTTGCAATTTCTTCATACAGCCAAAGTTTTTTTTCCTTTGGTGCATTGAAGTGATCCCAGAGCGCTTCCCCTTTTACTTGGTAAGCGTTGATCATTGATTGTAAATTATGAATTTTGTCGGCCGCGCAAACCATTAACGCTTCATCACTGTCATCTTCCAGTGCTGCCAAATATTTATTCTTTCTTTCTAGCCAGGTCGCCGCTTCGTCGATTTCTTCGTTAGGATTTTTGTCTTCGCTAACGCCTTTCACGATTTGAGCTACTCGCTCACCAAAAGTTTTGAGCAAATCGCCGTAATAATAATTTTTTACATCCTCTAAAACATCATGGAGTAAGCCGGCAATAATAATATCTTCGTCATCGGTATAATTACTCAAGATCCAGGCTACTGAAACTGGGTGACTAATGTATGGAAGATGGATATCACCCTTTCGAACCTGACCCTCGTGCAAGCGACTGGCAAGATTAATAGCTTGTTGAATCCTCGGACTTAATTTCATATTTGATAATTCTAGCATAAATTAAGAGATAAATGAACCATTAAATTAACCTGTTAGTTAAAAAAAGAGGACTCTTAAAAAGTCCCCCCTATTTATCATTTTTTTAATTAATACGTTCTCCTTCTCCGGAAGATATACTTTCTTTCACGAATTGCCTTACTAGACCAATGTCGGTTGTCTACCTGATCAACAAATTTTTTCCAATTTCTTTTTTTGATATTCCTTAATTGGTTCAAAACAGAAATCAAAAGGTTCAGGTTGATTTCGGGCCTCAATAATTAAATTTATTGTCTCTTCTCTGTTCTTGCGAAAAGAATCAAAATTTTTAATTTCTAATTTTTCGGTAAAATTATTTGGAGCCATTTGAATCAATTCGTGGTTATAATCATGTTGATCAAAATAAATTGATTTTGGAACAAAACTTACGGCGCAACCAATATCATCTGTTTTTACTATTCCTCGTGTCTCTAGTGACGCGCAAAGATGCTCAAACGACAAACCGGGAAAGTCCTCGCAAACTATAATAATAATCTTCATTACTCACTCCTTTTTTATTAATATTTTTAAATAACTACAGAATCTCGTAAAAAGTCCCAAATGGACAAAGGCACAATATCACGCATTCAACTATATGTCAAATAGCTCGATAAATAAAAAATCGGTTTTTGAATTAAAACCGACTATTTTGCTTTAAAAGTTGTAATAACTTGTTTCCGCTTTTGTTTTTCTAACCGAAATACTAGAGTCAATTAAAACTGAGAATACAAGGAGTAATATTGCGCAAATAAAGCTTGGCCAAGAAATTATTTTAAAGGCCTCCTCTTCAAAGATGCTACAAATATCTAAAATAATACCAACCACTGATGCGGCAGCAATAATAATGCTGGCATAAATATTAAACCAACAGAAATTACTAGAAATACTTGGTTCCGCTTTATTTGTAATCGCTACAACGAGCCGAAAATATACAGCAAAGCTTCCAAGAAAAATTGATACTGGTAAATTGGCACCAAAGAGCCAATACATGGAAATAAACACAAGAGCCCCTAAAAATAGCGCCCATAAAAATACGATTAGATATAGTTTCCTCAATTTATACATTTTTGTACCCTTTCTATTTCGTCGGCCTTTTGGCCGATAATGATTAATAATTTTAAATGACTAATATAATTACAGTACTAAATTTCAGAAAAGTCAATCAATATTTCAAAAAACCGTCTATTTACTGGTCGGTATTTCTGAATTATCGTCGAATCAATCTTTTAATCCCGACTATTGACATCTTTTTTTAATTAGTATAAATTAGAATCAAACCAAAAAATTATAAGGCATGAAAAAAATATTAACATTTTTTTTAGTTTTATTCTTATTGGTTAGCGCAATCGATGCGAAGGAAAGCTGTAGTAAATCAACAAACAAAGCTGGGCTAAATACAGCCTATGACGAAGTGAGGGTAGTAAGGACAATACAAAATATCCTCCTCCCTTCTCAAGCTGAAATTTTTGTTGGCTATATCAGTCGAATTGGTCAACATAACGACTTTTACAACTCAAAACCCTTCTCATCAGAAATTAATGAAGTGAAAGCGGCACCCGTAAAATCAGGGAAACCGCCTTAACGCTCGCTAACCTTACTTTCTTGTAAAAGCCTCGGACATTAGTTTGAGGCTTTCTTATTTTTAATAGCAGTAATTCACTCTTGACTTTTTTGTTCTATTAATTTAAATTGAAATTAACAAATCAAAAGGAGGTACCATGAAAACATCGAAGTTTTTTTGTTTACTACTACTTGTATTTGCAGCCATCCTGGGTGTCCGGGGAAATACTCCCGAACCACGCCAGGCAACTGATTACTTAAAGCCTTCAACCAGAATCACGATAACAAAACATTCGTTATCAGATACTGGAAGCACGCTCCAAGCTAATCAAGTATTCAATTTTTCGTTACCATTTGAGGTTGGAACAGCTGGGTTAGCAAGGCCTCCATAAACTGACAGAGGACCTTGCAACCAAAATTCAAGGGATAACGAATGGTTGCAAACAAAAAGCCTGTATTTTTGAACAGGCTTTTTTTATTTTATTGAACTTTTTTTATACTATAAGTGTTATTACTTTTCGTATAAAACAGAATTCTTTTAAAGATGCCGTTTTTGTCATCTTTAAGAAAAGTTTGAGAATTACCAATGACAATTAACTCATTTCTTGCTCGAGTCAGCGCCACATAGAAACGTCGCAGATTACTACTGAAACCAGTTTGACCGTCATTATTTGAGCGAACTAAAGAAACAATAATCAAGTCTCTTTCTGAACCTTGAAAGGCGTCAACGGTATTGACTAATTTATTAAGAATTACGTCAATATTTTCCGAATTAACAATCTTGGAAAAAATCGGATTAAAGAGCAAGTCTTTTCTAACTCTTTCTTTGATTGCTAAAACCTGGCTGCGATACATCGCAATTACGCCAAGCGAGTTAAGATTAATTTCCCCACTTTCTTTTTTTTGTTTCTTAAAAAAATTAATCATTTCTCTTGCTACAACAATGCTTTCGGCAAGGTTTCGATAAGATGTTTTTACTCGTTTTTCCTTCGATCCTTTAACATCTAAGAACACAACCTTTCCGTCAGTTTTTGGATTAAAACGGCCAATTTTTATGTTTTCTTTAAAAACATGATTTAGAAATTTTACGATTTCTGGTAGAGATCGCCTGTTTATATCCAATTGTTTGACAAATTTTGAGAGATAAAAGAAGATGCCTTCAGAAAAATATTTAAATTGCTCCTCAATTTCCGATTCATTGGTTATTGTGGGCATCAGTCGACCGCTTTCTGATTTTAAATTCGGAAATAAAGTTTTACTTTTGACAGTGCTGTCCAGATGAACCCTATCCATTGTATATCTTATAACCTCGCTTTTGAGCTCACCTTGGATTTCAATATTTCCTAATTGTCGTTTATTGCCAATTAAAATTAGCTTATCCCTAATCCTTCTAACTATTGGGAAAATTTCATATGGTAAACCTTTTGTTGCCTCATCGACAATCCCGATACTAAAAACTGTGCTTGGTTTCGGGCGAAGCGGGTCCTTAGCCATAAATTGATAGACAGACTTTGGAATGCCTGGGTCATAATATTTTTTCTCTGCAAAATCATGACTCTTAATTAAGTCGTTTTGGTTGAAAAGACGTTTTAAGGTTTTATCAAATTCAAATGAATTTTCTGTAGCCGCCAAAACCACTCCCTTCCCGGAACAAACAAGCTCCCAAATAGATTCAGACTCATGAAAGATCTCTCTTTCCTTAAGATTAAACGGTTCACTAAAGTCGTTTAGACTTCTTTGTTTTTTTTCATAGGCTTTCCTTTCGCTTTCAACAATTTTCATATATCGTTTCCGACGATGAAGTTTTTGTAATTTTGAAGAAGTTGAATCGCAGTTATTACCCAAACGAAATATTTGCCCTTCATCAACATGTTCAGTCAAAGTTTTTAAGAGATTATCCAACCCGTCATTACTATGAGACGTAACAATCACAATTTTATTGTGAAATATAAATTGTTTAACCGCTACACCAACCAGAAAGGTTTTTCCTCCACCCGGAATGCCTTCTACTACGGATAAATAGCTTGAATCAAGAATATCCACCAGAGCTTCTGACTGCGACTTATCTCTCAGAATTTGTTTTGCGCGACCACTAAGATCAACAACATCAATATTTACCGCTCTTTGGTTGTTGTTGGGTACGTAGCCTCGCAAATAAGCCTCTGGCGAATAGTAATAGTCATCAACTAACGGATGATAGAACTGATCAACAGGAAGTGGACTGCCGTCTAGCGAAAAGTCTGAATATTCTTTCATTTTCTTTGCGTATGTCGCAACAGTCAATGATAGGATATCGATTCTTCGACAGAAACAATCAATTTCACCAAAAGTACCATTAAAAACTGGCGGGGAAAAAGCAACTTTGATTCCTTCACTATCGCTCGAAGTCACTCTCCCAAACACTTGAGGTTTCAACGGATAGCAAGTTTCACAGTACAATTCTCCAAATTCAATAACACCATCTTCGCGAAAAATTAATTCACCTTGATGTTCATTATTGAAAATAAGTTCTAACTTTTTTGTGTTACCAGTGCCGCTAGGTTTAACATTTAACTTAAATACTTTTTTACTGACTTCTTTGAGCCATCGTTTGTACCAAGATAAATAAACTCTTGAGAAAAATATGGAAAACCAAAATAATTTTGGATCTAGCTTCTCGTTTTTCTTTTTTACTAAATCCGGTAGATTGCAGAAGTTTACTTGATATAGGTCATCTTCTGGCAAAGCAGAAAATAGCAGTTTAGATTCTAAAGGCGGATTCTTTATTTTTTCAAAAAAATCCGACGGATTATCATACCAAAAATCTTGATGATTTTTCTCGCTATCAATCCAAGTGATAAATGGCTGAGAAGACTTTTCATTACCGTGGCACATAATAAACGCTAGCTTGGGATACTGTTTTTTAATTTTCAGAATCTCACTTTCACTTTTATTAATACAAACCACAGTTCCCTTTTTCAAGTCTGACAATCTTTTCTTTAATTCAATAAAATCTTCTATAATTTCTAAGTCGATTCCCTCTTTGGAATCTTGAGTTTTCTCGCTAAGCGTTCGGGCAAAAACATTATTCGCCGGGCCGTGAATGATTATTTTTTTCATGATTTATGTGATTTGTTAATATACAATTTGTTCAAAATATCTTACTTATAAATCAAGAAATAGTCAAATATATTAATTTGACAATATTGATATATAAATGTAAGTTAAAACTAATTCAATTAGTACAAACAAAAAAAGTTATTTAACATGAAAAAAGTTACCAAAAATGACTTATTAAAAAAGCAAGTTGAGCACATTAATATTGCTAGTTTTGATTCGTCACCAATTATTAATCAGTTTCGAGAAATGTCGTTTGTTGCCCGTGAAACTGCAAATGCCGCAGATATCTACGTTGACATGCTCAGCGATAAGAAGTGCACAGTTATTTTAACCATCGCAGGCAGCGCAACGGCGGCAGGTTGCATGCAGCTTGTTGTTGATCTTATTGAAAATAATATGGTAGACGTGATTGTTGCAACGGGTGCCACAATCGTTGACATGGACTTCTTCGAGGCTCTTGGCGGAAAACATTTTCAGGGCAGTCAATTTGAGGATGACGAAAAACTTCGAAAATTAGGTATCGACAGAATATATGACACCTACATCGAAGAAGATCAGTTACAAATTTGCGACAAAACAATCAAAATAATTGCTGACTCTCTTCCCTGTACTCATTACTCTTCTCAAGAATTTATCTATGAAATGGGAAGATACCTTAGTGGTATAAAGAACTGCAAACAATCAATGGTCAAGGCGGCTTTTGAAAAAAATATTCCGATATTTTCTCCAGCATTTACTGATTCTTCCGCTGGCTTTGGTCTAGTCTTGCATCAAAATGAAAGGAAGAGAAAAAATATTCCATTCATTACCATCGATAGTATTAAAGATTTTCACGATTTAACCAAAGTAGTCGCAAAAGCTCAGCAAAAAGGAGGCACAACTGGTTTGTTTATGATTGGGGGCGGCACTCCAAAAAACTTTGCTCAGGATACAGTTGTTTGCGGAGAACTTTTGAACTATAAGGTTGGTATGCATAAATATGCCGCGCAAATCACGGTCGCTGACGTTAGAGATGGCGCCTGCTCGAGCTCTACACTCAAAGAAGCAAACTCATGGGGAAAAGTTCGAGGCAAGGAACAAATGGTCTATGGCGAGGCAACGGTATTCTGGCCCTTAATTGCCAGTTACGCAATGCATTGGCCAGTTAACTGTATTCCGGCATTCCACGAACCTGGCTGGAGGCAAATTAGAGGACTTAAGGAATACGCCGAGTTTATTGCAAATGGCGGGGAAATATAAGGTTTTTCGCTAAAAAATAAGACGGACCAGTGGTCCGTTTTTTTATATCATTGACGTAAATACTAAAAATTGTTATATTATAATGTTCTTTAATAATTAGTAATAGCACTAAGTGCCCAACCGAGCTTCTCTAATTTTACAAAAGAGGCTCGGAGTAAAATCTTGAGCCGGCGTAACCAATAATCATATGTTTAGATTATTTGGATTAATCGTTTTAATAGTTTTATTAAAACTAGTGCTACCGAAAGAAATTAGCGACTTACTGGGACAAATTATTGTTCAGATCTTAACGATTCTGAAAAATACTATTTCCCAGGTAAGTGTCTAAAACTAAAAGCGTCTACTCTAGACGCTTTTTATTTTTAATTTTCTAACTTAATAATTCCCTTGTATTTACTACTAATTATTTGTCCACAGTATCTTGGCAAGTCGCCGATTTCTTGATCGAGATATTTTTCAGAGGGAGAAAAGAAAATTTTAGTAGGACAATTTTTCTCTAATAATTTATCATTAAATTCACATCGATCTAGGTCGCCGGAATATATTACTAATGGTAAATTTTGTACTGCTTCAAAGATCTTCGTGCTATAAGCATCAATATTTTTTATTAACACTACTCGCTCAGACAAATCGGAAGCATTCTTTAGTGTCTGAAGTAGAGCATCTTCCTCGCCTGAATCAATAATAATCGCCTTCTCGTGACTTTTACCGATCTGCTTTCTAAACTCTTCCTTAGCCATCGGATAGGCGGAAAATAACAAAACTTTTTTGTCTTCTCTTAATAAGTTTACCAGTAAACAAATACTAAAAAATGAAGAACCAGTTTTTTCGGCGCCAGAAATTAAAATTGGAAAATCTTGTGAAGAAAATTTTGCCTTCTTATTATTGATTAAGATGTTCATACCATAAATTATATCTCAAAATGCGATATTTTAAAAACAACGACTTTTGTCTAGCCGTTGTTTTTAATTTAGTTTACCAATTTGATTCTACTTCTTAATCAAAAAATCAGACCCAACAAAATGCATCATATCAAGAGTGGTCTTGGTTTTCGGCAAGATTCTGACAATTACGGCGTTACCAAAAAGATCGTCAATGGTGTCACCATCTTTTTTGATTAATTTTTTACTAATCATCATTTTTGCCTCACTGGCACCAATATATATTGGTTGATAATTTTTTCCGCTAACAACCACGGAGGCAAACCCTGAAATATTACTTTTTATTTTTTCTGGCGTATTAGTTGCCGTAATAAAGTAAAAATCTTTCATAATCACTCCTTCGGCAACATATTTCACAGTTGCTTCGTTCTGCATTTTTAGGAAAGTATTGTTATTTACGAAATGATAATCATCAATCATTGTGCCGGTTGGCTTAAGAATTCCGACTATTTTCATGCTCGGAATGCTAAAGAAATCTTTTAGAGATTCGCCGACACTTTTAATTAAGCCCACTTTTTTCATCATTGCTCCTTCGGCCGAACCAACAATCATTTCATTGTCTCCTAAAATAATAGTTCCCTCTTTTGCAGTTAACGAACTTGGCATGGCATCAATTTTCAAAAATAGTTTCGGATTTCCTTCGGCAAAATCTATTTTTGTTTCACCACCAGCAATCAATAAGTTTAAGTCACTGGCAGTTTTCACTGATACTGTCAGATTCTCTCCTGGTACTTCCATACCAGTACTAAGTTTGGCAAATTCAAAAAAGCCAAAAGTAAAAATCACAACCATTAGTGCTGGAGCGACTAAAGATAAATAATTTTTTTTGTTTGGACGGAAGCGTTTAAGCAGCAAGGCATTGCCAACCACGGAGATAGAGCTCATTGCCATGGCTAAACCGGCTAATTCTGGCCTTAATACCAAACCAAAACTAACAAGAATTCTCGCAGCGATTGGAATTCCAATCACATTATAGAATAAGGCAAAGAACATATTCTGCTTAATCTTCCCCATTGTCTCACGAGAGAGCTGAAAAGCGGTCACTACGTCATTCAAATCACTCTTCATGATAACGATACCACCCGCTTCCATTGCAACATCAGTGCCTGAGCCCATCGCTATTCCTAAATCAGCTTGAGCCAAGGCGGGCGCGTCATTAATTCCATCGCCAACCATGGCAACCTTAAAATTTTGTCGTTGCAATTTCTTGACCTCATTAGCTTTATCCTCTGGCAAAACTTCAGCTAAAACGTTCCTGATACCAACTTGATCGGCAATTGCTCGCGCTGTTCTCTCGTTGTCGCCAGTAATCATGTAGACAGTAATACCTAGTTTTTGCAGTTTAGTCACCGCTTCCTTCGAAGTTGGCTTGACGGCGTCCGCTACCGCAATCGCTCCCAAAACCTTTTCTTTTGTCGCTAGAATCATCGCAGTTTTTCCTGAATTTTCTAGAACGATGAGCTGACTATTAATTTTCTCAATTGATAATTTTAAAGTTTCCGTTATTAAGCGGCGGTTTCCAAAGTAATACTCAATACCATCCAAAATACCAGAAACTCCATGACCAGGAATGGCGGAAAAATTTTTTACTTCAAGCAAAGAAATTTTTTTCTCGTTAGTATGATTAATGATTGCTTCAGCGAGAGGATGTTCTGATAACTTTTCTAAGCTAGCAGACAGAGTTAAAATTTTATTCTGTTCCAGGTCACAGAACGAAATAAGGTCGGTTACTTCCGGCTTTCCTTTGGTTAAGGTACCAGTCTTATCAAAAATAACGGCCTTAATATGACAAGCCGCTTCCAGTGGTTCACCACCTTTAATTAAAATTCCATGCTCAGCGCCTCGACCCGTTCCCACCATTAAGGCAGTCGGTGTGGCCAACCCCAGGGCACAAGGACAAGCAATCAAAATTACGGCTGTGAAGGCCATTAAAGCGAAAGATAAAGATGACCCTAGAATCAAATACCAGACAACAAAAGTCAAAACAGCGATACTTATCACAATCGGCACAAACACGGCCGCAATGCGGTCCGCAAAGCCCTGAATTGGTGCTTTAGACCCTTGAGCATCTTCAACGAGACGGATAATTTGAGCCAAGGCAGTTTCGCTACCAACGCGCAGTGCTTCAAACTCAAAACTACCAGTTTTATTGATCGTTGCGCCAATCACTGAATCACCGACATTTTTTTCAACCGGCAAACTTTCTCCAGTAATCATTGACTCATCAATTGAAGATGAGCCTTTAATAATCCTTCCATCAACCGGAATTTTTTCACCCGGACGAACAATAATTATGTCGCCGCGAACAACTTCTTCAATTGGCAGATCGAGTTCTTGTTCATTTCGTAAAACACGGGCAGTTTTTGCCTGAAGCCCCATTAACTTTTTAATGGCATCACCAGTCTTGCCCTTGGTGCGCATTTCTAGCCATTTACCAAGAATCACAAAAGTAATTAGATAGGCAGCTGTCTCAAAATAAAGCTCAGGAATCTTTCCCGCCAAACCAATCAATGAATTGTTCAAAATAAAATAATGAATCAAGTTAAAAAAACTATAAATATAGGCAGTAGAGGTGCCAATTGCCACCAGACTATCCATATTAAAAGTTTTCATCTTCAAAGATGCCCACATTCCTTTATAAAATACGGCCCCAACAATAAACTGAATCGGCGTAACTAAAATAAAGGAAAGAATGCCGACGTACGGCAAAATAGCCGTTTGTCCTGGTAGAGCAAAAAAATCCAATAACATGAAATAAAGCAACGGCAAACTAAGAACAAAACTAAACCAAAACTTTCTTGAATAATCTTTGCTTTCTTTTTCATGTTTTTTTCTTTCGTGGTCGCTATCACTTGGATCAATAATTTCGGCCTTATAACCGGCTTTAGCAACTACCTCAGTCAAGCCTTGTGGGCTTACTTGTGTTTCGTCATAATCAACTAAAACTTTCTCGGCAACAAAATTAACATTAGCAGAGTTTACGCCAGGAACTTTACCTAGAGATCGCTCGATCAAATTGGCGCAAGAAGAACAATGCATTCCAGAAAGCGACAAATTTATTCTTTTGTTTTCCATATATATAAATTTATTAATTTAAAGTTATTTAACTTCAATCCAACCCCGAACGATTCCCATCGCGCAAGTTATAATGTATTGGCCAGTTTTTTCCGGAGTAAATTCCATAACAACCGTTTCTCCGGCAATTAGCGGCTGTGGTTTATCAAAAAGCCCCTGAACTTCGATTTGATTCATACAACCAACTCCATCTTCTTTAGCAAAAACTTCTAAGCGAACTGGCTCTCCGACTTTTACGGTAAATTTATTCGGCTGGATATCGTTAGCTAAAGTATACGAAGTTTTAAGAACTTGAATATTTTTTGTAGTTTCGGCTGACGTGGATTGATTATTACTAACAATTTTTACCCCTCCTCCACTACAACCACAACCGCTAGCGGTGCCGCCGCCACAAGATTCTCCATTACTACTTGCTCGAGCCATACCGCACGAACTACCGCTGGTAATCGGAGCAGCGTTATCGCTGGAGGAATTTGAGTTAAGTGTCAAATCTCCATCATAAACATTAAAAACACCAGTATACATCCCCATGGAGCAAGAAAATGGTAAACTGCCAGCATCCCTTGGCGTGAATTCAATTATATTTTTTCCAGCTTCAAGGGTTTTTTCGATATTAAGTTTTGGTAAGATTAAAGAACTGGCACAAGAATAAGGAGCTTGAGCATCAATAATCCATTTTACTGGCACACCTTTTTTGATCGAAAAACTATTTGGTGAATAACCGCGATTTCCCTCAGTCATTCGAACAACCTGAATACCGTTTTCCATTGTGACATTTGGGTCATTAGTTACCTTTTCCTGTTTGTTGCGCTCTACTTTTCCGCCGCCAAGACTGGCTAAGGTGTAGGCGTTACTCAAATTAAATAGAGCAAAGGCGATGAGCGCTAAGCCGGCAATCTTGAAAAACCTCTCTTTAAATGATCCCTTAACTAGCGAAGTTAAACCGGCGATACTAAGCAAACCTGGTGCCGTTCCAAGAGCAAATAGCCCCATCACCACAAAACCTGACCAAAAATTGCCAGTACTAACGGCGTAAAGTTGCATAGCCTGCGTAAAACCGCATGGTAAAAAGAAAGTTAGCGCACCCATCATCATCGCCTTTCCATGGCTGTATTCACTAGACTTTTGACTAAAGCCAAAGGCCCGACTAATACTTTTTGGTAACGTAAGTTTGAACTTACTTAGGCGAGGGAAAATATTAGTTAATTGTAGTCCCATAAGCAGCATCGCTACTGCTACAAAAACAGTGATGATACTATTAGTTAAAGCCGACATCTTAAATACCGAACCAATAACACCAAGAAGCCCGCCTAATATCGCATAGGAAATAATTCGGCCACCAATAAAGAAAAGATGAGGACGAAATTTTTCATTTACTTTCGCTTCCGGGTGATTAGCGAGAAATTTTGTTGATAAGCCTAACGACAAACCACCAACTAAAGCCATACAAGTAGAAAATCCTGCCACCAAACCAATAAACACCACCATCCCAAAGCCAGGGCTACTCAAATCAGAATTAAAACCAAGACTAGTTAAGCCGAGCGCTTTTAAAGATAAATAGATCGCTAATAAAATCAAAAAAGCTAAACCAAGATTGCGATATTCCTTACTATCTTTAGAAATCCAAGAACTTTCATCGTCGTGGCCAATTTGGTAACCAGCTTTAATAATTGTTTCTTTTAATTTATCCAAGGAAGGCTCAACACCATTATAATAAATAGTGGCCTCTCCGGAGTGATAATTAGTTGTCACCGACTTTACTCCTTCAACTTCTTTGAGATCTTCTTCGATCAATAGTTCGCAGGAACGACAGTGCATTCCTTTGACTGGTATTTTTAGAGATTTATTTTTAGACATAAAAAGAATTATTTTAGTTTATTTAACAAAAAACCGGTAAATATTTACCGTTAAACAATAATTCAATTATAGACGAAGAACCGTCACCTTGAGCGCCAAAAGCTTTGGCGGCGGAATAATTAGAGGGTTAAAAACTATAATCGTTTTTACTACCTCTGGTGGCGGTGTATTTAAGAAAAATATAGTACCAATAAACTTCGCTAGTTCGGCGGATTGGCTATTAATAACCGCTTCTGGATGAGCACTGGGCTGACAACAAGGCATCAGGGAATGCTGACCGTCAATGAGAGGGCTTGGCGTCATCTTAGTGACCGAGTCGCTTTCGCAATGGTCACAATCGCCAAGCAACCCTTGGGCGCAAAAAACAATAGTCAGCTGAAAAGTAGCGACCAACAAAAAAGCAACAATGAATTTTGTGAAATATTTTTTCATTAATCTAATTTTCTAAAGATTTGCATCAACTCCGCAACTGCCTTATCTTTGCCGTCACCCTTGCTTTGCATTGCTCTCACCACACAACTATTAAGATGGTTGGCGAGCAATACTTCCTCAGCTTTCTTAACGGCGCTCCGAACCGCCGAAGTCTGCTGCAAGACGTCAACGCAATAAACACCACTCTCCACCATTTCAATGGTTTTTCTGAGGTGTCCTTCGACAATCTTCAAGCGGCGAGCAACGTCTTCACGCGGAGTTAACTTTTCTTTAGTCATAGTGATAATTAAATTATAGCTACCCTCCCCCTGGGGGGTGGGGATACTCATATAATACTCTTTTTAGGAAAGAGGGTCAATAAATTATTTATCCCACAAAAATCCGCCACCGAAACTTCCCCATTCGGCTAATTTTTGATACTGCGGTCTTTTTAATTTTAAAAAATCACTAATACCTCCGGGCGTTAGATTATAACCACTCACCTGGATATCTTCTTTGGAATTATCTAATTTGGTAATCTCAGCGGTAACCATTACTGGTTCAGCAACTCCAATAGAATAAGCAATTTTTACCAATACCTCCCTGGCCAAATATATTTTTAGTAAGTCGACAGCAATCTTACGGGCCATATACGCACCAGAACGATCAACTTTTGTGGCGTCTTTGCCGGAGAAAGCACCACCACCAATCGGAATTTGTGGGCCGTAGTTGTCGCAAGCTAGTTTGCGACCAGTAACCCCAGTGTCCGAAGCAAATCCCCCCTGACTCCAATCACCCGCTGGATTGAGATATATATTTTTTATCTCTTCAATTTCCTGATTTTTCAACCAGTTATTTACTAATTTTTCAAGTTCATCTTTTTTGACGCCACAAAAACTAACAACGACTGACTCCAATTTTCCGTCGTTAATTGTGATTTGAGTTTTTCCATCAACCGGGTGCATATTATAAAGATAACGACACAAATCTTTAGCTAAATATATTTCCTGAGGAATGAAGGCGGTATTTTCATTACAAGCATAACCAACCATAATTCCCTGATCACCTGCAACGCCGATATCAACGCCAGCGGCAATTTCCTGACTCTGACGAACAATATTAGTCTGAATACCATAGTTATCACCAACAATTTCTCTGGCAATTTTTGAGGCATCTATTTGTGCAATTGTTGTTAACTCGCCGGTAATGGTAACCAGATTGTGTCCGCCCATCGTTTCAATGGCAACGCGACTATCCGGATCTTGAGCCAAACAGGCATCGAGAATAGCATCGCTAATCTGATCACATATTTTATCTGGGTGCATAGGGGTTACGGCTTCAGCTGTTTTAAACATAGATTTTTTATAATTAATAATAAAAAACTCTTCCACCTTTTGAGAGAGAAAGAGTTTCTTTATTTTGGAAAATAAAAAATCGACCTTTATCTTTCCCACAAAAACGGGGATGGAGTTAGCACCTTTTTGAAAGAGTCATCTTTCAAAGGTTGCTGGGTAGATCTTCGGGCCAATTCCCTCACTACCGCTCTTGATAAACAATGATATTTAGTTATGCAAATATAATAACGCGAAATTTTTCGATTGGCAAATACAAAAAGTGAGCCCCGAAGGGCTCACTTTTCTATATCCAGAAATAAATTTTATTTCATTGCTTTTTTTGGAGCCTCGCCTCGCTTCGCGGGCGAAGCGGGAGCTTTTTTGGCTACAACTTTTTTAGCAATAATCTTTTCAGCTACTTCCTTGACAGCTTTCTCAACCTTCGCAGCAACTTTTTTTGCCGCTTTCTTTGGTTCGGCAATCACCTCTTCAACTTCTTTCTGAACTTCTTTTACTACCTCCTTAATAACTTCTTTTGCTGTTTCTTTTTTCCCCTTACCTTCAAAAGATGGGCAAGTAGACAAAGCGCGTAAGATTTTATCAAGTTTTTCGTTTAAGATCTCAAATTGAGTATTGTCGTTTGAACGACTTGGACGTTCAGAACTTTTGTTGCTATTGTTGTCGGATTTACCGAAGCATTCACTGCAATAAACTGGTTTTCCAGAAGATGGCTTGAATGGAACTTCACAGGCATCACCGCATTCAGAACAAACCGCTTCAAACATTCGTTTTTCTTCAAAGCTAGAGCGATCATCGCGACCGCGTGCTCCAAAAGATGGGCGATCAGAACTGCGACCACGGTCACCAAAAGATGGACGCTCATCTCTTCCTCGTGAAGGACGAGCAGATGAATCATCTTTTCCCTTGAAACAATTACTGCAGAATACGGGCTTATCGGAAACTGGCTTGAATGGAACCTCGCAAGAGTTTCCACATTCAGCACAAGTTGCCCGATGCATTGTTGGGCGCTCGGAACTATCGCGGCCAAAGCCGCCACGACTACCTGAATCTCTGCGGCCAAAGTTGCCGCCACTACTTTTTCGATCCCCGAATCCACCACCACGCGTAAAATTTTTCATAAATAAATTTAAGTTATTATAGTTTAAGTCTACAGTTTTCAGTATATAAAATCAATATATCCCTGTAATCAAAATCCCGCCTCAATCGAAATTGGGCGGGACCTTGATTTCAAGCGCGGGTTTAAGCGCGACGAACGTTGACAGCGTTCATTCCCTTTGGAGACATTTCTGTTTCGAAAGAAACTGTTTCGCCCTCACGTAATTCGTTGAATTGGACGTCAACTAAAGAGTTGCTATGGAAGAATAAATCCTTCTCCTGTCCTTCAATAGCGATGAAACCGAAACCTTTGTCGGTCAAAGCTTTAATAATACCAGTCATAAAAATTTTAGACTTAGTTTGTAAGTTTGCAAGTGAATAAAGGTAATAAAGCTCGACGACTTTTTGGCACGATATTTTTGCTCCAATATCATACCACGTGAAAATAAATATGTCAAGGATTATGGTTAAATCGATAATATTGGCTCATATTAAGCAATATACTGTTCTTTTGTTTAAAAAATAAAAGCTATAGAATAAAAACTATAGCTTTTAAAACACGTAGGTTTAATTATTTTTGTTCAAAAAATAATTTCCAGTATTCGAGATTACTTTTATTTGTAATTGCTTTCACATTTTCCAATTCAATCTCTTCAACGTAGACTGAATAGAAAAACCCCCCATCCTCTACTGCAAATAATATTTTTTCACTGTTTAAAATTTTACCGACTTCATCACAAGCATTAATTGCTGCTTGTTTTGACGGAGTCGAGCCCGCATAAGTTTCACAAAAAGCAACCACCGGCTTGCTTAATGTGTTTTTCATAATTTGATTAATTAATTTTGCCATGATTGTGTAACTTTTTTTAGAAGATTTATTTGAATAATTTAATTATTAACAAACGAGTTAACAGAATAATATATCATATTTACCATTTTAATACAATAATGCCAATAGTAAACAAAATTGACAAGTCCCAGCGATTAATTTAATATAATTAGAACCAATAAATCCTTTAACAAATGGAAAATGCACAAAGCCCGAGGAAAATATTACATAATATTTCATCAACCATCATATTAATCGTAGCAACTTATGCAATCTACGCAATTATTACCATAATTTTTAGACCAATTGAAGGTCTTCTAAAACTACTTGATTATTTCTTCGTAATTCAAAAAGGAACTGATTTATATATCGACATTGTTTTTATAACGTCAATGTTTATAATATGTGTCATTTATTTATCTTTAAAGAAAATTTTCATAAAAAAAGACCCTCCAAAATAAGGGTCTTTTTAAATTGCTAATCGATGCCGAAACTATTGCTTCACTGCCCCCATCCAACCAAAAGTTTGTTCGATATTGTTCATGATTAATTGGAAGACAGACTCCTGCTGTCTAGGTGTTAAAATGGTGTGAGTTTGAGAACGAATAGTCTTGCCGTTTGAATCCGTACTTTCGACCTGGAACTGATAGACTTCGCCGGCCAGAAAATCAGTCATGACAATCAAATGGCGACGAGTATAATTTTTATCAATCACGGTCTCGTTACTCCAGTTATTATTGTCACCAGCTGTGCCGTGGCGATAATATATTTTTGAAGTCGCTGGCCGAGTTGTGTCCCAGGAAATAATTGATTGAACTTGAGGAGGGTTCCCGGCGGTGAGGGCGGAATCAGTTTTCACCTGTTCAATTAGTAGTGGTAGTTCTTGGTTGGTTGTTGAGAACGTATCAATTGACTGGCTAAGGGTGTTTCCTAAACTATCACGACCAAAAAGTTCAACGCGATAAAATATCCCTGGCTCAAAAGAATCAACCGACATTTCATGAATTGAGGTAGATTTTGGGTTATTCGTTAAACGAGCTTCATCTGGGGCAAGCGCATTATTTCGATAAGGAGTGGTGCGCACGGAACTATCTGTAGGAATCGACGTTACCCACTTGAAAGACGCAGTGCTAGCGGAAATTTTATCAGCTACGTAGTTATCAATTTTTGCAGACTTCAATAGGGTTTTAAATTTCGCCGGAGAAACCGAGAAATTTGCACCGATTGCTGAAGTACCACGAACACTATAATTATAAGTAGTATCGGGGCTTAAACCAGATAAAATTACTTGATGGGTTTCGGATAAGACGTCAGGATTTCCTACATTCTGAACTCGATTAACATCTGTTAGAGCAACTCCCGGCGCGGCAAAAGAAATTAACGAACTAGTCTTTTTATCAGTCGCCCAGGTAACAACTGCCATATCTTCCCAGGTTTTAACCTCTGGACCAGAGACCAATTTTGGTGCTGGCGTTAAAATAGATAGATCGCGTAAGTTTTTTTGTTGTTCAGCTAAACTAGATTCCAAAACGGAAAGTGAAACACTTTTTGCCGCCTGCTTAATAAAATTAATAGTGCGTTGCAAAATATCGGTGAATTTCAAATCCGCTGCTGGCTGATCAACTGGCGCCGTGCTACTAACAGGGGTATTATCAATCAAGCTGGAACTATCAAAAGTGGCCAAAGTTGTGAAAGTGCCAGTGGTCGGTACCGACAAATTTCCCGAGGTGTCTGAAGAAGTTATTTTATAGTAATACAGGGTATTTAGTAAAAGATTTGGCAGAATTTGAGCATGAGTCAAAGAGGTGGCTCTGCTGGCGGCAACGGAACCAAAAGATTCAGTTGAACCAAATTCAACCATACTGTCGGCCAATTCATCTGTATTCCAGGTGATTGTTGCTTGATCAGAATTAATACTATCAACTGCTGAGTTACTAATTGTCGGAGCAATTTTATCTGTCTTATCAATAATCAGTAAACCGCCTCCTCCTGAAGGAGCGGCACTGTTTTTTCCAGCCAACCGAGCAGCATCGGCCGCCGCTTGCGCAACACTATCAAGAACTAATGTTTCGGAAGTAGTAAAACTGAAACCTTCGCTACTGGACGAATTACTATTACCATCAACAGAAGTGACTTTGTAGTAATATTTAGTTGATGGTGCTAAATTCCGGAGAATCACGGCGTGACTGTAATTAGATAAGGTGCTTAAGGAAGAACTACTATAAGTCGACGAGGCAACCCCATAATTAACCAAGGAATTTGCTGGTTCATTGGTATCCCAGATAATCGTTGCGGAAGTATCAAAAATCTGATCTGTTTGAACTCCACTAATCGCTGGAGGAGTTGTGTCGGTTAGATCTTCAGTCAAAAAAGTTAAGTTACTGAGCACGGCGAGATTACCGTTGGCATCTGCGCTCTTAAGACGGAAGTTGTAAAGAGTTCCTTTAGTCAAAGCAGTGAGATCAAAAGAATGATTGGTGTTTAAATTTACATTTGAGATTACTTGGCTATACGAATCATCAGAACTATATTCAATCGATGAAGAGGCGAGCTCATCGGTGGTCCAAGAAATACGAGCTGCCGTTTCTGTTTTACCAGAAACACCGGTCGATGGATCAAAGGTAATCAGTGGCGGCATAACATCGGATGCAGTGGTAAAGTTATAATATGCGACTTCTCCCTTTAAAATATTTTTGTCTTCTGCAACACCCGACTTAACATAGAAATAATAAGTAGTTCCAGGATTAAGACCAGTTAAATTAATTTGATGATTATTTATTAATTCATTCATTCCCACTTCAACTGGATTGCTAAGAGTAGAGTCAGTTGAATAAAGAACATGAGAATCACTAATCTCTCCCGTAGTCCAAGTAATTGTGGCGCCCGTGTTTTGAGTACTAGCGATTTGAACATTAGAAATTGTTGGACCCGATAAAACCGTGAAAGAATTTCCTTCACCGCCGGTAGAAAGATTTGAGTTTGGATCGGCAGATGAAACCTGAATGTAATATGTTGCACCAGGTGTGAGGTTATTCAAAAAGACCGAATGTTTTCCGAGACGACTAGCATTATCTAACATTGAAGAAACGCCAACATTTGGTGCGTCAGTAAAATCTCCTAAATCATTAGTGATATAGCTAACCGCCGAATTTGCCGGCTCGTCAGTTTCCCAGGTCACCATTGCTGATTGTGCGGTTATATCAGAAATTTGAATGTTACTAATGACTGGTGGGGTAAGATCGCTACCTCCTTGACCATCTGGACGGTCATTAACAATATTTGAATAATTCGAAATATTACCAGACTCATCTTCTGAGCTAACACGATAGTAATAAGTAGCGGAAGTATCTAGGCCACTGTCCAAGACAAAATTATTTGAACGGTCATTTTGAGTGGTTAGCAAAGAATAATTTGTGCCATCAGTTGAGCGATAAATATTATATTGTTTAAAACCGGCCGGCGGATTGGCAATTTTTCCCCAAGCAACAAATTCACGCCAATCAGAAGTTTCGATACTCGAAACATCTTGAAAAATAATATTTAACGGTTTTGCCGGCAAAGATACTTGTGAGATTGCTCCACTATTTGAAATATTTCCAAGTTTATCTTTAAACTGATAATAAACAGAGGGGTTACCATTGGCAAAGACCCAGGTCTTGGTGGTGGCATAATCGATCCAGGTTCCAGAATCAGAATTAATCCCATCTGGTGATAAGTCATTATGATTAGATATTTTCATCTTCAGACCATCAAGAGTATTTTCAGTGACAGAGATTGAAATATTATTTGTGGCATCACTTCTCGCATCAAGAATAAATGAATCAACCACCGGCCTAACGGTATCGATAGTAAAAGCAGCAGATTCTAAACTTGCTAAATTATTGGCAGTTTCGTTGTCATTAACTTTTACCCGAATTTTTGCATCCGTAATATAATGATTATTAAAATCAACAGTTGGGTCCCACGCTAAGGTATAAGTGGTCGAGGTCGCGTCACTGACATCTTTATTTTCTGTCGCCCCAACACTCAAAGTTGCGCAAGGAAGCCAGGCATTGCCATTCCAATATTCAAAAGACGGAGTCACTTTTCCGGGCGTATTACTGCCAGTATGTGTGTCTGGGTCCATTACGTCATATGAAATATTTACTTTACCATCTTGGCCTTGAACGGCAGAGACATTAGATAATTCTGGTGGAGCATTAACAACATATTTTACGGATACACCAGAGACAGTTGGGGTAAATGAACCATCGGAAGTTAAAGTTAATTTGTATTGCCACCATTGGTCATCACCGCCAGAAGTTAGAGCACTAGGTAATGATGAAAGAGGACAATTCACAACGCCATTAACTTTTGTGCAATGCGAAGTAGCGTTAGTAAAATCGTACCAGGTTGATGAAGCTAATGACCCTTGACTTGCCGCAGTTCGAATTGAAAGAATGACTCCGGTGCTAGTTGGCAGGTTCAGATCTTCAGTCATTCCTAGACCACCGATAATATTTCCGGCATCAACGGTGTTATAGGCTGAGGACCGCAGAGTTTGACTCGCGGGATAAATATTATATCCAAGTGTTACGTCGCTAATAGAAGGTGATACCGAAGTATTGGATGTTGAAAGATTTATTTTATATTGAACATAGCGATGAGAACCCAATGAACTAATATTTCCGCCGTTTGTTAGACCAGAAAGCCACCCCGTCCAAGACCCGTCAGGATTGGCAGTGTCGCCAGCTCTAACGTCGACAGAAAAACCAGTGCTGGTTGGTAAAACTGCAGAAATATTAACAGTAGAAAACGACGGAATGGAAATTCCAAAATCAATAACTCCGGATGTGTAGGTTCCGGAAGAAAAATATGAATCAGTTCCCGCATTCATATTAGAAAAAGTAGCGTAAATTTTTACATTTACTGGTGTTTTTCTGGTATCACCAGAACCGTCGCCGATATTATAAGAGCCATTATAACCCCAAGCTAGAACTGTTCCATCAGACTGAACAACGAAAAAAGTACGGGCAGCAAGTACTTTTATCACGTTGGTTAAAAAACCGACATCATTCACCCCATGCACTTGAGTGGGAAGATTTTTATTGACAAAAGTATTATCACCCAAAGCGCCTTGACTATTGTCACCCCAGGTATAGACCGTTCCATCTGATTTCAAAGCAGCCCGCAAATTATCGGTGAGCATGATAAAATTAGAGACACCAGTCAAAAAACCAACGTTACCAGGACCATGAACTTGAATCGGAGTCAATCTTTGTGTTGTTGTGTTATCACCCAATTCCCCACCACTATTTTGCCCCCAAGCACCAAGAGTGCCATCGGTTTTTAGAAAAAAAACATTATATCCGGAAATATAGCAAGAACTAACACCGGCCAAGAAACCAACATTATTAATACCCTTTACCTGTTGCGGGGTACCTTTTACATTATAGGACGAACCGCCGTCCCCTAATCCACCCTGGGAATTATTTCCCCAAGCCCAGAGAGTACCGTCATTTTTTAAAGCTACCGCGAAAGGATTATAGCCAGCAAAAACAGCCGTGACGCCAGTCAAAAATCCGACGTCGTTTGGCCCATGCACCTGAACCGGCGTAGCTCTGTTCGTTAAGGTGTTATCACCAAGATTACTTGAGGTATTCTTTCCCCAAGCCCAGACAGTACCATCGGTTTTTAGGGCATAAACCCAAGCGTCACCCAAAGACAAAGAGGCTACCCCGGTTAGAAAACCAACGTCACCTGGACCATGGACTTGAACAGGCACTAAGGTTGTTGTGGTTGTATTATCGCCGAGACGGCTAGAGTCATTAGAACCCCAAGCCCAGACCGTTCCATCGTTTTTCACGGCATAGGTTGCGTAATAACCAGCATAAATACTTGCAACATCGGTTAAAAAACCAACATTACCGGGACCATGAACTTGAACGGGGTAACTTCTATCTGTTGTAGAATTATCACCCAAATTAGAAAGGCCTCTATTATAACCCCAAGCCCAGACCGTTCCATCGGATTTAATAGCAAAGACCGAGCCCTGACTATTAGCAATTACATCAGTTATTCCCGTTAAAAAACCAACATTACCCGGACCATGAACTTGAATTGCCATCCCTACGTGGCTAGTAGTTCCCCCATTTCCCAATAATCCATAATTGTTGAGACCCCAAGCCCAGACCGTTCCATCGGATTTCAAAGCAACCATTGTACCATTCGGCGATACAATTTTGACAATTGCCGCCGTTCCTAAATTTAAATTTTCAGGGACAGAAGCTTGTGATTGAACTGGGGTGCTTTTTGAAGACGTTGTGGAATCTCCTAATTGACCATAACTATTATTACCCCAAGCCAAGACCATGCCATCGGATTTCAAAACAACAGAAAAATTGCCACTAGACGAAATGGTAGAAACACCAGTTAAAAAACCAACGTTACCTGTTCCATGTACTTGAATCGGAGTGTTTCTTGAGGTTTGCGTATTATCACCCAGACAACCATCACTGTTACCGCCCCAAGCCCAGACTGTGCCATCAGATTTCACAGCATAGGAAGATAGTTGACTTAATGAAGCCGAAGAAACACCAGTTAAAAAACCAACATTACCTGTTCCATGAACTTGGACGGGAACGGTTTTGTTGACGGTGGTATTATCTCCCAATTGACCATAATTATTAATACCCCAAGCCCAAACCGTGCCGTCATTTTTAACAGCGATTGTGAAGGGATATTGCCAATTATTGGAGGCAGCTAAGCTTACAACCCCGGTTAGAAAACCGACATCACCTGGACCATGAACTTGAGTTGGGCTAGTTTTATTAACCATCGTGTTGTCCCCTAACTGACCAATATTGTTATATCCCCAAGCCCAGACCGTTCCATCGGATTTAAGAGCAAAAACACCGGAGGCAGCATTTGGGGAAACAGAAACGACGTCAGTCAAAAATCCAACATCACCACTACCATGAACTTGAACTGGGGTGAGCCTTTGGGTGGTTGTAGAATCACCTAATTGATAGGTAGCATTGTATCCCCAAGCCCAGACCGTACCATCGGATTTAACAGCGTAAGCTGAACTCCCAGTAGAAGAAATTGACACAATATCAGTTAAAAACCCAACGTTACCAGGACCATGAACTTGGACGGGCGTTTTCTTTTGCACGGTTGTGTTGTCTCCTAAATAGCCACTATCATTAGCCCCCCAAGCCCAAACTGTGCCATCGGATTTAAGAGCAAGAGCATAACCGGAACCTCCCGCAATAGAAATTATATTTGTTAAATATCCAATATTATCAGGCCCATGAACTTGCTTTGCGAATGATATGTCTAACGAAGTCCCATCACCCAATTGACCATAGTAATTATAGCCCCAAGCCCAGACCGTTCCATCGGATTTAAGAGCAATTGTAGTAACTCCGCCAACAGAAATAACCATTGGTTTCGTAAAATTACTTTTCGTAACCTGGACGTTTGTGCTAGTCCCGATTCCCACAACCGCAGCGTTAGAAACGCTCGCCCCTGCCAGATTAAAACCAGTGGTGGACGTTCCATTGTTGGTTTGGGTGATAGAAGTTGATGCAAGACCCAATTGGAGAGCGGTGCCACTATTAACAACGGAGATATTTGCATCTTTAAACTCAAATTTATTCCAACTAGATTGTCCGCCTGGGTGCATTGCTGAGTCGGTACTAAGCCCACCGCCCCAATTAACTTGGGAAAAAGTATATGACGCTGCTTTTGCTGAATGATTACTGAAGATAGCGACAATAATCACTGCCACTAAAATAAAAGATGCTACTGCTTTGCGCCAAGGCCTGCCAGAGAAAAAACTACTCACTTCCCTCTTAAAATTTCTCGTTTTGTATCTCAAAAAACCAAAAAAACCTTCGAAAAATGTTAGATTGGAAAAAATATTTTTCTGATCAATTTTTTTATTTCTTCTCTGAAAAGCGAATGTTTTTTTGGATCGCTGAAAATTATCAAAATTTGGCAGTCTAAAATGAGATATATCTATTTTTGGCAAAGAGAAGGAAAATGCTTTCTTTTTACTCGCGTCTTCAATTTTATTAAGCACGAAAGTTTTCTTTTGTTTCTTAAAGACCACTATATTCTTTTTTTTCTTAGCGGCAGCAAAAGAGTCCTTAATCGTTTTAGAAGAACCGGCTCGGACAATTTTTGATTTTATAGATGGTAATCCTAGAAATTCCATAGCAAAAAATTATTTATAACGTAAAGCATCGAGCGGATTTAATTTTGCTGCTCGACGAGCTGGATAAAGTCCAGTCAAAAAACCAGTTAAAGTTGAAAAAACAATGACAAATAAAATAAACCAATCCGGACTGTAGAATAAGTTCAAGGATTGTCCGCCAAAATTCTTAGCCATAATGTTAATTGAAATGTTGAAAATTTCACCAGTCAAATAGCCAATCAAGAGACCACCACAGCCACCCAAAAATCCCATTATTACTGATTCAAGAAGAAAAAGACTAGCAACGTCGCGGTTTGTGACGCCAATTGACCGCATAATACCAATCTCCTGTGTTCTTTCCAATAAAGTAATGGTCATTGTATTGAACATCCCAATCGCCGAAACAATCAAAGCAATTAAACCAAAAACCCCCAAAACAATCTGAATAATTGAAAAGATTTTTTTGGTTTGATTGATTGTATCAGACAAAGAAGAAACCATAAAACCCTGGCGAATAATTTCCTCACGGGTTGGGTTAAGGTCTGCTTCAGTTTTCACTTTTACGCGTAAATCAGAATAAGGTGGCAATTCAACTTTTGTAACGGTATTGATTGGTGCATAAATAAAGTTGGTATTATCATCGGTCACCACCCCGACGACCTTATAAACGGAATCGAGGGCGGTAACCACCGTGACTTCCTTATCTTCACCAGGAATAAATAAATTTAACTTAATATCTTGACCGATAATGTCTGCTGGCTTTGTGTAGCCGAAAATTTTTGCCGTCGCTGATGAAACAACGATTTCAGGGTCTTGGCTATTAGCAAACTCGCGACCAACAGCAATTTTCACGCCACTGAGCCGGAAATATGGTTTATCAACCAGACTAACTAAACCATCGGAAATAGACGACGCGTGGACTAATTGCCCAGCCAAACTAACAGTTGGACTAGTTTCAGCAACTGATGGCATATCATTAATAAAATCTACTTTGGCTTTATCAAGAATTACTAAATTAGAACCAGCGCTAACATCCAATGTCAAAACCGAGTCGGTTGTCGTTATTTTTCCTAAAATAACATTTTGGAGACCATAACCAAGGGAAACTAAAAAGAAAACGGCGGCAATACCGATTCCCAAACCCAAAACCGTCAAAGCCGTCCGACTAGTGTTGGTCTTAAAAGATCGAGTAGATAAAACAATTAGGTCTTTAAATTTCATAGATTAACGTTCTTTATGACCAATTAGCCAAAGCTCAAGACGCTTGGCAATCTTATTTGCCAAACTTCGTTTCAAACCTGCGCCCCCTTTTAATAAAGATGAGCTCAAAATACGAAGCAGTTCCTTACGATCAATGCGACCACGAAAGCGATCAGTAATCGCTCGGTCAATTATTGCTAAACTTTTATGCGCTTTTAGTTTTATACTTAATTCATCAAAAATTGCTCGACGTAAAACAACCTCTTCTCTTTCTTCCTCAGCAACTAAAAGATCCGTGGCAAAATCATCATCATCACTTGTCCGATGAGGTAAGTTTTCACCAATCATTAATTCTTTGGCTAGAGATTTTATTTTGTTAGTGATCTTTTTGGCTGTCCGACTATCCATTCCGAGTCCACCTTCATCTGGGCTAACATCAAGAAATTCAAAAACTCCAGAAAAATCATTATTTTGACTTAATGCAATTTCAATTTTTTCATGCAAGCGGTCAAAATCATCAACCACAAAATCCGCTAAAGCAAGGGTCGCCAAATTCTTTGCCTGATAAGACATGAGGAGTGATGAAGGGGTTTGCGGTTTAAGGCGAGAATACTGCTCAGAAAGGAACTTAAACTCCTTAGTGCAAGTACCCGCTTCAACGCATTCTTTGAGCACCATTTTACCGTCATCTTCTCCAAGAACGCGATTCACTTTAGTATCAACCAATCGGCCATCTTTAATAAAGAAGACGCGGTGAGCAATGTCCAAATACGTTGGGTCATGGGTAACCAAAACAACGGTCTTCTTAAAATTGACATTCAGATCTCTAAGCAATTGAACCACTTCATTTGCTGAATGAGAGTCAAGGTTACCTAAAGGTTCATCGGCTAAAATAATACTCGGGCTATTAATAACTGCCCGGCAAATTGCCACTCTTTGTTGTTGTCCACCAGATAGATTGTTTGGCAGTTTATTAGCTTGGGTCTTCACGCCAAAACGCTCGAGAAGTTCCATGGCTCTTTTCTGACGCTCTCCCGGTTTCACTCCGGCGGCAATCAACGGCAAGGTCACGTTTTGCAAAACAGTAAGCGTCGGAATTAAATGGTAGGCCTGAAAGACCATGCCAATAGTGTCTCGGAAATACAACTCTTTTTTGTGAGGACGCATTTCTGCTAAATTTTTTCCCTCAACAAATATATCGCCCTGGATTCCGGTTTCGAGTCCAGCGATCGAATAAAGCAGAGTCGACTTTCCGCAACCAGAAGGACCGAAGAATATAATAAACTCTCCCTCAGAGATTGAGAGATTGATATTGTCTAATGATTTAACCTCATTACTCTGCCCAGGAAAATAGGTCACACTCAGGTTAGAGGTGACAATTTGTTCATTGGTCTTAAGTGTCGTTTGAGGAGTTTTCTTTCCTTTTGTCGCTTCTTTTTTTTGCCAAAACATTAAAAAAATCTTAGGCTTTTAACATCGAAATTATAGCATAAACAGAAACGAACGCCAAGGATTTTTGTGATTAATTTTATATCATATCTTTAAATCAATATTGACAAAATAGCCATCAACACTTAAGATTATTTGAAACTCAAAAATTCATTAACAAATTTAATATTTTTAATCATGGAAGAAGTAATTAATGGCACTAGCGTGTCTCTAATCAAAAGATGGATCAATCATATTCTCAATATTATTGACCAAAACAGTCCCCAAAAAGGACCTTGCTACACTGTGCCGAGTAAAATTGAATTGGAACCAGACGTTATTATGATGCTTTATAAAATTGGTCAAATATTTGACATGAAATTTTGCGACCTGAAAAATGATGGAACTCTCAAATATGCTGGACCAGAAGAAAGTAGTTATCTAAAAAATAAATTGGAATTCATTCTGAAGGTTATTGATGTTAAATAGTTTTAAAGAAAATACACAAAAAAAGGACCCTTCAAGTAAAGAGTCCTTTTTCATATTCTGATATATTATTTTCTTCCCCTGAAAACGCCTGGTTTCTTTCCACCTTTTCTTGGTGCTGGGCGGCGTTTCACCTCTTCGGCAAAAATTCGACTAGTTTGATCGATTTCAAAACCACCTTCAATACTTGCGACAATCGCTTCCCCGTCGTAAGAAATTGTTTCAAAACTTGAAACAACATCCTTCTCTTTGTTTTTATCAATTCCAAAAATAGTAAATGAATCGGACATTTTAATTTTACCAATATCTGCACCCTTCAAATCAGGCAAACTATTAATCATGTCAAATAAGGTTTTGATATTAAAGCCATCTCTTTTCCCGAGACTTAAGCGCACATTAATATAATCTTCATCAGACAATAGACTTTCGCGCTTTGATACTCGATCACCAAAACTACTAGCAGCAACAACTTCCAAATCTCGAGTATGTTTATATAAATTCAAAAAGTGGTTAAACTCAACTGAAACAAAACGAGTTAATAATTCTTGACGAGATAAATCTTTCAAACCTTCTTCGATTACTGGTAAAAATTGCGCGATTTCTTTTTCATCAACTTTTGTATCTTTGATTTTATCAACCAATTTAAAAAGTTGTTTACCGCAAATTTCCTGACCAGTTGGCACTTGCTTTAATTCAAAAGGTTTACCAACTTTTTGTTCAAGTTCGCGAATCTTTCGAGACTCACGAGCAGTAATAATTGAAACTGAAATTCCTTTTTTTTGTGCCCGACCAGTGCGACCACTGCGGTGAAGATAAATTTCGTTGGCGTCTGGTAAATTATAATTAATAACGTGGGTCAAGTCATTAACGTCGATTCCGCGCGCCGCAACATCAGTCGCAACTAGTAATTGCACCTTTCGGCTCCGAAAACGTTCCATGATCAAAGTGCGCATATCTTGAGAGACGTCACCATGTAGAGCTTCCGTTGAATACCGATCCTCCTTCAAACGATCGGCAATTTCTCGAGTTTCATTCCGAGTCCGACAAAATAGAATGCCGTAGATATCTGGTTCTGAGTCAACAATGCGACGGAGAGCCTCATATTTTTGTCCTGGCTTCACAAAATAATATTGATGAGCCAACTGGTCAGCACCGACATTCTTTTTGCCGACACTAATCTCCTCTGGCGAATTCATGTACTTCTTGGCGATGCTATAGATAGTCGGTGACATTGTTGCCGAAAACAATAATGTTTGTTTGGTGTCAGGGGTATCACTAAGAATTTCATTAAGATCATCCTTGAAACCAAGGTCAAGCATTTCATCAGCTTCATCAAGAACCACAAAGCGGATAGTTTGTAGTTTTAAAATCTTTCGTCGAATCAAATCAAGAACTCGCCCAGGAGTACCAACAACAATGTTGGCGCCAGCCCGAATTTCTCTAATCTGGACATCAATTCTTGCTCCGCCATAGACAGCAACCACCCCCACTCCATCAGAATATTTGGCAAAACTATCTACTTCCTTACTGATTTGTAAACATAATTCTCTGGTTGGACACAAAATAATTGCCTGGACTTCTCTGTTTTTTTCTAATTTGTTTAAAATTGGTAAACCAAAAGCCGCCGTTTTACCGGTCCCAGTTTGAGCAAGACCAATTAAATCGCGCTCATTTTCAAGAACAAATGGAATTGCTTGTTCTTGAATCGGTGTTGCCTCAAGATATCCGAGTTCTTTAAGGCTTTTTAAAATATGGGTATTCAAACCCAGCTCTTTGAATGTTTTCATAAACCTGATACTTAAGCTAATATTAATTAAATTAGCCCCATAATCTGATATACCTACCCAGTAAATACACAAACCCTTGAAGCTGCCGACGAAGCATAACACATAATTTTATTTTTGTAAATTGAAAGGTCTGATTCTCAAAAATTAATAATAAGAGTAAAATTAAAGAGTTAATAAATATATGATAAAAAAACCTAATAAAATCCGATCCTGGCTCAAAGCGATTATCATTATTACCCTCTTTATCGGGCTAACCATAATTGTCTTACAAGTTACCGTTCTCTCTCAACCAAAGCCATTCCAGCACTATTTAGAATTCTTGGACAAGAGTGCGCAGCGTGGTCAAAATGTGACGGTTTACACCAAGAGCGACTTTGCTAAAAAATATCTTGGCGCAGATAATAATTTTAAAGAAGCTAACTTTTTAAAGTTATTTAAAGAGCGTTTAAACTATCCAGAAGGAAGAGAAAATCTTTTATTTGTTGTCTATCAAATTCCCAACAATCTAGTTCCCTGCCAAATAAACATTATTGGCGTAAGTAAAAAGAAGGACCTCGTTTATGTTTCTTCTGGAAGCGCCTGTCAAAGGAATGACAATCAGACTAAATAAAAAAATAATTGGTCTTGCTTGGTTTACTATTATAATGGCCGGTCTTTTTGCTTATCTAATATTTCCGGATACTTTTAACCTCACAACTCTCATTTCGGTTATCGGTCATCATTATTGGTTAGCGATAATTATCTACTCGCTAATTATCTGCTTTCGCGGTTTGCTTTTTATTTCACCTCTCTCACTTACTCTTGCTAGCAGTGTTTTATTCTCACCGCTCACTGTTTTCGTTATTAACACTTTGGGAGTTTTGGTTTCAACAATTTTAATTTATAAATTCTCACATTTTCTCGGTCTTGATGAGTATTTTCAAAATAAGCATCTAGATAAAATTGATAAAATAAAAAAGAGTTTAGATAAAAAAGAAATTCCAATTATTATCATTTGGAGCTTCTTGCCGTTGCTTCCAACTGACTTAATAATTTATGTCAGCGCGACCCTAAAAATTCCTCTCTGGAAGTGCCTTCTTGGCGTGTTTATTGGGATGACAGCAATTAATGCTTTAATTATTTATTCCCTTAACTTCTTCTTACCTTAAAAATACACCATTAATGGTGTATTTTTTGTTTTTACTTGCTGAGTATTTCGAGAATCTTATTTAGTTTATCATTCTCGATTCTCGCTAAAGCTTTTTGTAATTCTTCAATTTCTTTTTTCGCCTGGACGTTAGTATAATAATCTTCTTTCGCCTGATAACGGTCTCTCTCGTTCTGGCGGTTCTGCGCCATCATAATAATTGGCGCCGCATAAGCAGCTTGCGTTGAAAAAATTAGATTGAGAAGAATAAAAGGATAGACATCCCAGTGCTGAGTAAAAGCAAGGACATTTAAAATCATCCACAAAATAACGAAGATGGTTTGAATAATAATAAATCTCCAAGAGCCCATTAATCTCGCCGTTCCGTCGGCGACTTTCTCTCCCCAAGTAATCGAACTGGCATGTTTTTCGTGCCACGTTTTCACAATTGTATTTTTTTCTTTCATATAGTTATTTAGGAATGTATTTCATTCATCTCACTCCAATTCCAATCACGATCTTTATTGGTTTCAAGTTTCTTGATTATTTCATCTTCTAGATTGAATCCTAAAATGCCAGCAAGATGAAGCACTCGCTGCATTACATCGCCAAGCTCTTCCTTGAAGCCATCCTTACCATCAATATTGTTGTGGCGATAGGCATCAAAAGCTTCGGAAACCTCCGAATGGATTAGGGCAATTTTTTCGGCGACATTAATTGCCGCCGGCGCTGTGCCAAAACCCTTTTGTTTAGCCTGCTCCATTATTAATTCGCTTAATTCTTTAATGGTCATATGGAGAAATTAATTGTACTTGAAATTTAGCTTAAATATATAGTTTAATAATATCATATTTTTTAACTTTTGAGATAATTAGGTTAAAGACTATTTAAAAAACACATCTGTACGATGTGTTTTTTAGTTCGATAAAAATTATTTAGCCTTCTTAGCTGATGATCCAATATTTTTAGTTTTTGACTTAATAACTGTCGCCTTTTTGACTGTTTTTATCGGTTTTTTTGCTGGTTTTGGTTTTTCAACTTTCATCGAGGATGAAATTGTTTTCCAGTGTTTTTTCAAATCTAGAGCTAATGCCTTGATCTCCTCCGGGCTGGTCTTTTTCCCTTTTTCATACTTAGCAGCCACAGTATCAATAATCGCGTGATAAGCTGGCTCGCCAACGCTACGAGCGGCTTCTAATTTCTCAACTACATCGCCCTTCATTTTGATTGCCCAGGACTTAACATTTTTCTGATGCTTCTTCCCTTCTGGACCTAGAAAAAAATAAGCAACCGCCGCTAAGCCCGCGAGACTAGCGCCAACAACTGTTGACTCAACAGCACTTGAACCTTTTTTTACCGCTTGTTTTTTCATAAAGTTAATTATTAATTATCGAACGATACTAGAGCTTTTATTGCCCTGGTATTTATTTATTATTGATCATTTTCCTAGTAACAGGACCGAAAATACCAATGGCTGGATTGATTTTATTTTTCTTTTGAAATTTAATTAGCGCCGCTTTCGTGGCAGCACCAAATTTTGACGTTTCTTTGCCAGGAGAACCGGCGTCCATTTTAGCAACTAAATAACCATTGACATTAAGATACTTCTGCAGCTCCGTGACATCGCTATTTGTCACACCAGATTTGAGATCTTTTTTGAAGACAAATTTTTTAATTGCTGGAACGCTTGGCGCGATGATTACTGGGTCAGCAGATATTCGTGACAGAGACTTAACTGTTATCTCTACCCGGTTGTTATACGTGCCGGCGAAAGTTAAACGAATGTCATTTTTTTTATCTCCATCAAGATCTACATCTCTCACCTCGTATTTTTTTAGAGTAATTGTTTGAGGTTTTGAAGAAATTATGAGAGTAATAAAATTATTAGCCAAATCTAATTTACTTATTTGAAAATTGTGGTTTGCTGATTGCCAACCATTAGCACTTTCAGGAGCACTAAAGTTTGCCTGGGAGTTAATATAGCCAAGCATGTTAATTCCACCATTAGTGATTGATCCAATATCGCCAACTGAATTCATTGGTATAGCGTGATCCGAGAGACCATTTCCAACACCAGCAGGTAAAGTGACTGGCGAACTATTAATGATTGGTATTAACTCAAAATCAGCAGTGACTGAATAATCATTTGTAACGTTAGTTTCCGTGCGAGTTGAATTTAAGACATTATCAGACCACTTTAGAAAACGATAACCATTATCTGGCGTCGCGGTAACAGAGGTGCCACTATCTCCACTGCCAACCATCTGTGTGCTTGATCCTAAAATTATTCCACCAATTCCAGCCGCATAATTAAGACTATATGAAGAGCCAGAGGAATCGCGAACAAATTGTGCGGTGACAGAAATATTATTTATAACATTCAAATCAGTCCTAGTAGCGGTTGTCACATCATCACTCCATTTTACAAAGTGATAATTTGCATTTGGAACCGCAGTTACAGAAGTTCCATTCGAATCATGAGCAACTGATTGCGTGGTTGTGCCTGTGATTGACCCATTAGTTCCAGCGAAATACACAAGGTCATAAGTATTGATCGCAAAGTTGGCTGTTACAGAAATATTATTGTTTACATTCAAATCTGTTCTGGTGGCAGTCATCAAGTCATCACTCCAATTTACAAAGTGATAATTTGCATTTGGAGAAGCAGTAACAGTGGTGCCGTTTGAACCGTGGTTTACGATTTGTGACAAGGTTCCAGTGATTGATCCATTGGTACCTGCTGCGTAATTTACATTATGAGTATTAATGGCAAAATTAGCAGTGACAGAAATATTGTTTGTGACATTCGTATCTGTTCTGGGGCTCGAAGTTGAAGCATCGCTCCAATTTACAAAATGGTAATTGGCATTTGCGACAGGTGTGACTGGGGTTCCGTTTGAACCGTAATTAATAGTTTGGGTTGTTGTGCCAGAAATAGTTCCTCCTGAACCTGAAGAGTAAGAAAGAGAGAAAGTATTAATTGCAAATTGAGCGGTGACTGAAATGTTCCCTGTTACATTCAAATCCGTTCTGGCAGCGGTCATCACATCGTCACTCCATTTTACAAAGTGATAATTGGTACTTGGGACTGCGGTTACAGGAGTTCCGTTCGCACCATGAGCAACTGATTGCGTGGTTGTTCCAGTAATTGATCCATTAATACCCGCTGAATATACAAGGTTATGAATATCAATAGAAAAATTGGCAGTAACGGATATATCATCTATGACATTTGTATCTGTTCTGGGGCTCGAAGTTGAAGCATCGCTCCAATTTACAAAATGGTAATTGGCATTTGCGACAGGTGTGACGGGGGTTCCGTTTGAACCATGAGTAACAGATTGTGTTGTTGTACCAGCCAAGGAGCCACCAGCACCCGCAGTATAAACAAGATTGTGGGTATTAATAGAAAAATTAGCAGTGACAGAAATATTGTTTGTGACATTTGTATCTGTTCTGGGGCTCGAAGTTGAAGCATCACTCCAATTTACAAAATGGTAATTGGCATTTGCGACAGGTGTAACGGGGGTTCCGTTAGAGCCACTAACAACCAACTGGGTGCTAGTCCCAGAAATTGTTCCGCCAGCACCAGCCGTATAAGACAAAGAGTAAACACTATTTACTGTCATCACCAAGCCAAAAGTGCTACTGCCACCAGAATTAGTTGCAGTTATTGTATAGGTATTTTGACTGGCAGAAATAGTGGGTGTGCCAGAAATAATTCCGGTATCCGGGTCGAGAGTGATTCCAGTCGGTAAATCCGGTGAAACACTATAAGTGAGTCCTTGCCCGGTAATAGTTGGGGTGAGCGGAGTAATCGAAGAATCTTTTGTATAAGTATGTGGCGAGGAGTAAGAGAGACTGCCGGGAGCAATATTGTTGACCGTCATCAGAACAGCAAACGAGGTATTACCTCCATTATTTGTCGCCGTGACATTGTAGTAACTTGGGTTCACTGCTTCTGTTGGTGTGCCAGAAATAATACCGGTGCTCGTGCTAAAAGTTAAACCTGCTGGTAGAGTTGGGTTCACGCTATAGGTAATTCCTGAGCCAGTGATGGTCGGAGAAATTGGAGTGATAGATGAATTTCTAACGTAAACATTTGGTGAGGGATAAGATAGCCCAGTTGGTGCAGGAAGAAGGTTTTCTTCAACCTCCATCACATTTAACAAAGCATAGCCCCAAGCAGTTACTTTCGGTGTCAGCAACACTTCGATGGTTCCATCTGGCTCTGGCGCAACCTGTGCAAAAACCGTCGTTGTCGAAGTATTCAAATAAGTGTTTTGCTCTTTCGTCCCAGCCTTATTATAAATTGAATAAACCGTAACTTTATTATCAGCACTATTAGTAACGGTTGAACCAAATAATTTGATGTTATATGTTTTCGAAGTATTAAGTCCACTTATTTTAACACCGCCAGTACCGCCAGTACCGGTTCGAATATACACACCATTTTTCATCATGGCGTCTGGATAAATTCCCGTATCGGCTGGTGTGGTTGTCGCCCCAAAACCATATTTAACCATGGTTCTAGAAATAGAGATGGAAGGAAACGTGCCACATGACGCATTACAGCCATCTGAATCTAATAACCCTGTCAAAGGTGATGATGTTGCCGTGATAGCTGAATAGCTATTCCATACACCAACCGAGGAACCATTGGTTCCCGTATCAATTTTCCAAGTTCTAAGCGGCACTACTATCGCATTAAGCCGGGCATTATAGGTGTTCTTATCAGCCAATTGAGTAGTATCGTTTAATAAATTTGTATAGGTTCGCGCATTATTAACACTAGAAACTGATTTATTTGCTTCTGCGGTTGTCACAAGAGCACTGACACGAGTTAAATCGTTGGCAGTAAAAATCTGCCCCCAATCTAAGTTAATTAACCCGGTTGTTTTATTATCTGAATGAGCAGTAAAACCAGAGCCGTAAGAAATTGAAGATATCGTCGCATCTGAGCTAACCAAGAGAGATAAAGCATAGCGTCGCAAATCAGTGTCAACTGCTGAAGAATCCAGATCAACTGTTAAAACATTACCGACTAAATTACTAGAAACAACCGTATTTTGTTTTACTGACAAATACTCATAGACCTCGGGGCTGGAGGCCATCCAAACGCTATCATCACCATTAGCGCCATAAGTGTTTTCAAGATAATCCATGAAGTACTTAAACTTATCAAACGATAGATTACCGTTACCAGCTCCAACTACGACGCGATGATTACTGGCAACCCCCCAAAATTTATTTCCGCCCCGACTTTCATTTGCTAAATTATCAATATACGCCTTCATATTGGCGTTTGTTGATTTATTTTCTTCAAAATAAAAACGATGAATCAAAAGGTTGCTAAGACTAACGCTATTGGTCACGTTAACTCCCTTCTCTTCAAGTGCACTCGTCGTTTGCCCTTCATAAACTGTCTTCATTCCATTAGCCCAGGCGGCACTAGTGTAATTCTTGTCACCATTTGGTAAACCAAAATGCTTTACTGTTACTCCTAATTCTTGGAATAATCGAAGAGTATTTTGACTTACTTCATAACTATAATCAATCGTGCTTGGTCCATGCGGAGCGGGATAATTGATAATTGTGCTAGTTGGGTCTGGCGTGTTGATTGAAGTCCAACCATGATTAATCGGCTCCCAACCGCTGGCATAAGTTTCTCGCAAATTATCCCAAGTCATGTTACTCGGGGTGTTAACATGCAAATCGCTAAAAGTTGTTCCGCTGTTTGAAAACCAATTAAAGCTGCCTGTGAATGGAATACGATAACCGGCCCCATTAGTATAGTAAAGACCGCCAACAGTGGAGCCATCGGCGGAAATATAACCCCCATTAAAATAATGATAGATCGGATTATAGCCTTCGATATAACCATCGTCTGCCGCGTAACTAAATGCAAAATCCTTATTGTATTTCAAAGGCGCTTTCGTCACTGTCGTTAACCCAGGAGTAGGAGTTGCGGCAAAAGTGATTGTAATCGTCTTATTGTTGTTGGCTTTGGCAAAATTTATTGAAGAAAAAAGGCCTGAAAACAAGAAATTTGTTAACAAAAAAACCGACAAGACAATTTTCGCTTTGTTGAGATTCATAATTTGAGTGATGTAATTATAATGACAGTTTTTTTGGAAAATTTCCGGTCCTGTCTGTACATTATTATATACTAGTTATTATATATCTCAAAATATTATGAAGGAAGTTATCAACTTGCGCTTTAGTAATCTTTGACTAATAATATACAAAAGGACGTTAACAACTAAATTCACCAAAAACAACAAAGATGAAAGCAAGAATTCAATTTTTAGGCGGTGTAGCTGGAGATCTAACAGGCTCCTGTTATTATTTAACTGTCAGCGAAGGAAAAAAGTGTATCAGAATTTTGTTTGATTCTGGCCTGATTCAATGCAGCTTTAATGATTCTCTCGATAAAAATCAAGAGATATTAAATCATTTGAATCTAGCAGAAATCGACTACATAGTTTTGACTCATTCGCATATCGACCACATTGGTCGGTTGCCACTCTTCGTAAAAAATGGCTTCAAGGGAAGAATCATTTGTACAATTGGTACAAAAAGTCTTCTCGGAGTAATGTTGGAAGATTCAGCAAAAATTCAAATGGCGGAAGCAAGTTACCTTAATGCAAAAGCGGCAAAAGACAAAAATCCCGTAAATAGCAGAAAAGGTAACACGCGTAATTGTCTAACTAGAGGAAATTACGATCGTGTAAAAAGAAAAGGAGCTGAGCAAAAATGTAAAAAATGTTTACCACTGTACACCACCGCTGATGCTGAAGAAGCTCAAAAATTGGTCAAAAATGGTGGCTACGAATATCATCAATGGACTAGACTAGCGCACAATCTTCATTTGAAATTTTACCCCTCCGGACACGTTATGGGCGGAGCAATCGCTGTTGTTAAAATAGACAACAAACCGAAAGCAATGTACATGTGTTTTAGTGGTGATCTCGGCAGACGAGATGGAATTATTTTACCCCCACCGGAAATTGTAACTGAAGCAATTGATTACCTGGTTATTGAATCTACTTACGGCGGACAAACACATCCGGAAAGAGACCAAGAAATTGAAAAATTGCTTAATCTTATTAAGTTGAGCCATGAAAAAAATAAAAGAATTATTATTCCTTCTTTCGCACTCGAAAGATCACAGGAAATAATATATTTACTGTCTTACTACATGGCAGAAGGAATTATTCCAAAAATTCCTATTTATCTGGACTCACCTTTGGGAGCAAAAATTACGGAAATATTTTCTGCTGGCTGGACGCAAGGAATGTTTTCTGACCAAGCCAAATTGAAATTTAATCCGTTTTGCCCCGAAGAAAATCCATATTTCAACTTAGTTGTCACCCCGAAAGAATCTGAGGCTTTAATTGCTAAATCTGGCAACTATATTGTCATCGCCGGCTCAGGAATGTGTGATGCTGGAAGAGTGCGCGGTCATTTAAGATCAAACTTAGCAAAATCCGATACAATGGTTTTCTTAGTTGGATACATGGCAGAAAGAAGTCTTGGGCGTCGACTAAAAGACGGAAAAACAATTAAAATGAATGGTCAAGAAATCAAAGTTCAAGCAGAAATATTAATTTTTGATAGCTTTTCCGCTCACGCTGATGGAAAATTTTTAGTTGATTATGCAAAAGAAGTTTCCACATCAAATATTTTTAAAAGAATATTTATCGTTCATGGAGAAGGAGAGGGTGCCAAAAAATTAAAAATTGATTTAGAAAATATATTTTCTAAATCAACAACAAAAATAAACATCCCCAAAATTTATGAAGACTTTACCATAAATTGACATTATTATCAAAAAAGCTATCCAACAAGATAGCTTTTTTTAAAACTAACAGATTTTTATTGTAAATTATCCTGTGGCATTCCAACACACTGGAAACCCTCTTTAATATTTCCAGTTCTAATATTGAAAGGGACTGGGCAAACACAATTTTGATCAAAAAATATTTTGCCAATTTGACAGATTTTATTTTCAACAACCGGAATCTTCTTAATAATTTCTCCGGCGACACATTTTCCATTATACAAATCAATAGTTGAGCATTCTGAACCATCCTTAAAATTACAGACTGATTGCGGTACTGCGAATGTTTCTCCACCTAGCCAGGCACAATAATTTTGATCAATCGTGTCATAACCAGTAGTTCTTCTGCCACCGACAGGACAATCACCACGCAACAGTGCCCATTCTTCGCAAGCCCGATTATCTTCAAAGCGACATAAACCAAATTCACCGCCATCCCCTCTTTTTGAAATAATTAAATCGCCTCCCTGCTCCACGCAGTTTACTGAGGCAGGATTTGCTAATTGAGCTGGTTGGCTTATTTCCACTATTTGGTTATTTGATAACTGAAAATCCTTTGAGACACTAACGGAAGGTGTGACACTCATTGCTTCCCCCGGTTTTCGATCAAAATAATTAATAGTAAGTTTTCCTTTATTAATCTCGGAAATTTGCGGCACAATTCGATCTCCCAACAGAATTGTATTGAGACTCTGATATCCTTGAGCTGAAGCCAGTGCAACAGTAATATAGAAAAAAGTACCACTACCACCAGTCTCCTGGGTTAAGATGAAGGCTTTATCTTCCCTGCCATCGGCGTTTAAATCGCCAATTGCGTCAAAACCAAAATATCTTGTAACAATTTTGGAGGCCGATCCGGGAGTGACAGAAGATTCGGCAAAGCCATCCTTCAAAGCAACCGGAACACCATCGATAATATATGTTCCATCTTTTAAACTTAACTTTCCACCTGTCTGAAGATAAACATTATGGTTTGTGAAATTAAACCGATAAATCCCCGCCATGACGATTATTAGAAAAACGCCAAGAATGGAAGCCGCGGCGATGATAAAGATTTTTTTCATAGCTTTAAATTTAAATAATTATCAATCATTCTTAAAATATAGTTAAGAACAGATTTAATTCATGATACATACCACAATAATACTCTTGACCCAGTTAAATGGACAGCTCGCAAAAAAAATGAAGGCATGCGCCCCATTTTAATTTAATTATTTTGTTTTGTATTTCTTTTGAAAATCTTCTTGGTCACCGAATTTAGCAAAATCTTGTTTAACTTGATCTTCTTGGATCTTAAATCCTGGTTTATTCTCATGCATAATCCCGCACCAATACTTTTCTGTCCGACCAGCAACTTCCTTCAAATAGAGAAAGACGCCGTTGGCATAACCGCAATACATGCAACCTAATTTTTCAAGTCCATTGAGATATGCCAATTTATTGCGATCAAAAATTAAAATGTACTCCGAACGTTTAACCCGCTCGATTTTATAGATCGGGAAACAAATTGCCTGATACAAAGCTGATAGTAAATCAACTAAAATAATAAACGGCAATGGCAACCAAATAAAGGGAGCCGATAGAACATGAAGCCAAAGCCTCTTGGATTGATATTTACGATAATTCATAGACTTGGATTGTATCAAGTAGTTGATTAAATAGCAAAAATAATTATATTCTAGAGTTCAACCATTTCACTCCCTTGGTCACTAAAGACCGTGGCACAAATTTTACAATGACAGCTAAAAATTTATTTAAGATACCAGGAATTACAACCCGACGCCCTCTCATAAGCCCTTGATAGCCAACTCGTGCAACAAAGTCCGGTGTTAATCGAGCAAGAGCAGTAGTTCCGGCAATATTTTCTCTCCCCGGGCTAGAAACTTTCCAAAAATTTGTATCAATCGGGCCTGGGCACAAAGCGGTGACGATAATTTTTCTTTCTACTAATTCTTCCGCTAAAGCCTCAGAAAAAGAAGAGACAAAAGCTTTGGCAGCATAATAGACATTCATGTTCGGACCAGGTTGAAAGGCAGCCATTGAAGAAATATTCAATATTTTTGAATTATCAGGAGCTTGCCCAAGAAATTGATAGGTCAAATTGACCAATGCTTTAATGTCTAATTCAATTATAGCCAACTGTTTTTGCAAATCGAGATTCACAAAAGAACCCAAAAGACCAAAACCCGCGTTGTTAACCAATATATCAATTTTTATCCCTTTGTTCTCAAGTGAAGGAAACACATTATTAACCGCCTGACAATTTGTTAAGTCGGCAACAATAATTTCCACGCTAATCTTGTATTTATTACTTAATTCAATTTTTGCCGAAGAAAGATGACTTCCGTTGCGACTAACCAGAACTAAGGAATAACCGTCGGCAGCAAAAAGTTTGGCAAGTTCGAATCCAAGACCACTGGCACCACCCGTAATTAAGACTGTTTTATTTTTCATATAAGTCTGAAACAATTACAAACTCCTAATCCACTTACTTAATAGTTCTTTTATCTCTTGAAGTTTATTTTTATCGCGAAAAGTGTGAGGAGAACCTTTAATAATGTGTATTTCTTTTTGACAAGGTAATTTATCAAATAAAATCTTTTGATGTTTAAACGGCGTGCAATTATCTAGCTCCCCAACAGCAATAAATGTCGGCATTGTTAATTTATCGGCATCAATTAATAGATCATACTTTTCTTTTTCCTTCATATATGACCACTTTAAACGAATTGGTTCTTTCCAACCCCAATCTTCAGTGAGCCAACCCGTCTTTTCCCAATCTAATAATTGATCGGCGGTATATTCTTCTTTGGCTAAATTTGCATTGACAACTGATGAAAACGGGGCAAGTGCTTTTACTTCTTCCGGATAATTTTCGGCATAAAAAACTGAAGCTGTGGCCCCCAAACTATGCCCACATAGAACAAATGGTTCTTGATAAAAATCTTGTTCTTTTGACCAATTAATTACGTCAACAAAATCTTCATAATAATTTGTAATATTTGCTTCCTGAAACGTTCCCTCACTTTCACCGTAAGTATTTGCGGCATCAAAAGTAATTACGGTGTAATTATTATCAAAAAAGCAACCAGCAAAAGCTCGGATATGCAATGAGTCTTTCGAATCTCCAAGCCCGTGCATCACAAAAGCCAAACCTTTTTGGTCTTCGGATTTCTCAACCACGACCGCAAGTTTTTTGTTGTTACGATTAGTAATGAATATTTTTTGCATATGTTTTATTATAACTCAAAATTGATAATCAAAAATCCCAACTTTAAGAGCTGGGTTTTTATTTTTCTAATTTTCTTAGTTGCTATTACTTTCCTTAACTTTCTTAAAAGCTTCTTCAACGGTGGTCATAAATTGCGCTGGGAAAATAATTGTTGAATTCTTCTCGACACTGATTTCGGCCATTGTCTGAAGGGTGCGGAGTTGTAAAGCAACTGGATGAGCGGCCATAATATCAGCAGCTTCTCCCAATTTCACAGCGGCTTGAAACTCACCTTCAGCGGCAACTATCTTTGCCCGTCTCTCACGTTCCGCTTCAGCCTCCTTCGCCATCGCTCTTTGCATGTTATCTGGCAAAATAATATCTTTAATCTCAACTGCAGTGACTTCAGCCCCCCAAGGTTCGGTGTGGGTATCAATAACATTTTTGATTTGTTCGTTAATTTGAGCGGTCTGAGAGAGTAATTGATCTAATTGGAATTGACCAACAATATTTCTAACTGTGGTCTGACTAATCTGATTGACTGCCTGATAAACATTTTCAATCGCAATAACTGATTTTGAAGCTTCAACAATATGATAATAGGCGACTGCAGCGATATCAATGGAAACATTATCCTTCGTAATAATCTTTTGTGAAGGAATATCCATCGTAATTGTACGCAAAGTGACCCGACTCATTCTTTCAAAGATTGGAATCACAAAAATTAAACCTGGTCCGCGCATGCCAGTGTATTTTCCTAAAAGAAAAATTACCGCCCGCTCATATTGCTTAACTACCTTCAGTCCGCTTGCCAAAACAATAATGATAAAAGCACCAATGATAGTGAAAATGTTCATAATATTATTTTAAATAATTTAGTGTTTGCATTATACCAAGAAATCGAAGAAAAGTCAATTATATTGACAAATATCGAGATATACATTAAAGTCTAAAAACATAAAATTCCTTAAAAATCTAATACTAACCTAAATCATCACAATGGACGCAAAAAAATATTACGAAACAGAGCAAGCATGCTTACACTATTTTAATTTCTTAACTCAATCTGAATTTTGTCTTATAACTACACATGGGATTAAAATGTTAAGAGATCATAAACAAACCATGAATTTATCTAACGGAGTGATGGTTGATCTCGGCGCTGGTCCCGGAACATCGATACCAATGTTTATAAACAATTTTAAACTTCAGAAATGCATCTTGGTTGATTCATCGACCGAAATGAACAAAATTGCAAAAAATGTACTAAGTTGTTACGGTGATGCGATTGAGATTCAAAGAGCGGATTTACGAGATGATCAAATTTGTGTACCAAATGCATCTGTTGATCTAGTAATTTCTTTCTCTGCTCTATCCTACCTAAAATTTCTTGATAACTCGATTGAAGAAAGCTCTCGAATGCACAAAGCAAACGGCCTCTTACTCTTCAATGATTTTTTCCACAATAAAAAGCCGAGTATTATAGGCACGGATGCACCAAAAGTGATCTCGAATTTTATGATCACTCTTGGAATGAATTTTCTGAATTGATCAAAGCAAATTCTTTAAGAGTGATACACTCATTCGAACTCGAAAAAACTCAAATGACAAATTATGAAGCAACTCATAAATTATTACTTCTCCAAAAATTATAAAAGACAATGATTATTTAAAACTCTGGATGCGTCCAGAGTTTTTTTATTATGAACATCGAAATTATTTATCAAAGACGACTATTTTAAAGTATTATATTTATTCGTAATTAATAGTAACTTCTCTGCTCTACTCAATTTCTTTATTCTTGCCTCCTCAACGGATGCAGCAGAACGACCAATAAATTTTTTTTGATAAACTAGCTTGACTGGTCGATTGGCAGTAGTATATTTCGCGCCTTTAACACCTTTTTGATGTTCAAGAAAACGACGTTCAAGATTGGTGGTTATACCAGTATAAAGTGTCCCGCCGCGGCATTCTAAGATATATACGTAGTAGTCCGTCATTCGATTACTTTTTGGTTGGACTTGTAAGCGCCGTACAAACTGTTAGCTCTTCCTCACTCTTAACCAACCTAAACTCTCCCTGGTGTTCCCAAAAAGAATGTGCACCTCCTTCTGTCTGAAACTTAGCGCCGCTAGCAGAAAGAGCGGGAATCATTTCGTATGGGGTTTCAATGCCGTCTTTAGTGACGTGCAAAGAGAGCCTCTCCATAATTCCATCATTATCTGGAGAATAGTAAATTGCTGACACAAAATAACCATTGGTGCAGGATAGTTCGACTTCGGTCGCATTGATACCGGGGATGATATCACCACTATTTGTAAAATTAAAACGAATAAAGCCAGCAACTGCGATCAATAAAATTAAAAGAATAATTGCCCCACCAATAAAATAAAATTGAATTTTAGCTTTTTTCATAAATAATTATTTTTTTTTCTTAATTTTTGGTTCTGGTAAATTATCATAAGTAATCTGAATCAATTCGCATAGCCATTCACCATCCTCAATTCTGTCTTCATCGATCAGCATCGATTCTTTGGCGCCGGGATAAGCAAAGCCTTCCTCATAGTAGCCACCAACAAAATCTTTCCCAGCTGAGGTAATTTTTACGTACAAAATATTATCACAAACTAAGGCAACGACCTTACCACAATAATATAGCGCATATTCACCAAACATTTTACGTGTGGAAATATTTTCTAGTGGAAGAAGCTGGTCGAGAAGATAATCAACTGTTGTTTGTTTGGTGGCCATATTTGTAATTACACAATAAAACTAGTCATAGAAATACTGCCATGAGCAATACCCTTTGCAAAGTAAGTTACTTTCTTATCTTTTTCCTGAAGAGCGAGAATGTATAGGAGTGGTAAATAATGTTCTGGAGTTGGGATTGCTAATTTAGAATCAACCCCCAAGTGAGAGTAATTGATTAATGGTTCATGTTCTCCGCTCTCAATAGATTTTAAAACCTTATTTTCAAAATCTTGTGCCCAAGGAAAAGGCGTGGCGTCTTCTTTATCTTCAATTAGGCCAAGATTATGAACAATGTCACCACTACCGATAATCATAATCCCTTGTTCACGCAAAGGTCGCAAAGCTTCACCAATCTGATAATGCCTTTCTGGCGACAGGCTGTAATCAATACTTAACTGCACAACAGGCACCTTGGCCCCTGGAAATAATGAATTGAGCGGAACCCAGGCGCCATGATCAATCCCCCATTCATTGTTTATTTTGACTTCAACAATCGGTGTAAGCATTTTTATAACTTCCGCGGCCAACTCTGGCGAACCCACCGGGTTATACTGCAAGGAATAAAGTTCCTCTGGGAAACCGTAGAAATCAAAAATTTGTTTGGGCTGGAAAAGAGTGGAAACTGCAGTTTCATTAATATACCAATGAGCGGAAATAACGAGGATTGATTTTGGTTTTTCTAATTTCTCACCCAGAGTCTGCCAAGACTGACGATATTTATTATCATCAAGAGCAGTCATTGGGCTTCCATGTCCAACAAAAATTGCAGGAATTTTCATAAAATATATTTTGCTATTTAATAAGCAATTAAAATAGCATTCTTATATATTATACCAGTTATAGAGAGATAACTGAAATTTTTCAGAGAATATAGCATATTTAAAAAAAGCCACCTCAATAAAGCGGTGGCTAGTTCAAATATTACCCGGCCTGTAAAAAATGAATTTTTTCTGTGATTCTCTTAATCGAGCTCTCGTCCATTATCTTCTCGGCTTCTTTAAGACAGGCTTGGTATTTCTGAACGGCTGACTGTCGATGGGAACTATTGCTATATTTTAATGTTCCGTTAGCAAAACCATCCATGTATTCATCGGCTTTTTTCGTCAGATACTCATATCTTTCTAAAAATCGCAGATAGTCATTATGACACTCGTAGATCCAGGCAGCTGCTTTTTGGTTATTTTCGAGGCAGATTCCGCTCCTTAAATTATCCCAAAATCCCGACTGGGACATAATTATCGTTCTATTAAAATACTGACCGATGATAAATGGTGTATCTTCATCGATCTCTAATAATTTATCATAGGCAGAAGTCCAATCTTTTTTAGAATTAACTGCTTTTTGAAAAGCTTTAATTGCTTCAATTACTTGCACTGTTTTCATGGTTTATAGAATTTTATTCAATAATTTATGATTTTTTAAATAACATTTAACTTAGTATTCTACAGCAAATAGCGCTTTTGTCAATACAAAAAAATGTTTATTAACTGATTTATTTAAAAAACAGACCTTCATTTAAAAGGTCTGCGAGGATTATTAACTGTCTCTAGTTAATTATTCTTTGATTAATATTTTTTCTCCTCGTAAAAAATAAATCCCAGAAGAGTATCCCTGGAGATCAACTTTATATTCTCCAGCAGAATAACTTTTTCGCCAAACAACATTGTTTTTTTCGTCACTCAGTTCTAAGTCCATTTTTTCGTTCAAATTTACATTTATAAAGGACTGCACATCTGATAATAGATATACTTTATTAGATGGCTTAATTACGATTGTTTTGACATTAGGTTTTTGAGATTGATTATTATTCAACTTTTTACTTTGCGGCAAAGTATTTTGCGCTTTTACGTCGCTTGTTAGACTCGCGAACGCGAAGATTGTAACTACAATAATCATCGATATTGTTCCTAAAATTCTTTCTTTTTTCATTTCTTTTGTTTTTTTTAATTAACGAAGTAGATTTTAAAGATAACATTTCATAATATAATTGTCAATAAAGATATTTTGTTAGAATTTTTGCGACTTTTCTTTTATTGATAATCATCTAATAAAAACAGCCTCTAAAAGAAGCTGTATTAATTTATTAGTCACTACATATTTTAATAGTGCTAACTCCAGAGTAAATATTTTTCTAACATTTATTAGATAGCCTCATCAAAGTCATAAGATATTACGACAGGCATGACTTTGAAGGTATTTTTTATTTTTGGATAACATTTAACATAATGAACAATGTCTTCTCTTGCCTCACTTTCTTCAGGCCTCAAAAGCGCAAGAGTTAATTCTGTTTCGGAATAGGCTTTGCCCATTCTATTAATTCCGATAAAAGTTTCTCCAGCACTAACTGCGACAAACCTTTTGATTTCTAATGTTGCCATTTTATCTTGTTTTAATTAATACTGACCTGGTATGATCACTATCATACCACAAATAGTTGGAATTCTGATCGAATATGTAACATTTAGAATTGTTTCGCATAAAATTAATCATTGCTACTAAATCCATTACGACACCTTCCTTTTTTAGCGAAAACATAACAAAGATTTCGTCAGCGAAAGATTCATGTATTGCTGTTTGATGATTTTCGATCAAATCAACCAATTGCGCTTGCGTAAAATGATTATTAAAAAGATTTGGTTCAGTAGCCATTTGCAAAAATAATTGCAAATTTACTGACATGTGGTTATTTTCAATCGCAAAAATGGAAAATGGCTGACGACTGGTTTTTTCACTTGGGACATTAAGATCCTGGATGGTTAAACCCGGAACTGAATCACAATTAATATTACTAATAATATTTTTTTCTAACAACGTTTTTAACGTTTTAGAGTAATCGCAATCCAACAAAGCATCCATACTCTGCATGTTGCGTATCATTTCATAAAGAATTCTTCCCATGGTTATCTAATATTAGTTATACATACATTTTAAAGATCAACAGTCTAATTTAACACTTTTAATCTATTATTGTCAATAACGAACACGATATAAAAAGGCTCAACGAGTGTTGAGCCTTAATGTCTAAATTGCGAGGGCTTCGAGCACCTTACGGGCCAGAAACTCAGCATGCGTCTTGTCTATCATTGAAATTGCGTCAATAAACTTCTTCACTGTCCATTTTTCAGACTTCCATAGTTTCATAAGATCAACGGTAAACGACTCTTTCAAATTTTCATATGAATAGTCATCTTCAAGATTAAATAAATTTATTCTTTCTTGTAGTCCGAAAGTTAACCAACTAGGGTGATTGCTTAATGTTATTTTATGATTTAAACCAATTCTTATGCAATCCGAATCAAACGGCATCTTACGCCAAGCTTCAACGAACGCTTGCCTTTGTGGCTCATTAGCAAAGAGCCTAATAATTTCAGCAGGTTTCAAATTATGGGCCCAAACTTCGTCGATATTATTGAGATTGAAATTACTGTAATACCAATAATATTTATTAAGTCGATTGACGAAAGAAATCTGATGATTCAAATATACTTTAGCTTCTCCTAAAGCTTCTTCTATTGATTTTTCTCCATTTGCGAAGATTCTGTTTTGTAATTTAACTTGTAAAGTATTTTTCACTGAGTCAGAAATGAAGACTGGCTTAAAATTTTCACAAGAAATATTGTCACAATTTGTTAATTCATACAAATCATCTAGAAGCCAGATAATATTTCGATAGCTTAATCTTCTAAAAGCAATAGCGATAAGAGCTTTGCTTCCTGAACGATGTTCATATCTTGCCAAAGCATAAATAGCTCTGCGAAGACAATTGTAATCTGATTTAGTGCGCGTAATAAAATTTACCAGCTTCTTCATCAGAATTTCCGACGCGGGCCAGTTATGATGCTCCAGCGAAATGCTATTTAATAAACCAATTGTCTGAGAAAAATTTAATTCTCTGGAAACTAAATGATCTAGAATCGCCTCATTGTTCTCGGGATGAATCCATTCCACAATTCGGCAAGCATCAGTAGTCCGATAACTTGGAAGACATTCAACAACATGAGCAAAAAATAACTCTTTGATTCTTTCAAGGCATCTTTTATTAGACCACTCTAAATTGAAGGGTTTTTGTTGGTTATTACTAGAAATGCTCGATCTTAAAATTCTGGAAACAGAAAATAAATAATGATTATTCGAAATTAGTTTTTCAAAATCACTAGAATTAAATGTGTTCTTATTAATTCTTTCAATAACTTCATTTTTCCAGACATCATTAAATTCTGTGATTTCAAATTTTCGAATGAGAATAACCTCCATTAATTCATATAGCGATTCTCTGCCTTGAGAGATGTCGGGAAATAATGTGGATTTTTGAATCGCTAAAAGGGTAAGTTCCGATAATGATCTTTTTGGATTTACCCATTCGGGGTCATTAACCCACATTTTAACCATTCGGGGACTATCTGCTTTATGTGGTTGAGGACGAAGTATATCAATTTTTTTGGACAAAGACAGCTTCTGATAATACTTATTCTCGCTAAACTTAAAACCGCCATACTCAGGATGAAATTTCATCAAACTCAGCAAAGTTGCTGCTGGTGATTTTTGACACAGCTTTCCAAAACGCAATCTAGCGACTTCTCCTTCAGCTGAAAGAAGAAATTGTTCCATCGCGTCTCCGGGTTCAGAAATGAATGACTCAATGTCATTTAAACTAAAGGTGCATTCAACTGATTTCAAATACAGAGGACCGGCTTTTTGTTTATTCGCAAAGTATTTTCTAGTGGCAAACTGCCATAGATCTTCACTACTTTGAAAATATTTGTTCGATTGAAATAGCCGGATCATTATTCTACCAATAAACGGAAACACCTCAGTCTTCATTTGTTTACTGATATTCGTACCATCAAAAATTTGAAGTTCTGATGAGTGATCATCGGGAAATGAACTATTAACATTATAGCTCTCAAAAAACTTTTCAACGTCATCAAAAAATATTGACGATGATTTTTGATACTCAGGCCAACGCTCAATCAGTGCAATAAAAACCTTAGAAATTTGTCCTAGATCCTCGGAAATTTCCATCTCTGATCTAGTAGAAAGACGAATCCAAAGTTGAGCCGTCATAATTGCATAACACAGCCCGTCATCTCGATTTTTCTTATTGATAAATTTATCAATATACAGTTCAAGAATCACTTCGAAATACTTTGGACTTTCCGATGAAAGTTTTAGTATTTTATGGGCCTTAATTCCAACAACATCCGACCGGCTAAACAGAGCGATTAATTTTTCGCGCGAACAGCGCCCACCAGACATAAAAATTTGCAACGTTTCGAGGGGATCATTGCCCCTCTTCTTTATTTCTTTAAGCGTCAACAAAGATGCTTTTAGAGTGTTTATTGAATTATCCATTAATTACCTCCTTTATATTAAATTACTAATTTATTACTGAATTTTCCAAATAACCATCTTTATGATAGAAACTTAGAAAACCCAGCAATATCTTGGTAATTGTTTATTTTTAATGATCAATAATAACTGAGAAATATACCATATATATTCGTCAATTGTCAACAGAAAATAAAAAAGCCATTAAATCTACTTAGTAGAATTAATGGCTGAAAAACGGCGATCGAAATAGAATTGCTTCTAAACTTCTTTTTTGGATTTATTATTTTTTCCAGAAATTTAGAACGCTTCTTCAAGATTGTGTATTAATTAGCATCCGTTTTGAGGGACCTTCCCTATTCCCTTTTGGAATTTTTCCACTAGAGGGAAATTTCGATTATTTCGACGTTAATTGAATATTAATTGAAGATTGAAACGTTGTCAATAAGCACGTCGGACTTAGAATCTTCCAACATCCTTGACGTGTGCATACATATTAGAAGAGTAAAACCCACTATTTTGATCGAACGGCTTAATAAAGCATTCGATCAAATTTGTTTTGAGAAACATTTGATCCATCGCAACGACGATATTAGCTGCTAATCTATTTCTCACTTTTTCAGTTCTTTCCGGCTTATCGAATAAGCCTTCAACAAAAATAATCACTTCCTCTCCCAGACCTTTTTTCATTTGGTCACGGGGAATAAAGACGGAAACGTCTTTTGTTTCCAGAGCTAATTCTGGAACATCGACAATCGTTTTAATTAGACAATTAACAACTTCTTGAAGTTGTTTTTCTGATTTTCCGGTAACTCCGTAAACAATGAGTACTGGCATAATTGGTTCCTCCTAAATTGGTTTAACAATAAATTTTAATGATCAATAACTGAATATATCATTTATATCGAAGATTGTCAACAAAAATAAAAAAGTCTCCATTTTTTTTAGGAGACTTAAGAAATTATTTTGCATTATTGCAGCACCAATTGTAAGCATTCTCAAACATCTTGAGCCATGGGGACTTCACTTCTTCTCCCCATTTTTCTGGCCAATAAGCCCATTGCCATTTCAAGAATGTTCGTTCCGGATGAGGCATCATTGCCAGATGTCTGCCAGATGGATCGCATAAAGCAGCGATCCCAAACGGTGAACCATTGGGATTAAAGGGATATTTATTTGTAATACCACCTCCATCATCAATATAGCGAATCGGTGCCAAATTATCGGCAAAAATTGCTATTTCAACTTCATCATTGGGACAGAAAAATTTACCCTCACCGTGAGCCACCCAGATTCCTAATTGTGAACCAGCCATGTCTCTCAACATAATAGCTGGGCTCGGTAAAATACTCACCGTTGAAAATCTTGACTCATAACGACCAGAAGTATTTTTGATAAATCTTGGTTGTTTTATGTCACTATCAATATTTCCGGGAACCCAACCTAACAAGGCGGACAACTGACACCCATTACATACTCCTAGAGAAAAAGTGTCTGGACGATGATAGAAATCATCAAACATTTTTTTCAGTTTAGTATTAAAACGGATAACACCCGCCCATCCCTTAGAGGAATCAAGAACATCAGCGTAACTAAAGCCGCCAACAAAGGCGACTCCTCTAAAATCAGCGAGATCTATTCTCCCGGCTAAAAGATCGGTCATAGCAACATCACAGGGTAAAAAACCAGCATGGAAAAAAGCCGAAGCCATTTCTCTGTCGCCGTTAGACCCCTCTTCGCGAATTATTGCCACTTTGAATTGATGGTTCGGTTGGATTTGCTTTTCTTTCGAAGAGAGAAAATCAAAATGATAATTTGGCCCCTTCCGTCGACGATTGTTTTTTCTTTCTTCCCAGGCAACACCAGATTCGGTTTGTAATTTTTCCAATTCGAAACTCGTGGCCTCCCAGCAACCTCGCAATTCTTCAACTGACAAATTTAAGACTAACTTCCCTTCTACTTCTAACGAGATAAAATTATCATCTTCGGAAACTGTATTTCCTAAGATTTGATATGGAATGTCTGCCAATAAAGTAATGACTGTTTCTTCGTTCTCCGGCAAGTATTCGACCAAGTAACCGGCTTCTTCCGCAAAGACTTCAGGAATTATATTATAATCATGACAAATTAATTTTCCAGAAAATCCAGAATTGCCAGAAAATAACATTTCTAAAAGAGAAACAATCATTCCTCCATCACTAACGTCGTGCCCTGATAAGATTAAATTTTTATCAATACAGCTTTGAATAAACTCAAAACCGCTTTTAAATAAATCAAAATCATCAATATCCGGACAATCATTACCAACCTGGCTATAAACTTGAGCCAGGGCTGAACCACCTAAGCGGCGTCTCCCATTAGCTAAGTCGACCCACAAAATTTTACTTTTGCCGGGAGCCTTAATGTCTGGCGTAACCTTTTTGGTAATATCAGGAACAGAACAATATGCTGAAATAACCAACTCTAAAGGTGATTTTACGATGCTGGTATTTCCTTCTTTATCAGTAACTTTAGTTGCCATCGAAAGACTATCTTTACCGCCATCAACAGCAATCCCCAGAAAAACCATAAAATCACGCATCGCAATTGCAGCATCATACATTTTTGCCCCCTCGCCTGGTAATTTTGGGGCACCCATCCAATTTGCCGAACATTTTATGTCGCCTAAGCCACTTAATTTGGCCCAAACAATATTAGTTAAAGCTTCCGCAACCGCCATTCTGGCTCCAGCGGCTGAATTAACTAACATCTTAATTGGTTGTTCGCCAATTGAGGCCGCAGCACCGGAATATACCGAAAAGTCATTCGTAAAATGACTTTGAGCAACCACCGAAACATCTGCCACAGGCAAATGTAATGGTCCACAACCTTGTTGTTGAGCAATTAACCCAGTCACACTGCGATCTACTTTATTGATCAAATAGCTTTTTGAACCGATAGACGGTAAACGCAAAACATGTTCTAAGGCTATACCAATGGCTAATTTTGATGGTAAATGTAATGGTTTTAGCTCTAAAGGTAAGCGAGAAGAATAAAAGGTCTTTTGTGGCATACCACCTAAAACTTCTTTTAATTCTAAATTAATTGGTGTAGATCCGTCACGGCTATCAAAAACCGTAAAATGTCCGTCACCAGTAACTTCTCCCAAAACTTCGCAGGCCACTTTCTCGCGCTGACAAATTAAAAGAAATTCTTCTAATCTTTCAGGTCTAATTAGCAACCCATTTCGTTCCTGATATTCACACACCCATATCTCTAAAATCGACATACTGGAATCACCAATATTAATTTTTCTAATATCAATAACCCCACCAGCATGTTCAACTAATTCTTTGAGGACATTAGCTGGACCACCAGCACCTTGGTCATGAATACTGATAATGGGATTTTCGTCGCCCATCTCAACACAAGCCCGTACAACACGGTTCATTTTTTGTTCCATTTCTGGATCTCCGCGCTGGACAGCATTAAAATCTAATTCGATTTTATTTTCACCCTGCATTAATGAAGACGCCGAGCCTCCTCCAAAGCCGATACGATAACCAGGTCCGCCGATAGAAATTATCTGCATTCCTTTCTCCGCTTCCTGCTTAATGAGATGACGATCATCAATCTGACCAATCCCCCCGGTAAACATAATTGGTTTTAACCATTCAGTTCTTTCTCCGTTAGGAAGGAACAGACCGTTAGAGCGAACAAAACCCTGGATCAAAGGTTCTCCAATTTTGTTACCGTAATCCGAAGCTCCATTTGAAGCATGAATTAAGATTTCCAAGGGAGAAGCTAAATTTGGCGGATAAGCCAAATTAGTTTCTTCCCAAGGCAATGGATAATCTTTCAGATAAAAATTTCCGACACAATAACCAGCAATCCCAGCAAGCATTAAGCCGCCACGACCAGTAGCTTGAACATCACGAATTCTTCCTCCGGCACCTGTCTCCGCTCCGGGTGTTGGCGCTATCCCTGAGGGAAAATTATGAGTCTCTGCAGTAAATAAGAAATGAAATAGCAATTTTTTCTTTTCAAAGAGTTGATAAGGGTCAGTAATTTTTGGCAATAGAGTAAAGATACTAGCACCACGGATAACACTTGAATTGTCACAGAAAGCTAATAGACTATTATTTACATTTGCTTCCAGGGTTGACTTCACAATTTCCATTAGAGTTTCATTCTGAGGATCGCCATTGATAACTTGCAAACCTTTGAAATATCCATGTCGTGAATGTTCGCTATTGGCATTATTGAGATCCATGATTTCGGCAATAGTTGGATTGCGCTGACACTTACCAACAAAATAATTGTAGTAAGTTTCTTTGTCATGCTCATCCATGGATAAACCTTCTAATGCATTAAAAGCAGCAACTCCTTTTTCCAACAACGGAACATAGGTAATTTCTTTGGGCTGTTGTTCGCTTTCAAACGATTCTAGCGGTTTAACATAGATGATTTCGGTCATGCGATCATAAGAAATATCAATTAGCGAAGCGACCCGCTTCCTAATTGATCTTTCTAAACGAGTAACGCCAGTAACGCCACAATTTTTCAAAATTGAGACGGCGTTAGTGCTCCACGGAGTAGCAAAATTCAACAGTGGACCGACTTCCACAATTTGCATCACGGAAGAAGCTTCCAACTGGCTTACAGTCTTCAGCTTTTGCGGTTCAAAAGTTTCAGATAACAGCCAAACGATGATGTCCGACTCCTTACTACTTAAAGGACTACTGATTTCCATGTTGAAGCAATACTCCAAATCAGGATTTATCAGACGATAAAAATGTTCTACTTTTTTCATGAGTAATGATATTTGATTTATACTAAATTTATTTGTATTTTAAGGTTCAAAACAACTATTGCTAAACAATATTTGTTACCCAGATATTAGTAATTTTTCATTAAAATGTCAAATATTTTAAATATAAAAAAAGTCCCATTTTTTAATGAGACTATGTTAAATACTTTAGTACGTGAGGATTTTTTTGGCCGCAATATTAACAGCGGTTGGCAACATCGCCCATTCATAGGGCAAAACGTGTTTTTGGAGTTCTTCCGCGGCGGTTTTCAAATCAATCGCTTTTTCAACTATCAATCGGAAAATAATCTCAAACGGAATTTCCACGCTGACCTGTAATAACGGTTCACCAGAATCATACTCTAAAACGACTTCATGTACGGTGGGATACGTAAAAAATCGATCGCTAAAAGCTTTTTTCTCTCGAGAAATTTGGTCTGCTACATGGAGCAAAACTCTTTCATGTACTTTCAGTCCGTACATCCCCTTGCCGCCGAAATGGGTTAAACCCGCAGGATGAATATTGTAGATACTTATTCCTTCAACCGGCAATACTTTTACGATACAGCCCACTAAAAATACTAACTGACAATTCAATCTTCTCAAGTGCTCTACTAAAAATTTATTAAAATCTTCTTTGTTCGAAATCAGCTTCGGATCCAGTAAAATACCTGGGATGCCGAGCAGGCTAGCTTTTTCCAAACAGCCAGCATCCTTTTTAGTGCTAATCAAAGCAACTAGATTAATGTTGGGAATAAACCCATCTTTATAAGCTTGCATAATTGCTAGGGCATCAGTACCACTACCGGAAGCAATTAATATGGTTCTTACTTTTTGTTCCATTACTATCCTTTCTTTTTATTAAATTGTTAATTAATGAGAAAAATCATTACCCTTAGATTAATACAATGCATTGATTATTGTCAATAATATTTAAATCAGCCACCAAGCCAGTTGAATGAAGCTGCCTATCTGTTTGACATTAAACAGAATTGTGCTAAATTTGAATTTCGCAAATAACAGTTCGTAAACAACAAAAATCAATCACAATGAAGAAAAATCAGAAAATCAGTTTTATTTCTTTAGTCGTTCTAATTGCACTCTTTAGTTTTAGTATTAAAGTAGTCCAGGCGCAAAAGTTAACTAATTACATGTGGCAACTACAAAACCCTTGCGTTGCCGCTACTAGCGGCATTATGTATTTTAGTACTGATAGTGTTCATTACACCGAAAAAAATATGCAAACCGGACAATCATCCTCAATGATCGGTACCTATTCATTTTCTGGAAACATTATTACGATTTATGCCATCGGTTTTGCGCCGACAAATTACACATTTGTTTGGTTTTCACCAAATAAGTTTGCGCTATGTACGGGCGATATTTGTAACATCTTCGGGAAATTTGGCACATACGAGGATCAATACATGAAAAATCTGCTTAACAACATGGTGCCACCATGTGGGAATGGAGCAGGATACAAAGTGGATGAACCATACGAAGTTTGCTATACATGCCGAGGCACAAAGAGCTGCCATGTCTGTGGAGGAACTGGAATATATTCTAACTACGGTAGTTCTCATACTTGTGGAGCCTGCAATGGCACCGGAACTTGTTATCGTTGCGGCGGAACTGGCAAAGAAAAAACAAAAAAATAATGGAGCTTAAACCAAAAGCAAAAGACTATCCAAGAATAGTCTTTTTTTATAGATAATTTTCTCTTTAGCCTTTTAATACTTTAAAATAAATTTCGCTACTTCTAACTCCAAGATTTTTTGCTTTCGCTTGATATTTTAATTTCAGAATTTGCTTCTTATTCTTCTCATTCAAATTTGTTCTTACGAGGTTCATTAATTTCTCGGTTGGCTTAAAAATTTCATTAATCATCCAGACGTCAACTTTCCATTTTCTACCCTTAAAATCTGTTTTGAGTCCGATATAAAAACCTTTAGGAAAGCCAATATGTTTTCGCTCTGTCCAATCGTAATATAAATAACCATTAAAATCGTTCTGGATAATTAAATCATTGAGAATTTCAATACTTCTTTTTTTATTAAGGTCTTTATTGATAATAAATAAATCAATATCACCATCCATCATTAAATCCATAGCATAACTACCGCTAACGACAACTTCTCCATATTTTAAGAGCTTTTTAACAAGATCGGTTTTTTTCAACAAGACGTCGGCCTCTTGATGGAGGGTGTTCGAAAAGTTTTGATAGTTAAATGTCATAGACATTATCTTAATTATGATTTATATATTCCTACCCCAATAAAGGCAAAATCTGCTTTCTTAAAATTAATTTATCATTCTTCGCCACGCCGTTATTATCAAAAGAAACGTTTAAAGCCTTTGCTAGCATCATCTCTGTTTCGGGCTCTAGGGCGACGAAAATGTTGTAGCCGCGATTGATATCACAAGCGGTGAGAAAGACGCGGTCTAGGGCGTTTTTAACCTTCTGGCAAGCCAGGATTTCTTTGATCTCTCCCAACCTTTCATTTATTAAAATCTCCAAATCATAGCCTTCAAGTTGAGCAATTCCCGTGCCTCCAACAAAGCCTTTAAAATCACTGGCAATTACTTCTGCCAGATTCTCAGAAATATCTTTTGTCTTGTGACGGAACATTTCTTCAATCAGGCTGTCGCTAATTGCTTCCCTAGCCTGCTTGCGGCAATAGGCCACGACTTCAAGATCGCGGTCAGTAGCGATTGTCAGTTGAAGATTGAGAGTATTAGAATATATTGCGCCATAGAGCAAAGCGAGACTGCCGATGTCTAAAAAGAAATTCTCGGCTAAGGCTTTTTCTAAAACCAAAGTGGCGGCGGCCCCAACGGGCTCAATCTGAACTTTCGCATTAGGAAATAATTCAAAAGCATTGTGAACAGCGCGATGGTCAATGACTTCAACAACATCTTCCGAGCGAATCACTTCCGGCATCCCCTTGAGATCACTGGCATCAACGAGAATGAATTTCTCAAAGGGATCAACGGGATTAAAAGTTAGGCCACTTTTGAGATTATATTTTTCTAGCAAAAAACTCACCTCGCTTTGTGGTTTACCAAAAATACCAGCAACATATTCATTGTCTGGATCACTGGCATTTAGAACTTTGGCGAGCGCATAAGCGCAAGAAACCCCATCCAGGTCCGGATTAATTTTAGGAGTGATGAGAATCATAAATACTAGAATTTTTCTAAAAGACTTTCTTAAATATTATAAAATTTTAAAACAAACATCATTAAATTATAAAAAAATATTACAGAAACTAATAATCCAGCAGCTAAAATTAACTTGGTTTTTGTATCTTTTGCTTTTTTATATCTTTCAACGAGAATTGTTAGCCCACGCATAGCCGCTAAAGCGATAATGCTCAAAAAATAAAATGGCTTAAGGTATGAAGAAATTTGGCTATCGACTTGCGGAAGAATAGACCAAAACAAAATACTGGCGACAATAAAAATTAATAGCCCAATTAACTGCATCAAATTTTCTTGTTTTATTTTCATAGATGTTGTTAATGTTATTAATTACCAATTTTTTTCTTGTTCCTGAAATCTGGCAGCAGCAGCTTTGGTTAATTTTTCAATTTCCTCAGCAGTCGTTTCAGAACTCACTGGAACCACTATCTTACAAGTATGCATCTTTTCACCAATATAACTAACTTCTCTAATTTCCGTACCTTGCTCTTTGGCAATTTGCCTTGCCACCTCCTGGTTTTCTGGGGAAAGGGTATCAAAATTAATGATGATAATGGCCATGTGGAAATGCTCCATCACTTCTTCCTTTTTCCAGATTGACTCAACTGTTCTAATGTTTTTATCATACAAATCTTCGCAGGCACTTAGCACTGGATAACCCACATTTTGAGCAATTTCTTGACGACTACCAAAAACCCTTGATGAGGGGTCCCCGGCGATGTCATTCACCCAAATTTTTGTGTGATCGACTGTAATTTTCTCAGATTCATATTTTTCCGACATATTAATATTATTAAGCTTGTTTTATTGATACAAACTTATTACATAAAAACTACTTAACAAAGATTATTTTAAATTATAGCATAAAAATTATCTCCTGATATAACACTGGGTATTTCTAAAAATTTCGTTTACTTATTTTTTATAAATTTTTTTGCTCTAATACCTTGTTTATATTTTAAAAAATAGCCGATTTTTGGTCGGCTATTAATTTCAAGTGCTTTATTACAAAGCGCGCTATTCCCCTTCAGAAGGTTCAAGCGAGGATAAATTTGTTTCCGAAACGATAAAAGCAAAACAGTCTCCCTTTTTATGAGTGACGAGTTTTAAAATATCGTTGTCTTGATTTAGGATTTTATTTTTGCGAATAAAATCCAATATAAATAATTGTGGCGGAAAATCCCCGGTCCCATTGTTAATTTCTTCAAGGCTTTTATTAAGGCCAAATAGCCTTTTTACGCCCATCTTTTTAAATTCCTCAATCGAAAATTCTTCACTGAGCAAACAAAACGCTTCAACATTTTTTATAACGTCAGCGCCGGGATGTAATAATTGACGAGCTTTTCTTCGAATTTTAGTGGTTGTCCGGTCTCGCCAGTCTGAAAACATATTCTCTGCCTTGACTATCGCGATTTCGTAAATCACGCCTTTAGTTGGTTTAAACTTTTGGCCGCAATCCATACTGAAGTCAAATACTTCCTGATCGAAGTTGTATTTGAAACGATCAGACACGATGATTCCCTTTTGGTCAAAGAGATTAATCCATCCTTTTTCCATTAATCCATAAGAAGTCACGGATAAATTAATTATTCCGTCATTTTCATTCCAGGTATTTTCCATATTATCGGATTTAAATTGTTACTAATTGAAATATTTCTAAACCCAATACTGATTCAAAAATATTTCAACTAATGCCAACTTTAAATCCTGATTTTAAAGAACGACTCCTATTTTGAAAACACTAAATCATTAATGTTTTCAAAAAGGGAGACGAGAGATAAACTCTCGTCAAATCTTTTTGTTTTTTTCAGTTCCAAGATGTTTTCTCACCTTAGCCAATCGATATTTACTGCTTTATTCCAGTACGTCCTGTTTGATCTTTTCTAATGGCTCCTCATTATCGAAGATTGATTTTAGCTTAATCTGGAATTCGTCTTCAAGAATAGCTATTTGATCATCTTCCGAGAATGGTCTTTTCAGGAATTCCCCTCTGATATGGAAACCGACATGACGATCACCGATATCCACACCTTTCACAAAAAATGATGGCGTCATATCTAATGGATAATATTTATATCCAAAAGCCAAAGTGCGCTTGCCCTCGACTATTATTGCTGATAAGTGGTTGATCAATAATATACAAAATTGACTAACCTCATTTAGATGAGCATCTGGGATGCTAAGATATAATAAGTCGTCCTCGTGTCTAACGTGACAAACGTAGGATTCTCCACTTGGTAATGATATATTCATAGCCATGCCATCCGGACCAGCAAATGCCAGTTTTCCACGCCTTTTCGTGGGTTTCTTACAACCGGTAAAATTCAAAGAACAGTTAAGTAACTATAGGATATTTACTATTAATTGTCAATAGCACCAACGCATTAGGTGCTCAGGCGAAAATTTCTACTCTTTCCGCCTGAGCATGACAGATGTCTTGTCACCAATTGCACCCATATGGTACTTGAGATGAAGGACGAAAATTATCATTTTTGATAATTAATTCTTCCTTGTTTTGGTTCGGGAGACCTAGGTATTCCCTAACGTCTTTCCTCTTTAATACGGCTTCTAAAACCAAAGGGCTTTTATCTTTCTTTGCCAGGTAGACTGCCTTTCTTGGAGAAATGTCTGGTCTGACTAAAATAGAGATGCAGGTTGGGATATCAGCCATTCGAAGACTTTTGAGCGCTACGTTTTGATGAATATCTAATCTCGACAAGATAACCTTCTTCATCTCATCGCAGATCGATTTATTGAGATAAAAATAGGCCTTCTCAACGATGACGTCTGCCATAAATTCTTGCACGCGAGGCATTAATGAAATACTAAACCATAAATCACGACAGTCTAACCTTTTCGCAAAATTGAGCAGCATTTTAGTTTCAAGATTTTTAATGTCATTTCTTCTTAGAACACACGCGATATAATCATGTAGAGTATAAATCGGCTGCAGTTCTTTTGCATAAGACAAAGCTTGAAATATCGGCATATCATTCTTTCGTAATAAGATATAATACATGATGCTTGGATGTTCGGTGGCTGAGTCTGTCCCCAATAATATCGCAATCGCTTCTTCCCAGGAAATGTCATCTCTCTTTAGAATTTCCAGGCAAAGACTAAATACGCCAAGATCTTTTGCATATTTCAAAGCATCCTTTCCCTGAATATCTTTTCTTGTTAAGACACACTCCCACATTTTGTTCCACAAGTTCAAACCCAATTGACTCGAATTTACTTTTTGAGCTATATTAATAGCTTCTTTTTTGTTGCAAAACTTTTGGTTACCAAGTAATGAAACATTTTCGTTGGTTACTTTCATAATCTTAACTATTTTATTGTTAATGAACTTATCCCAGTCCTCACAAAACACGATGTCTTGCAATCTGGTTTTTAAATAGAAGCCTCTATGCAAAAACCAGACGACAAAATAAAACTCCCTTCGAGGGAGCAGTACTTGTAATCTGGTTTTTAGAAATTTATCGTAAAAACTAACAGACAAGAAAGCCCCTCTCAAATGAGTGCTTTTTATTTTGCCAATTAGTAATTGTTAGGATAAATAAAGCCATATAATGATTTAATTATTTCTATACTATCAAAAACAAATTAATTGTCAAGTAATTTGTGTGCAAAAACGCAGCGAAGCTTTGATAAATGAGCTACCGCCAGTCATAGGACTGGCAGTATCTTTTTATAGGGAGGCTAAACGCCTCCTTTGTTACTGTAGCGGCAATGAAG
>JBMOHF010000006.1:0-61110 GCA_049317985.1 Patescibacteria group bacterium
TAACTCAAAATCTTTAGAAAAACAAAATTACATAAACAATTAAACCATTATACTTAACAAAAGAGCCCCCTTGCGGGGGCTCTTAATGTATTTTTACTAGCTAAACAAATAACTAATAAATCTAATTACTTATTTTGACATTACTTGTGTATTAGTTGTTAAACCAATAACACGAGCGCCGTTAGAATAGGTAGGAACTGAAATACTTGCACCATCAGACCAGATGAAACTTCCTGAAGGGACGGTAGTACTTGTGCCAGTGATTACACCAACAGCATAACTAGCATCTTCAGAGATCTTGGTTGTGATAGATTCAGAACCTTGACCAGAAACTGAAGTTGCAGCATAGATTTCGAAAGTTTTTGAAGTTCCAGCAGAAATTACTTCGTTACTTGCAAGAACAACAGTTAACTTTTTAGTTCCTGCGTCATAAGTAGCGGAAGTAACAGTCTTGTAGGAACCATTGACCTTCAAAGTGTTAGTTGTGGAAGCTGTTACAGCGTCGAGGCTAGAGCTTGCACTATGAGTAACATCAAATACTAAAGTGTTTAATTCTACATCGCCGTTGCTATCAGCAGAAACAGTGAATTTGGAAACAACGTTATCGCCAGTTGTTAATACTGTTGTAGGCAAAGCAGCCAATTGAACAGTAGGAACAGTCTTCCTGACGCGGAAATTGTTTGCTAAAACACCGTTAACGCCATTGGTATTTTGATTGGTTACTGAACCATTAGAAGACTTGAACTTCATAGTTGTTAAACCGAAGTGAAGATCTTTGTTGGTTGCAGTAGCGTCATTGCTAATGTTATTCAAGACAACTTTAACAGTCAAAGTTACGCTAGAATTAGCGGAAACTTTAGCCTTGTCATTGCTAATCATGAAAGTACCAGCACCAGAAACTGGAGTAATGGAATCAACTAAATTTAAGCCATTATACAAGTTAATGGAAGCGATTCTAGAATCAGCAGCATCTGTCTTAGTTGAAGAAGATGCGATTGATGCATTGTAAGCAGTGTTTACAATGTTCAATTCTGTTAAAGAAGCATCGTCGTCAACAGCAGTAAACTTGAATTGAGCAACTTCTTGTTCAACACCAGCCTTTGAGGCAAGCATTCCAGCAGCTGGAGTGTTACCACCTATAGCTACAGATAAAGAACCATTAGCGTTGACTGCGAATTCAGCAGAAATAGGTTGGGAAGAAGCATTAACAGTAGTCCCGCGAGAATCTTGAGCAGTAATAGTCATAATGTTTTTAAAATGACCAGTTGCGGAAGAATCAAAAGAACCCTTGATTTCGATGTTCTTTGTGGTGTCTTTAGCGATTTCAATAGTTAAACCGGAAATTGTAGCACCAGATGTACCCCAATCAACGATTTTACCAGTGTCAACGCCGTCAACAAATACTTTAATATCGCTTACAGAAGAAGCATTAACAGTATTGCCAGTAGTAGATGCTAAAGCGATAGAAGTAACTTTTACCGTATCGTTTAATGCCTTCAAGGTATATTTACCTAGAGAAACATCAGTAGCACCTTGGACAATGGATTTGTTATCAGCATAACCATCGTTTCTAACAGCAGTCAAAGTAGCACCGGCTACAGTGAAAATAGCACCAGCGGCAGAGCCACCGACTTCATTTGTTGTATTAACAGAATTACCAGAAATTACATATTCTGGATTCTGTCCGTCAAACATTGAAGGATACAATTTAAATGTGATGTTAGAAGCTGTAGCATCAGACTTTGCCTTTGCTACTACCTTGATTTCGTTGTCACCCTTGTTCAAGCTAACAGTACTATCAAGAAGTTTTTCAACTTCTGTTGTGGAAGTAGCTAGATCGAAAGAATCTAACAAAGCACCATTCACGTAAACGCGAACGTTTTCAAAGTTAGTAGAAGTGGAGTTGTTAGATGCAGTATACTTAATCTTTAATCCATCAGCAGTAATAGCTTCATCAGTGCGAAGGTTAGCTAACAACATTGTGTTATCAGAACCTTTAACGATAGTTGTATCAGATGGAGATGTTGCTTTTTTGGTGATAGAAATAGCACCAGCATCGATGGATCTGTTTGAAAAAACAACACCATCAGCTGAAGTTCCATTGTATTTTACATTGAAACCAAAACTAGTTGCTTTTTCATAACCAGAAATATCAGTACTCTTGTTCAAAGATAATTGAATATTGGAGCTAGAATTTTCTCTGGCGATGACATCACCCTTAATGTAGAACAATTTATTAGAATCATCTTTTAAGATTTCGGTTCCATTGTTGAAAGTGAAAGTTACGAAACGACCATTAACAACAACATTAGAAGTAACTTTGTTTCCAGCTTGTTCTAAGTAAAGATTGGTTAAAGAAGTTAAATCTTCAGTACCGTTGTTCTTTAACATTACAGAAGTCAAAACGACATCTTTTGTAGTGTTTAATTGGAATCTACCTAAGTCAACAGCTTTATCACCAACTTTTACGTTGGAAGAAGTAGTTGCAAGTTGATCGATAGTTAAATCAACAACATTGTAACTTGTTGGAGACATTAAGTTTCCGTTAACAGGAAAAGAGCCAGCAACGTTTGCAGCAGTTGCGCTCACCGCAGAAGCAGAAGCGATGCTCAAACCAATATTACCAGCGTTAGTGCCAGTTAAAGAAGCGATTAAGTCCAAAGAAACTGTTTGACCAGCTGGAACAACTAAAGCTGGAGAAAGAGTCAAAACAGATTCATCATTTGAATTCATTGACTTCTTAGAAGCAACAATAGTTCCGTTGTTTTCCGCCCAAACTTTATCAATGTTAGAGTATGTGGATAAACCAATTCTTTTAACAGTGATTGAGCTAACAGAGATAGCGCCATCATTAGCAGCAGTCAAATTGACTTTAGCCATTGGAACACGAGCTCCGTTATTTGGAACAGAGATAGCAGCTGGAGTGTTAGCATTCAAAGACAAAGTTAAACCAGAACCAGTAACTACTGGAGGAGTAACGATAGTGCCACCATTCTGAGCAGCATTAATCAATGAAGATTCCATGCCAGTGATATCATTTCCACCAGCAGTGAAACTCATGCTAGTTTTAACAATGTACTTTGCGTTAAAACGATTTGCATTGAAAGCAGCTTCAGTTGCTACCTTGCGATAATTTGCACCATCGAAGTAGTAAACATCAGCACCAGTGGTCTTCTTTAACAAAGTACCTGCTGGGTATTGGCCAGTTGGTAATTGAGTTCCAACAGTGTATGAAACAAAATTTTGGTCAGACACTTTAGTCACTTTCTTTGCCCAAAGTGAGCCATAGAGAGCGATTGCGTTAGCAGTCTCAATTTTGCGAAGCATACCGTTTGGTTCAACCGCATAAACAGTTGTATCAGTAGTAACGTCGCGTTGTACCAAGTTGGTACCTGGTCTCATAGTAACAAAACCCTTAGGAGTTCCATAAGAATTTAAGTCGTTAACTGAAATAGTGATAACACCACTCCAATCCTTATACCAAGAGAAGTAAGTACCTTCATTTGGGATATTGTACAATTTGCTGTCAGAACCGAGGTAATAAACAGTCTTTGCACCTGCAGCCTTGACGAGATCGCCAGGTTGAGCAGAAGCAGCGGAGACCAAAGAGGCCATGCCACTCATTACAAAAACAGTTAATGCCATCACGCTAACAGACAAAACCTTGCGTAATTTAAACATATTTGTTTTAAGGAAATTATCATTCGTGGCGCCGGACAATAGTAGTACGAGCCAACGATTGACAATAAAATAGATTCAAAAGGGATAAAACACCAAATACTTCACGGAAAACGATTTTTTCGTTTTGATCACTAGCTTTGCTTCGTTAAGTCATTTTGACTTTAAAAGCACTTAGCTTAAATCAATCGGAATCCCGCTTCCCCGCTCATTAAATAAATAATGAAGGAGAAAAGCTAAATCGATCTAAGTGGGCGCTGATTTTGGTCTAGCAACTTTTCAGAGCTAAATAGAAATCAGTTCTACTTCAATCGCCTCTCGCTTTTCTTTAGGGTCATAAGTCCTCTTTTGAAATAAAATTTATAAGAAACAACGCCATCGCATCGAAACGCGACTCAACCTTTCTCAGGCTTTGTTCGTCCGTTTCATATATACATATATATATGAATATATGATTCGGATTTATTAAGCGACAAAAATCGCCTAGTAAATACGCATCATATTATTTGATCAACTCGTCGATTTTTTGGAGATTGTCCAAGGTCTTTTGATAATCTTTCTTTTTGAAAGAATCTTGAGCTTGGTCGATAATTGTTTTTTCTTTAGTAGAAGTAGCTGTGCTAGTCGGAGTGGTGCTAGTCGCTTTGGCGGGAATAAATAATTGCATACCGCGATCATCTTTCCCGGAGCTGGCGCTAATGACTTTTTCATCAATCTTCGCAGGAGTGATTGTGGCAACTGGGGCCATCGCGGTCAAACGAACATTAACCGTTTCAATCTCTTTATTAAAATCGTTACTCAGCTTTGCAACCTCGGTTTGATTTGCCGGAATATTAAATTTTGGATCAGCCAAAACTGCTGCGATGTCCGTTGCGTGTTCAGTAGCAAATTGAGCTTCCATTTTTTCACGAGCCTCCTTATCGATCACCGTATTAAGTTTCACTTTCTCGCTAATTACGCGAGCAACATACATCGTGCCATTTGGCTTCGCGTTGCTCAACCAGCTATGACTAAAAACAGCGGAGACAAACATCAAACAAACCAGCGAAGCAAAAGCAACGGCTGGCTGTGAAAAGGTCTTAACGGAAGTTTTGAAGACAATTACAAAACCCTCCCAAGAAGAAATTTCTTTTGGAGCGGAGTTGGAAATTTGAGTCAATAATAAATCCCTTTGACTTTGTTTCCAGGCATCATCAGGGCGAATATTACGCAAATTATTTAATTGTTTCAACAAATCCCTTTCTTTCATACACTAAGGTATACGAACTGAACAAAAAATTGTTACAGTTCACTGCCAGCTGACTCACCTTCATTAACTAGTTCTTTAAGCGCGGTAATTGCTCGATGAAGAAGAACTCTCACATTTCCCTTCTTTTTTTCTGTAATATTAGCAATTTCATCCATACTAAGATCATCAACAAAGCGCCAAATAATTATTTCACGATATTCATCCTTCAAAAACATCAACTTTTCTTGAATTAGCGCCAAATCCGCTTTCTGATCCAAGAGATCTTCTTGATTTCGACTATCATCAGGTAATTCTAGGGCCTGAGGAGCATCTTCTAAAGATATCTCGGAAGAAAGACCCCTATCTCGATAGTGATCAATAATGGCATTTCGGGCGATTTTATAGAGCAAAGCTCGTAAAGTCTTGGCATCCTTCAAGGAATTGGTCTGAATATAGTTCCAAGCCTTCAAAAATATGACGGAAACGAGGTCCTTGGCTTCCTCTTCGCTGCCCAACTTAAAAAACGCAAAACGATATAAATCGTCCGCGAAATCATCATAGGCCTTGATAAAGGCCTCCTTATCTCCACTTTTTAAACGAGAAAGGTTGTTCTTTTCGTGCCATTTTGTGAGTAAACTGTCAGACATGAATAAAAAAGATAAGCGGAATTAACCCCGCATCTTAACCCGATAATCTTAGCAAATCGGACTATTTTAGGCAAGTGTGCGAAGGTGACACCTTGGACTTGATACGCCCAAAGTAATCATATATTTTTTGAATTTTTTAGTTAGCAGCTTTTAAGTCCATACCTCTATGGACTTATCTGAGAATATTATATATCATGCTAATATTAGATATTTCGGACTTAAGTCCACGCCAATGTGGACTTAAAACCATCAATTTTGAATTATCCAAAATTACAATATGAAATATATGAGTAACTTACATGAGATTCTTAAACGAAGCCAAGACTTTCAAATCAAGAATGGTTTCAACGGGTCCCTGATTCCGGTCGCTAATCCTCTTTGGCTTTCTGTTTCCGAGGCGACGAAAATCGGTGGCATTCAACCAAAGACCATTCGTCGAGCCCTCAAACTAAAAGATGATGGCAGTGACAAGACAGTTTCTGGCTTGAAATTCAAGATTATCAAAAATCGTTATCAGATTGAGTTTGGCTCCCTGTTAACTTATCTTTACTCAAATACAAAACTGCGAAATAAATTTACCGATAACGGACTCGGACAATACGTCGGTATTTGGAAAATATAGCCAAACAAAAAACCACCGGATTCCGTCGGTGGTTTTTTTGAGAAAAGATTCTATCAATTAGAGAACAGCATCCTTCACAGCTTTTGCAAGACGGAATTTTACAACTGTCTTAGCTGGGATTTTGATGGTTTCACCGGTTGCAGGGTTGCGACCTTCGCGAGCCTTTCTTTTTGCTTTAACTAATTTACCGAAGCCAGGAACTAAGCATTCGCCGTTCTTTTTTACTTCTTTGTAAACCATATCGGACATTGCTTCAATGAAAGCAGCGACGTCCTTTTTGCTCATACCGGCGGTTTCAGCTAAGCTGGCAACCATCTGTGCTTTTGTCATTTTTGACATAAAAATTGCATGGGGCTCATTACTTCATTCGCATCTAAGTGCGACGTAAAATAATAATTCCTAAATTAAATGGATATAATCCTTTTATTTATATGCTTATTATAGCATGTCTAAAATAATTTGCCAATAAACAAAGGGGTGAAAAAGTTTATTGATAATTTATCCTGTTTTTATTGGCTTTTCTTGAATAATATTGACATTGAAATAAATAAATAATAAAATATTTAAACATAAAAATATTTAGAACTTTAAAAAAATTATATAAGTAATGAAAAATAAAAAAATTTATATTGGTTGTTTTGTAAAAGAAAATAAATCTATTTACCAACACATCATTAAAAACAATGGTCTTGCTCTATCAGAAAACGCGGAAGAAGCTCACGCAATAATTACTGATTATATTGGAACCGGACTAGATTGTTTGGATTGTGATAAGCCAACCATAATTTTAAGCGCTCATCACCATGAATCAAATGAGGAGTTGAGAAAACGCTTAACCAGACAAAACTTCAAAACAAAAAAAATAGTTATTGAAGTTCCAGTAAATCCTCAACGAGTACTGACTGAAATAAAAATTTTATTAGAATCAGATTAATACAAAAGCCCCTGTTTCCGCAGAGGCTTTTTTTATATAGTTAATATTTGGGTTTTATTTGATGTTATAATTAACGCCAATTTCAATAATTACTTCTCTGCTTCCTTCCGGAATCTGAGGAGTTGAGCCTTTTTCTGCTCCGCCCATTCCACCAATACCATAAGCAGCCCCATAATTTGGTTGTGGTTGGATTAGGGTCTCATACCAACCAGCAATATTCTTTATTTTAACATCCGCCGCTTCGGCCATTACACCACTTTTTTCGCGGGCATCTTTGATTGCCATCAACCTGGCTTGTTGCTTGAGATTGTTTAAGTTGGAGGAATCAAAAGTTAGGTTGTTTACCTGGTTAGCACCAGCCTTACTAGCGGCGGCGATTACCTTGTTTAATTTTTCTGGTTTTTGATCAAATTCACGAACTTTTACACTCAATTGTTGATTCGCATTATAGCCAGTTGTAGAAGCAACGTTGTTGTTTCCGTACTCAACCTGCGGTGAAAGATTGTAATTTTGGGTTTCAATGTCAGCGTCAGTGATCCCTTCCGCCTTAACGGCCATAATAATCACTGCCATTTTGGAATTTAATTGAGCCAACGCCTCTTCAGCGGTTTTTGCTTTATCAATTTGTACTCCCAAATTAATGATTGCGACGTCTGGATTATATGCTACTCTTCCTTGACCAGTGATTGTCACTTGGCGATATTGCTGGTTGACAATCCGATCACGCAAAATTGCCACTGTGACAATGCCAGCCAAGAGTAGCATACCAATAATAATTATAATTCCTTTGCCATGGCCCTTACAGCAAGCCTGGACTTCGTTGTTGTTTTCCATATTTTTATTTAATTAATATAAATTATTTTTTCTTTTTTAAATCTCGACAAGTTTTTACAAAATCGACAAAGAGCGGATGAGGAGCAAGTGGGCGAGAAATATACTCTGGGTGAAATTGAACTCCCACAAAAAAAGGATGGTTAGCAATTTCAATTGCTTCAACAATTTTTCCATCAGGAGAAGTCCCAGACACAACGAGGCCATTTTTCTCAAGAATATCCCGGTATTCATTATTAAATTCATAACGGTGGCGATGACGCTCACTAACAATCTTCTGGTCAGTAAATTTTGCATAGGCTTTTGCTAAACGGGAACCAGGTTTTAAGGCACAAGGCCAGCCACCCAAACGAATAGTGCCTCCATAACCCTTTTCGGCAATCAATTCTTTTTGATTCGGCATAATGTGAATCACTGGGTGTTTGGTTTTTGCGTCCACTTCCTCGGAATTTGCATCCTTCCAACCAAGAACGTTACGAGAGAATTCGATGACCGCCATCTGCATTCCGTAACATAAACCGAGATAAGGAATTTTCTTTTCACGACAATAACGGATTGCCTCGATTTTCCCTTCACTACCACGGCTGCCCCAACCTTGAGGAATAATTAAGCCGTCAAATTGTTTTAACATTTTTGCTCCTTTTTCTCCCACTTCTTCCGCAGAAAGCCAATGCAAATTAACTTTAGTGCGATTATTTCCGCCAGCATGGCGGACCGCTTCAATCACGGAAATGTATGAATCGGTTAAACTAAAATCACCACTCGAAAAATATTTTCCAACGATTCCAACCTCAATTGTATCTTTTGGATTTTGAATATCGGAAACCATTTTGCGCCAAGCAATATTACCGTCCTTGGTCCTCGCTTTCAAACCAAATTTTTTCAAAATATTTTCTCCCAGATGATCTTTTTCAAAATTTAAAGGAATATCATAAATGGACTTAGCGTCTGGAGCAGCAATAACGTCTTCAACCGCAACATTACAATTAATCGCAATTTTTTCTTTACGTGCTGAATCAATTGGTAATTCGCTGCGGGCAACTAAGAAATCCGGCTGGATACCGGCGGACTGAAGGTTACGAACCGCATGCTGAGTCGGCTTTGTCTTCATCTCTCCAATCATATTTGGCACTGGCAAATACGAAACCATGACAAACAACACATCTTTTGGATTATAAAGCTTCATTACGCGCGCTGCTTCTAAAAACAGGAGATTCTCATACTCGCCAACCGTTCCGCCAATCTCAATAATCATTATCTCAGCCTTCGTCTTTTCTACCGCCTTTTCAATTCGATCAATAATTTCCTGAGGAATATGAGGAACAACTTGCACACATTTTCCGTGATATTCAAGATTCCTTTCTTTTTCAATCACCGAACGATAAATACGCCCAGTCGTCATGTAGCTTTCTTTATAAATATTTTGGTTCAAAAATCTTTCATAATTGCCAATATCCTGGTCAGTTTCATCGCCGTCTTCGGTCACAAATACTTCTCCGTGTTCAATGGGGTTCATTGTACCAGCATCAACATTAATATAAGGGTCCATTTTGATCGCACTGACCCGAAAACCCTTGTCTTGCAGAATTTCACCGATCGAAGCGGTGGTTATTCCCTTTCCTACGCCGCTCATCACACCGCCAACCACGAAGATGTATTTTGTTTGTTTTTTCTTTGTTTTCTTAGTAACCATAGAACTATTGACTTAAAATATATAATATGTTAGTTTAAGAGTGATAACTTAATAACTTAATACACAAAAAAAGGAAACATGCAGAACGACGAATTAACAATTTGGCCCGAGACAATTAACACCCCTCGAATAGCCAAGGTGCGGTTTACCATCAGTGATGGCGAAGAATTCACTACAACAAAGAAAGTAGCAAGTCACATTGCTGAAAATTACATCGGAATATTTAATTCTGGTGAAATAATTTTCGACGATCCAGACAACTTATTTCAAGACGAATGGATCGAAATAAAACAAGAAATTAAAGTTCTAACCGAGGGTCAGGAGCAAGAAGCAATTTATACCTGCCTCGACGAAGAACATTAAAAGGAACAAAAATAACCTGGAGGACAACAATAGTTGTCCTTTTTTTATTTTTTCTTCAGCAACACCTCAACCGCCTTCTTTAATTGAGGATCTAAATTCTTATTAAAGTCTTCAGCGCTCAATTTTACTTCCACGTTTGGCGAGATACCGGTGTCATTGATTGAATTACCAGCTGGGGTTAACCATTTTGCGACTGTCACCTTCACCGAAGATCCGTCTGGCAATTCTCTAACTGACTGAACGCTCCCTTTACCAAAAGTCTTTTCACCAATAATTGTCCCCTTCTTCAAGTCGAGTAGTGCACCAGAGACGATCTCGGAAGCAGAAGCACTTCCGCCGTTTACCAAGACTACTGTGGGAATTTTTTCCAAACGACCATTGCCATTGGATTCATAATTTTTCAAACTACCATCAGAAAATTTTTCAGTTACCACTCTTCCAGAAGAAACCCACTCGCTAGAAATAGCAACGGCAGCATCCAAGTAACCCCCAGGATTATTTCGCAAATCAAGAATTAGTCCTTTTGGTTTTTTGGTCTGGATTTGCTTGACTGCATCTTCGAACAGATTCAAAGTATCATCCCCAAAGCTAGAAATTCGAAGAACCGCTAAACCGTCTTTTCTAAACTCAATTTTTACACTCTTTACAACAATTATTTCTCTAGTTATTTCAAAATCTTTTGGTTTCTCAAAACCATCACGCATAATTGATAATTTCACCTTTGTGCCTTTCGGTCCACGAATTAACCGGACAGCAGCATCGGTGGTAAAGCCAGCAGTAGAAGATCCATTAATCGAAAAAATTTTGTCTCCGGCCTTAATTCCCGCTTTTTGAGCAGGCATGCCATCAAGTGGCGCAACAATAGTAATAAAATTATTCTTATTAGCAATCTCAGCGCCAATCCCTTCAAAAGTACCTGCCATATCAGCACTAAACTCCTTGGTTTCTTTTGGATCCATGAATACGGTATAAGGATCGTTCATTGAAGCAGCTAGGCCACGCAACGAACCATAAAACATTTCTTGGGAATCCAATTTGTCTTTATTAACAAAATCTTGGCTGAGTAGAGACCAAACCTGACCATAAAGAGAAAAATCTATTTCGGCTGGCTTGCTGCTACTAGCATTTTCTTCTGAGGTAGAAGCGTTATTATTTCCTCCATTTAAATAAACAAAATCTTGCCCAGCAAAACAGGTATTTTTTTGATTATTTTTCCCAGAGTAAAAACCACCAAAAAATGAAAGACTAGAAACCACCAGGACCAAGGCGACGGTAATTATTTTTTTATATTTATTCATATTACTGGATATATCTTTAATTAATTTCTTAAGATAACTTCATTTTCGCCGCTCAAATCAACGATCACTGACGATTTGGCGGAAAGCGGCAATCCGCCATCAACGATTAAATCTGGCTTGAGATCACGACTTCGAAAAAATTCGTAAGCCTGATTCATGTCGGCAAATACTTCTTGACCATGAAAATTAAAACTGGTCGAAACCAATGGTACGCCACTTAACTTTATTATTTTACGTAAAAAATCGCTTACTGGCAAACGGAGACCAAGGTTTCCCAGTTCATTATCTAAATCTTTCGCTAATACTCCACGACTTGGAAAAATAGCGGTGACTGGCTTCCCGTCCTTCTGCCAATTTTTCCATATTTTATTTTTTACCCCACTAATTGCCGCGATTTTTTCCGCCTGCGAAGAAGACGAAACTAAAACGAGAAAAGGATGTTTTTTATCGAGCGGTCTTTTTTTTATTAAAGAAATTTTTTTAATTGCTGCCGGAGAGGTTGCTAGGCAACTCAAGCCATAAATTGTATCCGTTGGAATGACTACTATTTTTCCTTTCTTTAAGTAAGCGGCGATTTCTTTCAGAGTTTCAGTTTCTGGATTAACTAAGTTTAATCTTAAATACTTCATAAAATGGACTGGAGGGCTTTCAAGGCCTCAGGTAAAATTGGCATGACAATATTTACTGTTTTTAATAAGAGTGGTGATATTTTTGAGGTTAGTAATTGATTGCCAAATAAAGAGCCTATGATTGCATAACGTGAAGACACAAAAATTATTAAGCCGAGGAACAAAGACCCCTCCACAAGCCCCAGGGTCGCCCCCAGAATGCGATTTATTAACTTCGTAAACGGAATGAAGGAAACCAGGTTAAACAGCTTCTCAACCCAAATAAAGACCCAGTCCGTGACCTTGGCAGCAACAGTGAAGATAACAATGAAAGCAATGACTTTACCGATATTGTCATGACCATTCATTAGATGTTTACTCCACTCGAAAAACACCAAATAGAAATGGCTGGCAATAAAAGCACCAATTATTAAACCGACGAGATTGCCAAGGAGTCTAATTAGCCCCTTGCTTAAACCATTAAACACAAAGCCAGCAATTATTAACAACAAAACGATGTCAAAAATGGACATATAAATTTATTTTAAATTTAAGTTAATCTTGGGAACAAAGATTCGCCCTTAACAATTTGCTCTTCAGAAAACTGAGTAATAATTTTTTCAGCACTTGCTGGCATGAAGGGTAACAATAAATAGCCAATACCAAGAATACTTTCGGCAATTGGCTTTAAGATATTTTCTATCTCTTTCTGATCGGTCAATTTCCAAGGGGCGGTGGCAGAAAGTTTTTCGTTATTGTCGGCAATTTGCTGCCAGATTTTTTGCAAATACCCCCCCTTAATATTTCCTTCGTGAGAAATATTAAAATTATAACCACCTTCACGGTAATAACTGATAAGGCTATCTTCGCCATAAGCAAATTCATGGGCTTTCTTTTTATCAAGATTTGTTTTGATATTATTTTTTTCCAAAAGATTAGAAACTCGAGCCACCAGATTCCCAAGACCATTCGCTAAATCAGCATTATACTTTTGAGCCAAGCGTTCTTCTGAGAAATCGCCGTCTTCAAACATCGGAATTTCCGTTAACAGATAGTAACGAACAGCATCAGCGCCATATTTTTCGGCCATTTCAAAAGGATCAATTGTGTTGCCAGTGCTCTTGCTAATTTTTTGCCCATTAGCCATTAAAAAACCAAAAACTAAAACTTGTTCCGAAAAAGGAAGCCCCGCCGAAGCGAGCATCGCTTGCCACATTGCACTTTGTTGACGCAAATTATCTTTTCCGCAAACTTGGATTGCTGGCCAAAACTTTTCAAAGTTTTTTTGATCTTCCGGCCAACCGAGAGTTGAAATATAATTTGCGAGAGCATCAAACCAAACATACATGACCTGCTTTTCATCGCCGGGAACTGGTACGCCGTTTGGCATTTTACTAGCCAAGCGAGAAATAGAAAAATCTTGCAAACCACCAGCAACAAAATTCTTGATTTCCGTTAAGCGATTACTAGGAACCACAAAATCTGGGCGATCTGAATAAAGTTTTAATAATGTTTCTTGGTATTTTGAAAATTTAAAAAAGTAATTTTCTTCATTAATTAATTCCAAATCTTTTGTTGGGTGAAGTGGGCAATGATTATCTACTAATTCAGAATCGGTTTTTTCCATTTCGCAACCAACACAATATTTTACTTGATAAGTTTTTTTATAAATATCATTGTTAGCATCGCAACGACGCCAAAATTCTTGCGCCGCCTTGACGTGGTGATCATCAGAGGTGCGAATAAAATTTGTGAAACTTAGGTTAAGAGCCTCTTTCAAGGAACGAAATTTATTCGCATAAGACTCACAAAAAGCGCGCGGCTCCATGCCGGCTTCTTGAGCCTTTTGATAGATTTTTAAACCATGTTCATCAGTACCGGTATTAAAAATTACCTCTTTACCGAGATTTCTTTCAATCCGGGCAATGACATCTGCCTTGATTATTTCGGTTGCAAAACCAATATGTGGGTCGGAGTTAGTATATGGCAGAGTGGTGGTGATGTAAAAATTTTTGGACATAGAAAATTATTTAATCTTAACTATTTTTTGCGTAAAGTACCTATATTGACACCGTTTATATAATAGTATATAATAATCACATATCGAGAAAGAGCGTCGACCGTTAGGACGATAGCTCTTTTTCATTATTTTTGATTGATTGCCTAGTAAATGATTCTGGCAATCTTTTTTTAAAATCCTTATCAACAAAAATATTAAAGTTTCTATTTTTAAATCCTCCAACAAAATCTTTGACACCTAAATTTTCTTTAAAATAATTTACTAACTGTATCTTAAATTTATCACCAGTAACCATACCTGCTGATATTTTTAAATCGTAAGCAATTATTCCAATTAATAAATCTACAACCTGCAACAAATCATTAGATTTTGAATCAAAACGACAAACTCCAGCCATCGCCAACCTTCCCTTTTTAGCATTCATTATTTTTTTAATATTTACTTCATACTTTACTGAATTAGGAGTAGTGATATAATCCGCGATTAAAATAAGAATCTCTTTATGAGCCAAAACTGCATCACTTAAAAGTGCTAGAGAAATTTCTTCATAAGCCTCCCAGGGATCTTTAGCAAAATTACTTTTAAAAAAGTCTCCTTCTTTATCTAGCGTATAGGAATAAAAATTCAAACTTTTAGTATCAAGAAATGAATCAACCACAAATTTAGCAAAATTAATATTGTTTTTTGATAACTTATTAAATTTAACTTCATCAAAAAATTGCCTCTTGCTTCTTTCGTATGATATTTTACTACTCAAATAAAAAGGTTGAGAAATTTTAATTATTCCCAATGTAAACAAAGGTTCTCTAAGGTTGCTAAGGCTCCCAGATTCATCAAGAAAACAAAATTTACTCCAAATTTGGTCATAATCAGCCAATTTAAGCTCTTTTGTTTCTATTTCTCTATCACATCTAAAAAAACTCATAAAAAAATTTATTTTTTCTTTTTTTCTTTTCTAATAATCACGACAAATTCACCCTTTCCCATCAAAGCATCGGCATCAAATAAGGCCAATAATTCTTCGGGTGTTCCATGATAAACGCTTTCAAATTTCTTGGTTAATTCCCGACAGATTGTCACTTGAAAATTTTCTCCCAAAAGAATTAATTCATTCAGCAATTTTAGGACCCGGTGCTTCGATTCATAAACTACGGAAGGATATTCACTAGCAACGATCTGTTTTAACATGGTTTGTCTTCCCTTCTTGTGTGGTAAGAAACCCAGAAATAAAAATCTTTCGCAACCAACACCAGCAATTGAAATTGCGGTTGCTAGAGCGCTTGGCCCAGGGACAGATTCAATTTTCACTTCGTCACCGCATTCACTTCGAACTAATTCAACTAAAGCCGCCCCCGGATCGGAAATTCCTGGCGTGCCGGCATCGGAGACAAGCGCTAAAGTCTTTTCTTCCTTCAACCAAGAAATAATCTGATCAGTGCGACTAAGTCCTGAATGTTGATGATAAGAAATGGTTGGTGTTTTTAATTCATAGTGCGCCAAAAGGGTGCGAGTGACGCGAGTGTCTTCACACAAAACATAATCCGCTTCTTTCAAGATGCGAACTGCTCGAAAACTCAAGTCTTCCAAATTTCCGATGGGTGTACCAACAACAAATAACGGCATAAATAATAAATAATTCGATTTTAATTTTGAGGTGAGCTGCGAGGAAGGACCCAACTTTGAAGTGAACCGTATTAAACATACGGTGAGCGAACAATGTTGGAAAACTGACAAAGCAGATCGCTCAAAATAATAACTAAAAACTAAAGCATGTTGTCTTTTCGTTCCTTAACATAACGCGTCCAATCTTCCGCAATCTCCACAAATACCTTGAACGGTGCTTCAATAATAAAATCAAAGAAGAAAACAAAAACATTGACTCGAGAAGCATTATTAGAAAGCCATTTTCCAACCGCAATAATCGGCATGTAAAAAAGGTCTAATAAGAAACCAATTAAGTTTTCGCGTCTTTCGACAATTATTAAATCTTTCACATCTTTAGTAACTATAATACTAAAGAAACTGACAAAGGCTAAAAAGAACATAAAGATTATCATACTAACCCAGTTAAAATGGGCGAGAGACAATACTTTAATAATATAATAGGTAGAAACAAAGAAAGCGGCAGTATAGAGGAAATTAAAGAAGAAATCGGTAACACCATGACGTTTTTTTGGTGCTCGAAGAATAATTGGCTGCTTTCTTTGCATGCCAACCAAGGAAATCTCCTTAATTCCAGAAATAATCTTTTCAGTATTTTTCTTGTCTGGTGAGCGAGACATCAAAACAATCAGGAATAAAAGAACGGCTGGGAAAGAAACATTAATCGCCAAAGAAGTCATGTTTAAAGGTTCATTAAACCATTTAATTGCTGGAACCTCGATCAAAAAAACAAAGATTGATTTGGTTAAAAAAATATAAATAATACTATGAAGAGCCTTCCGCCATAACCGATTATTTTCCCGCTGATATTTGATAGCGCAAGTCTTGCGAATGTTATTAACAAATTTGTTCTCGTCACGACTTAGATCTTCAAAAGCCTTCACTGGATCTCCCTGCACGCTTTCTAGAAGGACGTTATAATACAAGGAATAGACTTTCACTAAGCGATCAAGTGGCTTGATTAATGGATGTTTTAGCTGTTCAGCTATTCTCTTTTTTAAAGTCGGCAGAGTATCAGCGATTGCACCAATTTCCTCTTCAGATAGATTATCGTTCTCCGCTCCTCCCCAGGAGGCGTTGTAGTATTTAAATAGTACTAATGAGAGCATCGCTTCGTCATAGCGCATAAAAACTCTACTGATACTCAAATAGGTTTGAATCTCTAAATCTTCCTGATAAGGCAAAGCGTCCGGCAACTCTAGATTTTTTGAAACAATACCGAACATACTAGAAACAACGGCGTGTTTCACGCGGTTTAAATCAAAATTCTCTTCGATCTCACAAGCCGCCAAAGAAAGCAGCCAACCGATCATTGAGTTCTTCTCGCCAATTAAGCTCTTCGCTTGACCTAGGTCAGTTTTCAAATTCAATTGAGCATTAATCTTTCCAATACTAAGATTTTTCAATCTAATATATTTTTCTAACAACAAAGCGGTCTCCTTGATTTTTGTTTCTGGTAATTTGTTGTTTGGTAAGTAACCAGCGCGAATTAATTCGGCTAGCAGATGAGTCGCTAATTGCTCGCTATTTGATTCTTTGAGTACGCCCTCAATCATCACTTGGCGCTTTAAAATACGAATAATCGCATTTTTGCGCAATAAATGATCTTCCTCATAATCAACGGCGTTGCGGATCTTTTCATAGACAAAAGAAAGTTTGGAAATCATTTCTGAAACGCTGATTTTTGGTGTGTCATCGTCACTAATTCCTTTTCTTTTCTTTTCTGCGTGAATCAATTGAAAAAGATGTTTAGTATCTGCATTAAGTTCGGCACCGCGCGTCGAATCATTCCGACGCATCAAAGTTGGACTAACCATAAAAAATTTAAAGCTAAGCTTTTTATATGTTTATTTTAGATTGTTTAGCGAAAAAAGGCAATTCATCGCACTCTTGACAACCACATCATTTTTCCCTAAAATAATAATAGATTAATAAAGATAGCCGACAAGGCTGTTTTTAATTACTTTACCCAATATTTTGCAAACATTATGAACAAGTTAACCACTTACATCAAGGCTTCGATTGAAGAAATGAAAAAAGTCACTTGGCCAACCAAGAAAGAGACGACAAACTACACAATTCTCGTAATTGTCTTTAGTTTGGCGATTGCAATATTTCTTGGAGCGTTAGACTTTATTTTTAGTCTTGGATTAGCACAAGTTATTACAAAATACTAATAGTTCTTTTTAACCCGGGCTAACAAACGAAAATTACTGATTTTCTTTGTGCCCCATTGACCGTTATGGCCAAACAGCTCTTAAATCAAGGCCGCCGCTGGTATGTTCTTCATACCTATTCCGGCTACGAGGAAAACGTCGCCCAGAACCTCAAACAAAGAATTGAGTCTCTGGATATGGAAGATAAGATTTTTAACATCTTAATTCCAACTGAAAAGAAAATCAAAATCAAAAATGGAAAAAGAAAAGTGACCGAAGAAAAGATTTTCCCTGGTTACATTTTAGTGGAAATGGAAGTTACTGATGAGTCTTGGTACATCGTTCGTAATACCCCAAATGTTACTGGTTTTATTGGTACCGGCACTATCCCAACCCCGATTAGCGAAGAAGAGGTAAAATCTCTTCAGAAAAGAATGGGTGTTGAAGATCCTAAATTCAAGATGGACGTCGCGATTGGTGACCCAGTCACCATCAACGAAGGACCATTCAAGAATATGGAAGGAAAAATCACGGCAATTGATGAAGCTAAAGGTAAGGTAAAAGTTTCTGTCACCATTTTTGGTCGCGAAACTCCAGTTGAACTCGACTTCTTGCAAATCAAAAAATAAGAAATTTATAAACAAATTTTTTCCGTTTCGTGATATTCGATGCTTCTACGGAAAAAGTATAAAAATATATGGCCAAGAAAATTAAGACAAAAATTAAATTACAAATTACTGGCGGTCAAGCTAACCCTGCTCCTCCAGTCGGTCCAGCTTTGGGTCAACATGGTTTGAACATTGCTGAATTCTGTCAGAAATTTAATGATCAAACAAGAGCTACTCGCATGGGAGACGTTGTTCCGGTAGAAATTACTGTTTATGAAGATCGAACATACGATTTTATTCTAAAAACTGCTCCAGCCTCTGAACTAATCAAGAAGGCCGCTGGCATCAAAAAAGGTTCAGCAAAATCAAAAACTGAAATGGTTGGATCAATTTCCAAAGAACAATTAGAAGAAATCGCCAAAACAAAAATGCCAGATCTTAATGCTAACAGCATCGAAGGAGCAATGAATATCATCGCTGGTACTGCCCGTAATATGGGTGTTGAAATTAAGTAATTATTAATTAATGATTCGTGGGAGTTCGCCTCAAAAACGTACGCTGACCACGATCAAATAATATGAAAAAAGAACAAGGAAAAAAGACGAGCGCGGTTGCCGCAAAAAAGAAAGCAGCAAACGCCGAATTGTTCGATCGCAACAAGGTTTACACTTTAGCTGAAGCGATTGAGATTGCTAAGAAATCAAGCACGGTGAAATTTGATGCTTCAATTGAAGTACATTTTCGTCTCGGTATCAATCCAAAAAAAGGAGACCAACAGGTCAGAGGGGCAGTAAGCCTGCCTAATGGTACCGGAAAAACCGTCAAGGTTGCCGCTTTTGTCACCGCCGATAAGGAGAAAGAGGTGAAAGATGCGGGGGCCGATTATGTTGGAGGAGAAGAGTTGATTGACGAAATCAAAAAGTCTGAAAAGACCGATTTCCAAGTCGCTGTTGCTACCCCTGATATGATGAAGAGCTTAGCTTCAATTGCGAAAATCTTGGGTACTAGAGGCTTAATGCCTTCCCCTAAGAACGATACCGTTACTTTGAATCCAGCAAAAGCCGTCATGGAACTTAAGAAAGGAAAAATTTCTTTCAAGAATGATGACACTGGAAACTTACATGCGGTTATCGGGCGAGTAAGCTTTGACAGCGCTAAGCTTATTGAGAACTACCAGACACTTTTGGACACTGTTAAAAAGGCGAAACCGCCAACAGCCAAAGGTTCATATTTAAAGAATGTGTCCGTCTGTTCGTCGATGGGTCCTGGCATTAAAGTTATTATCTCTTAAGCAAAACCGGGATCGCTCCCATAAAGAGCGGCCGGTCTAGACCATTTCTGTGGTTTGGACCGGCCGTTTTTTTATTTTTATTAGCCTAAATTTGATACACGATTTGCGTGTGAACAAGGGAAAGCGACAAAATAACCATAATGTTTTGATTGGTTAATAGTAAAAAAGTAAGAAACTTTTTTAATGGAATATCTAGTAAATTTATATAAAAAAAGACCCTTGATGTTATCGCGGGTCCATAATATTTTTTTTACCTTACTAACTCGGCCTCTGAAACAACAATTTTTTTTATTTCGTTTGATCCATTTTCCAAGTAAAACAGGGTTGGTTTTTCGCAACCGATTGTTGGATAAAGTCTTAACTGAGCATAAACAATATTATCTAGTGTTTGTTCCTCGCAAATATATTTTCCATTGCTTTGATATTTATTTGTTACTTTAACTTGAAGATCCCCTGATTTGGGATAAAACAAGTTACAATTTTTCATGGTCTCGGGTTTTTCTAAAAATTTGGACAGAGCGGTAGAAAAAACCATAACCACGCAAACAGCGATAACACAAGCAAGTAAAAAGTGAAATAAACCTTTCATGATTTTTATTTTTTAAAAATTAATATTTTAATGAACTGCACCTAAATTATATCATATATACACTACTTTGTCAAATGGTTTGTCACTTTTATTTCTAAAACAAAAATAACCCTAATATTAGAGCTATTTTTATTGAGTCCCGTTCGTCCAGGATGGATTGACAATTACATAATAATATGATACAGTATTATCACAGTCAAACCCGCAAATTAAAAACAAAAGACGATACGCAATGAGAAAATTATTAGTAGTATTAGTAATATTAACTTTAAGTGTTACTGTAAATATTCAAGCGCAAAACAGTAAAAAAGAGATTGGAGTGAAACTAGACAGTAATTTTTCGTTAGACCAAAAAATCATAACGAATGCCGTGACAATGTTTAGGAACTTAAAAACAGAAGCTTACAAAAAGCTCGGCTGTGGCAGCTACTTTGTATCAAAAGCAGGATATGAAATAAACGCCATTGAAATAAGCTATGTAACGACCAGGGATGACAACGGAAACGTGGTCACGCGACCGATGGCCCAGACATTAAAGTCTCTGGGAATTAGTACTCCTAACGGCGAATGGATTAATGTTCCTCTCGGACAGCAAAAGATTTCCATCACAAATTGCCGCAAAATCTTCACCCCTGAAGAAGCAAAGGAATTAATTACCAAATCATTTGAGATATTTTCCTTTCTCCTCAAGTAATCAAAAAGGACCACCTAAAACCGCTTACTTCCCTAAAAAGAAATAGCGGTTTTTTTATTTAACCCAAAAATGCTAAAATATCATCATGAAAATTGAATTCTGTTTGCCAGTCTACAATGAATCACAAATTATCCAAAAAAATTTGGCAGAATTATTAAAATACTGCAAAAACCAGGACTTCCCTTTTGATTGGCAAATCGTGCTTATTGTGAACGGATCTAATCGCGAGTTTGAAGAATTAGCAAAAAGAATCGCCGATTCATCAGACCAGAAAATAAAAACAGTTATTTATCAAAAAGACGGAAAGGGGCGAGCAATCAAAAAATACGCCAGCGAGAGCTCGGCCGAAATTTTAGTCTATATGGACTCCGACTTAGCAGTTAGTCTTGAGAATTTGCCAATGCTAATTAATCCAATCATCAGAGGCAAAGCTGATTTAGTTATTGGCTCCCGGATGCTTCCAACATCAAAAAGGAAGCGTTCATGGCCGCGCGAGGCAAGTTCTCGGATTTATGTTCTATTATCTCAACTAATTCTGAGACACCGCTTTTCTGACATGCAATGCGGCTTTAAGGCGATTAAACTTGGCTTATTCATAAAATTGATTCCATCAATCCATGATAACTACTGGTTTTTTGACACTGAACTGATCTATTTTGCCAAAAAAAGTAAAGCCACAATCCTTGAAATACCCGTGGATTGGTCTGAGAATCGCTACCAATTGCGAAAAAGTAAAATTAGTATCATTAAGCATGGATTAATATTTGTTCTTAGATTAATCCAATTACGTCTCAGGAGAAAGATTGACTAGCTTTTGGTAAATTGCTAACATTACTAACAGTAAGGCCAGAAAGGTCGTTCTTACGCTAAAAATTAACCGCTCACGCGAAAATACAAATAAGATGAAGAAATTATTCGTTGGTGGACTTGCCTTCAAAACTACTGAAGAAGGTCTACGCAGTTTGTTCGCTCAAGCCGGTGAAATCGAGTCAGCCGCAGTCATCATGGACCGCATGACAAATCGCTCAAAAGGTTTCGGTTTTGTGGAAATGGCCACAGAAGAAGAAGCTCAAAAAGCGATTTCGATGTTCAACGGAATGGAATTCGAAGGTCGTCGCATCGTTGTTAACGAAGCTCGCCCACTTGAAAGACGCTAAGAACAGCTCAATCTATAGAAAAAGAAAAGATACTCCAGTGAGAGTATCTTTTCTTTTTTTTGGGGGCGATCCCTCCTATTGACAATATTCTATTTTAGTGACATAATATGTGAGCGAGCCAAGAATGCCCGCTAAGCGCCCTGCTCTTTAAAACTATTTGTTTTGTACTTTGAATTATCTATTTAGACGCTGATTTTCGGCCTCTAATCGATAATTCAAATATTTTTAAACAAATAAATAAAAAGAATGAAAAAGTTAGTAATTTTAGTAGTAGTTGTGCTTTTTGCCGAAATGGTGATGGGGCAATTTGTGTCATTAAATTCTGGAGAAACAAACAATTTAACGACCATTACCCACAATGGTAACTCTCTCTTTATTGGAGGATATAACAAAATTCTCAAAAGCTCTGATGCAGGTTTAACTTGGCAAACTGTTTTGCTATTAAACTGCGGAGACATAAAACAAATAGTTTTTTCCGGAAACAATGGTTTGGCATGTACGGGAAATGAACTATTCAACAGTCTTGATGGCGGAAATTCATGGACATTGATTAACTTGCCAGATTCAGTTTACTCTATTAATGCAATAAGTTTCCGTAACCAATTCGAAGCCTACGTTTTGGCAACAAAACCAGGCGGATCGGGTTGCGGAGGGAGAGTATTTCGAAGTTTTACCCAAGGAGCTCAATGGACCAAAGTAGAATTTTTTGAATATAGCTCTTCGGAACCAACCGCTATTTGCTGGAAAAATGATACTGCGTTTACCATTCTCCGATATTTCAACGGAACTGATTATTTCAATTTCATGGCTGAAATGGGTTCTGACTTTTCCATCCAGAACACGCAAACAATCTTTACTCAATTATTTTACGGCAGCAAAATTTGTATTGCTGACAATAAATTCCTAATCTATGGTTACAATTCATTTGGGAAAAGCATGCTAATCCAAAAAGTATTCAGTGATTACACGTCTTATGAATCGATGTTAATCTCGCCAAATTCTGTATATTTTCTGAACATGGCCTTGAGTAATGAGCAAGCAATTCTCTGTGGCATGAATGGGATAATCGAAAAAGTTTCCACTACCGGAACTCTCTCAACTAATAATCCAGCATTAATCCAAAGTGGAATAAATATGCCACTTTTCGATGTTGATGTATTCCAATCATCTATTTATGCCGTTGGCTACAACGGCACCTTAATTACCAATAATTCTAACCTATTCACTGGTGTGAAGGAAAGTAGTGTAATTGATAGAGAAATAATCTGCCAGAATCCATTTGATCAAAATTTGAACATTAAATCTTCAGAAAAAGGTTTAATACAAATCTATAGTACAGATGGAAAAATTATCTTCGAAGAAACAAAAAATGACGAAGAAATAAATATTCAAACAGCACATTTCCCAAAAGGAATTTATGTTATAAGAATTAACGAAGAAATAAAAAAGGTAGTAAAATAATACTACTAATTACAAAACGTAAGAGCTTAACTATCTGGTTAAGCTCTTTTCATATCCAAAATAAACAAATAACGACATCATTGGCTTATTTTTATCAAATAGTTGGCAGATTTATCAGTATATTTCAACAATACTGCCTAAAATAAATTCCATATGATATAATCATAATATAATTAGAAATATATATTTAAGTAAATATGAAAAAAATAAAATTAATAAGTTTTATTACGACGCTTCTCTTGTTCATGTTTTTAGCCCCCAACTCAAATGCGGACGAGAATAGTGAGGCAAAAGTAGTGTATGATAGCGGCATCAATTTAAACGTAATCCTAAAAAGTACTGGCAAGCGTATGAGCGTTAAAGATCAAACATACTCCATGAGAACATATACTTTGCCATTAACAAAAAATTTTAAAAACATCCCGATAGGGCAAAAATATGCCATCAATAATTTTATTGTGTACGGCACTGCAAGCACCAATAATCTTTCGGCAAAAGAACGATTTAATTTGGTTAAGGCATACATTACCAAACAAAAAAAATTGCCAAAAATAAAAGAGGACTGGCTAAGTATCTTAAAAAAGCCATCAGTTATTCCAAAACCAGTAGCGGCCTCTAGTCCCACAACCTTTGACATCCCCGTTAATTACCCAAATAATAACACGACTCAGAGCGCTGGCAACCAATCAAACAATCAGACGTCAACTGTCGACACTGATGTGCTTGGTCCATACTCATCCGTCGGAGAAATTGTTAACTCGGGAGAAAACTTCGGTTTTACCTATAACGACAGTAGCGGAAAATCATTTATAAACATCAATGATAACATATCGAAACAAAGCCAAGAAGTTGGCGCTCTTAGATTAAGTGGAACAAAATTTGCCTATCATTTCTCTAAAAATAATTCTTATTACGCGAATATCGACAGTCAAGAATTCGGACCATACAATGACATGACGATGGTCAGCTATGCCGACGGTCATTATATTTTTGGCTACAAAGATGGCGCGACATGGAAGATAAACAACAACGGCACAGTGATATCCGATGCCGGATCAGTTTTAAGCGTGGATATTTTCGGCAATAATTTTGGTTATATTGCCAGTAACAATTTAAATCTAAACGGTCAAATGATGGGCGCCTGTCTTGGTTATGCGCAAATAGTAATTGGCCCCAACGCTTACGCCTATTCTTGTTATAAGACGGGGGGATTTATGATCAACATTAACGGTACCGAATATGGACCATATGCATCTCCAGAAATACTTAAAGTAACGGGAAAGAGCTATGCTTTCACTTACGGAGGAGGCCAGAAATCGATAAACATCAACGGACAAACATTCGGGCCATACCAAAAAATTCTCAGCGTCGCACTAACGGATAATAACTATGGCTATATATACGCCAATAATTCAAATATTTATGCGAATATAAACGGCAAGATATCAGAACCCATAGGAAAATACGGAGACATGGGCGGGAATGGTATTTGGACGATCGCTATAAGTAATCAAAAATATTACTACGACTATCAAAAAGATGGCCAATGGTATGTAAAGCGGGGGATGATTAAATAATTTTTTAAATTATCACGAGAATTTTGTATTCACCTTTCGAAATAAAAAAAGAACCTGGTATGAGTTGACTCGTACCGGGTTCTTTTTTGTCTGAGGTGTCTAAAATTTCCTTTGAACGTAAACAAAATGCTTATACAGCAAAAAATTCCATGATACCGCCAAGACAACGTTTACAAATCGAACTAAGAGATAGTTTAATCCCAAATAATGGTTAAAGAAAGCCATCCAGATAACCGCAATGAGATAATTTAGCGCAGCAACGATGAGAAAACGAAGAGCCTCTTTCCTTTTCAAAGAACCAGAACGAAACGACCAATATTTATTTAAGAAAAAGACAAAATTAATCATCAGAATCTGATTGAGAACCACCGATAAAACTGGCGATAAATTAAAACGCTCTTTTAAAATAAAGAGCGTTCCAATATCCAAAATAAATGCTGAAAGACCAATTAAAAAATATCGCAAGAATTCCCTGCTCCAAAACTTTTTAAATAGTTCGATCAACAAATTTTTCATTAACAATTATTTTACTTTCTTCTTGGCAACAATTTTTTTTGCTTTTTTGACTTCTTCTTGAACCTCCGGCTTTGGATCTTCACCAATATTCTTTTCGTAATTCTTGATTGCTTTTTGTAAACCTTCAACAGCCATAATAGAACAATGGACTTTTTGCTGAGGCAATCCACCAAGATCTTCAACAATTTCTTTCCATTTAAAATTCTTGGCGTCTTCAATCGTCATACCTTTGATTCTCTCTGTCATAACAGATGCAGTTGCAATATTAGAAGCACAACCAAAAGATAAGAATTTTACATCTTTGATTTTTCCTTTATTTACTTTTAAGTAGAAATTCAATTGATCGCCACAAACCATGTTGCCTATTTCAGCGAAACCGTCGGGGCGATCCATTTTGCCAATATTCTTCGGATGAAGAAAGTGATCAATCGTTTTCTTAGTATATTTTAAAGCCATATATTTATTTAGAGGTGTGAAACTGGAGAAAATTCCCGCAGGCGCCCCACAGTTTCGGTCACCATTTTAATTGTGTAATCTATCTCTTTTTCAGTCGTTTCTTTGCCCAGGGAAAAACGGATATTGCTATTTAGAAAGTGTTTGCTCAAACCAATTGCCGCCAAAACGCTTGATGCTTTTAAATTAGTTGCTGAACAAGCAGACCCCGTTGAAACGAAAATCCCCTTGTACGACAAATCGATCAAAATTGCCTCTCCTTCCACGTAACCAAACATCACATTTAAATTTGCGGGTACGCGTTCTGTGGCGCTACCATTCATCTGAATATCAGGTAAACTCTTTTTTAAACCATTCCACAAACGATCACGTAATTTTTTAACGCGCTTCAAATATTCGGTGCGTTCTTTGTAGGCTAATTCCAGGGCCGTCGTCATTCCAACGATACCTGGTAAATTATAGGTTCCCGCTCTTTTCCCGTCTTCTTGCCCGCCACCAATAATTAATGGTTCGGCATAAACGGCTGGGTTAAGATAAGCGAGACCCACCCCTTTTGGACCACCAAATTTGTGGGCCGAAAGACTGAGGGCATCTATCCCTAGTTCTTTAACATCGATCTTTAAGTACGGTACCGCCTGAACAGCATCCGTGTGAAAAAAAGCCCCATTCTTTTTTGCTACTTTTGCTAATGCAGCAATGTTTTGAATAGTTCCTATTTCGTTATTGACCATCATCACTGAAACCAAGATTGTTTTTTTATCAATCAATTTTTCTAATTCTTTAACTTCAATCAATCCCTCGTGATTAGCTGGAATAACTGATACTCGAAAACCATCTTTTTCTAATTGACGAGCTGACTCGCGAACACAAGGATGCTCAATTGCTGAAATAATAATGTGATCACCCTTCTTCATATTGGCTCGGGCAATACCCTTAATGATGAAGTTATTTGATTCTGTGGCGCTGCTAGTAAAAATAATTCCTCGTTCATCGGCACCAAGGATTTTAGCAATTCTTTCCCGACACTGCGTTAGAATATTAAAATTTTCTTGACCCATCGTGTGAATAGATGAGGCATTGCCATAATCAATTGAGAAATAAGGCAACATTGTCTTCAGAACGCGCGGCTCGGTTTTTGTCGTGGCGGCGTTATCAAGATAAACTTTCATCTTATTTTAAAGTGATGCTTTCAATCACCACTGGTGAGGTTGGGCGATCGCTTGAATCAACTGACGATTTGGAAATTGCCGCAACAACTTCAGCACCTTCGGACACTTCTCCGAAAACTGCATGCTTACCATCCAAGTAAGAATTATTATTAACATTGATAAAAAACTGAGAGCCGCCAGTTCCCGGCCCGGCATTGGCCATGGAAATTGTACCAGGGATATTTGAAAGACCAACTCCGAATTCATCTTTAATGGTATAACCTGGGCCACCCATTCCCCAACTGTTCATTAACGAGTCGTCTTTAGTATTTTGATCGCCACCCTGAATCATAAAATTCGCAATGACCCGATGGAACTTAACGCCGTCATAATAACCTAGTTTTGCAAGATTCATGAAATTATTTACCGTTTCTGGCGCTTTATCACCATAAAATTTAATCGTGAAACTTCCCTGGTTAGTTTTGAAAATTGCTTGGCTATACTTAGCGATTAAATTTTCGAATTTGCTTTGATCTACTTTAATCATATTGTATTTTAATTTTCCGGTTGTCTGAGAGCTCGATTCTTCGGCCACAGAAATACCGGAAAGTTCTTTTTTAATTTCGTCTTTATTAATTTTTTCACCTCCTAATTGATCATTACTCTGACTGGCCGGCACAGTTTCCTGGTCAAGGGCCGCTGACTGATTAGCTGCTTGATCGGTGTTTGTGCCGCAAGCACTAAGCGTAAAAGTTGCAATCACTAGCAGAGAAAATAACAAATATTTTTTCATATTATTTTTTAATTGGCTTTCCTAAACTTGGAAGCTCTTTTTTAAATTATTATCATCTTCTTCGCGACGACTATCTATTTTTTCTCTCGCCTGTTCGCGAAGTTCTTGGAGATTAAAATTTTGTAACTCACTTGCCTTCTTTAGTAAAAATTCTTTGGTGTTTAGTTCTGGATCTTCAATCACCTCTGAGAGTAATACGTCGAGAATCCCCCCAACTTTTGGGCCTGGTTCCAAGCCAATTGAACTCATCAAATCGTTACCGTTAACAGCTAACATCTTCACGGAAACTGGATCATTCTGTACTTTTTCCAACATATACTCCAGATGTCGCAATTTATAAGTCATTCCCTTCGGCGTACCCGAGCCGAGGCGATCACCGATACGCAAATCGATCAAGTCTTTTAGATTTTCCTTCCCGACTTTGACAATCAATCTCCGAACCGAAGCAGCCGTCACTTCTCCTACATTATAGTAGAACATGTGATTTCTCACCAGATTAACCACCTTAATCGAATCATCAGTGGAAAACTTTAAACGTTTCATGATGCGTTCGACTTGTCTGGCGCCAACATATTCATGATTATAAAAGGTTGCCGCTCCGTCGATAAATTTTCGAGTCTTTGGCTTACCGATATCATGAAACAAGGCCGCCAAACGAACGCGCCAGTCAGGGTTTGGACAATGTCTCAGAGCATTAACATTGTGAGCAAAAACTTTATAAATGTGATGATGATTCTGATCCATTGCCACCCCCTCTTCTAATTCGGGAATAATATATTGTAAAATTTTACATTCTTGGAGTAAGTTAATGCCCTCGGCAGGTCTGGTAGATTTAATTATTTTTACTAGTTCATCACGAACCCGTTCTTTTGAAACAAATTTAATTGCGCCTGCTAATTTTAGAATTGCTCGTTTAGTCTTTTCCTCTAACTCAAAACCGAGCTGAGAAGAAAAACGAATTGCCCGAATCATGCGAAGCGCATCTTCTTTGAAACGTTCAGAAGGTTCACCAACCGCACGAATTATTTTATCTTTTAAATCACGACGACCACGAAACAAATCAACCAACTCATATGATTGATTATCAATCTCTATTAACTCACGATGAGGTTTCAATGCTTCGTCTTTCTTTGCGGTTCTCAGGGCGAGAGCATTAATTGTGAAATCACGACGTTCAAGATCTTTATCTATTTCTGTTTCAAAACGAACTTCATCTGGGTGGCGACGATCTGAATATCCCTGTTCACTACGATAAGTGGTGATTTCAATAACATCAATTAAATCCCCCTTTTCTCTTAAAGGCAGCAAAACGGTCCCAAACTGATTTTCATACTTACCATCCGGGAAGATAGTCAAAACTTCCTCCGGAAGCGCATTTGTCGTTAAATCCCAATCCTGAGGCTGTCTCTCCAACAAAAAATCACGGACACAGCCGCCAACAATATAGGCCTCAAAACCTTTTTCCTCTAACTTTAGCAACAAATCTGAAATATACGCAGGAATAATCATAAATTTAATCTAAAACGCTTATAAATTATAACCGATAAATACTCTTTTGACAAACGGATTTATAAATGATCTATTTCATGATTCTCCCCGCTCTCTCGACTTATATGCTATAATGAAAGTAGAAATAATTAATTTTTAAACTTATGAAAAAATCACAAGTATTTTTAGCAACTTTAATAATTCTTGCCGTTACAGCAATTGTTATTAGCGCCTTCATGTTCAATAAACAACAGAAAAACGAAGACCGCTTCTCTGTGTCTGGCTCTGGGATTGTTTATGCAAAAGCCGACATCGCCAACATTGACTTAGGATTCAAAACTGGCACCAAAAAAACTGCTGCCGAGGCAACAATTGAGAGCAGCGCCAAGATGAATGATATTATTAAAGCGATTAAGGGTTTGGGTATTGAAGAAAAAGACATCAAAACCAACAACTACAGTCTCAACCCTGTTTATAACTACACAAACATCAAAGGCCAAGAATTAGTTGGCTATGAAGTTTATCAAAATCTCAGTATCAAGGTTCGCGACTTAGCCAAAATCGGCGATATTATCGCAAAAAGTACTGAAAAAGGAGCTAACCAAGTTGGTGGTATTAGTTTCACAATTGACGATGAATTTGCCCTGAAGAACCAGGCGCGCGAATTGGCTATCACTAAAGCTAAGGAGAAAGCGGTTTTAATCGCTAAGCAATCCGGAATGAAACTTGGAGAAGTAAAAAGCGTTTCCGAGAGTTCAAATGAAGGTGGAATTATTCCAATGTACGCCAACGCCAAGATGGATTTTGCAACTGGTGCAGCTGCACCAATCGCGAGCCCAGAAATCGCCACTGGCCAGAATGAAATTAAAGTAGATGTTACTTTGACTTACGAAGTTAAGTAATTGAAATTTAGACAAAAAAAGAGACCGTTACTTGTTTAAGGTAACGGTCTTTTTTGAATGTTTTAACTATGATTATATCACAGGAGTTTCTTCTGCAATATTTTGTATTGTAGTTGCCAATAATTTCTCATGAATTTTGTCGTATTCTTTTTTGCTCTTTCGAAACAAAAAATTATAATAGTCTGACTGAGAAATATCATTCCCCAGGGTTAATTCTTGATTTAAAATTTCTACGGCCTTATCAATGGCAATGGTTGTTAATTGACTTTCAAGGGAAATGCTGCCAAACACATAAGCTCCTTCGAAACCTAATGAATCAAGAAGTTCTCCTTTTTCAATCTTATTTTTGAGATAAACAAAGAGAACCTGACCAGAAAAATTGCGAAAAATACGTTCTTGGTATTGCACATTCTTGTTGTGATCGAAGTCTAAATCTGATATTTGTCCTTTTTTTCCATCCATGTAATTAGATAGGCTGTTTAAATAACTAATAACTTTTTTTGCAAAAGTTTTGTTTTCAGATTTTTTTGCTACCAATAAGATTGATACCCAAATTGCCCATACTAAAAATACGAGCGCCAAAAAAATAATAATAATTGTTGTTGCTTCCATTTTTCCAAAATATTTAATGTATAATTAATTGTTTTACTTGTTTTTTCACGGCTCACCAAACGATAAGCGGCAAAAAAACAAGTAAAACCATATTAACTAAATTTTGCATGGAAATTATTGTCAAAGAATCCTGCTCCAAACGTACAAGATTAATTATATCACGGTTATTGTATTTTGTCAATATATAGCTATTATTTACCTAATTTAAACAAAAAAACCACCAAATAAGGTGGTTTTTCTTAAATATTTCTCAATTTTAGCTTCTCCCGTGTTCAATCTTGAAAGAGTCAATAATTGGCTTAACGTAGGCAGAAGAAACAGACTGGCTATAGGAAATACCATAAATATAATTTTCACCATTATCACTGACGCCTAATTTGACTGGTTTTGGACCTGCTTCCGCCTGAATTTTATTCCACTGTACTGGAGTAAAAACGCTAATGGCAAAAACATCAGTATTTTTTTCATCACTATAATAAAAATTTGTAACAGAATAGTCCGCCACCATACTAGCCCTCTCCGTCAACGAACCGCCAACTGGCAAGGTCATATTGAAACCCATTTTTTGATAAGCAGTAAACGAAAATGGCACAGTTGAAGTATCTGCAGCCGATGTCTGAGCCGCCTGCTTTTCTAATGCTTCCCTAATTGCTTTAATATCAGTTGAAATTCCGCCAACCTGATTCTCCAAATTACTTAAATCTGTTTTCTCTACTGGCTGAGCTTGACCAAGAGTACATCCTGAGAGAGCAACGGCGCAAACCGCTAATGACGCGATGACAAATTTTTTCATATTTTTTTCTTAAACTCTTTTCTTAAATTTAGTATGTAAAAGTTCTTTATATCTCTTGTTCGCTCTCGCCCAATCCATATATTCAACAACTGTTTTGTTGTCGTGAGCCGAACGCATTGGTAGATTCTCGTCTAATTGATAGAGCGCCGCCGTCCGTGATTCCCTTTCCTTCGCTGTAGTTGGTATTGGTTGCCCTCCACCCCCCAAACAACCGCCTGGACAAGACATTACTTCAATATAATCGTACTTTTTTAAATTTTTAATCACTGGTTCAATATTTCCAATACCATTAACCACGGCGACTCGCAAGTCACGGCCAGCAATCTTCACTACCGCCTCCTTGAGGCCAGAAATGCCCCGCACTGACTTAAAAGCAATTTTCTTGGAACGCACACCATCTAACAAAAATTTGGCCGAGCGAAGAGCTGCCTCCATCACACCGCTCGATGCGCCATAAATTGCCCCCGCCCCAGAACCATTATTCAAACAGAGATCGTGCGCGACTGGTTTTAGTTTTGAAAAATCAATTCTCGCCTGCTTAATCATAAAAGCAAATTCCCTACTAGTGATAACATCGTCCACTGGCATTACGCCACTTTTTAAACGAAATTCTGGACGAATGACTTCAAATTTTTTGGCCGTACAAGGCATTACCGAAACCACAAAAATTCTTTTTGGATTAATTTTTTGTTCTTTTGCCCACCAAGATTTTATTAAACCACCAGAATGCATGTGCGGTGAGCGAGCAGATGTTAGGTGCGGTAAAATTTCTGGATGATAGTGTTCGGCATAACGCACCCAAGCCGGACAACAAGAAGTGGTCATCGGCATTACTGATTTTTTGTCTTTTAAGCGCTCAACTAGTTCTTCGGCCTCCGTCATTGTTGTGATATCAGCACCAAGATCGACATCAAAAACATAATCAAAGCCCAGCATTTTTAGAGCACTGGCAATACGCCCTGGCATTTTATCGTCAAATGGAATGCCAAATTCTTCGCCAATCGCCGCTCGGATTGATGGGGCAAATTGAGCAATCATTATTTTCTTCTTATTCTTGAGCGCTTTTTCTAGGCTAGTTACCGAAAATTTTTCCTGAATTGCTGACACTGGACAACGAAGCGCACATTGACCGCAGGAAATACAAGCCGAATCTTTTTTGGCAATTTTAATGATTTTGTTTATTCCCTGACCTTCGGTTTTAAAAAAATCAATCTTCTGCAAATCAGCACAAGCATCGACGCAATTATTGCAATCAATACATTGACTATGGTCAAACTCAAGAACTCCGCCGCCAAATGTTTCTATTTTACGACGAACTTTTCGATCGGGAAAAGTATTAGTAACTATTTTGTATTCGCGAGCCAAGCGAAGTAATTCACAGTCAAATAAACGTGGGCAAGTAGCACACTTTTCCACATGTTCAGCAAAAAGTAATTTGATGTTTTCTTTGCGACTTAATAAGGTTTTTGGGCTATCAGAAAATATTTCCATTCCAGGAGAAACTAACGTTGCACAAGAAGCAACCAGCTTTGCTCTTCCTTTAACCTCAACTGAGCAAACACGACAATTTGCCTTAACTTTTAAGTCTGGGTGATGACAAAGAGCAGGAATTTGCACACCAAATTGCTGGGCAGCCTGCAAAATGGTCTCCCCTGATTCACAAGAAACTTTTTTTCCGTTTAACTTAAAACTTATTAATTTTGACATGAAAAAATAATTATTTTTTTACTTCTTTTAAATTTTTAAAAAGAAGAACTGAGTAGACATAAAGAAATGGTGAAACCACAAACATGACAACGGAATTAAAAATACTAAAAACACCAGAAAGAAGTTGATTACCCTCTGTGGCATTTACCGGCAAACCAAGCAAAAGACTGAGTAAATATAAAGCAAAGCCAACAAAAATAAAGCGACCAAAAATCGCCCACCAATACCCTTTCACGAGATCCTTACTGGCTTTGATCGCGGTCATTCCTTTTTGCCCCTCAAAGATAAAAAGTAAAATCGCAAAACTATAGAAAATAGCAAAAATTATCCCAGGAATAATTAGCAAGATTGCCCAGAGAATTACTAAAACCGCAGATAACAAGCTCAACCAAAAGAATGGCCAAAAAATTTCTTTACTTTCATTCCAAGAATCTTTCACGGAAGAAAAGTTATTTTTGATTAATAAATAAGTACCAATCTTTGATCTGGTGCTATACCAAATTGCCGCAGCAAGTGCTGCAAGGGCAAGAAGAGCGATGAGAGCAACTATCAAAATTGTGCCAACTATTGACCCCTGTCCTCTCATACTTAAAAATACAACGAGACCTGAGACAAGAGCAACGCCAATAATAATTGCGATTAGTCCAAATAAACTATAAAGAGAAATCGAAATTAAACTCTTAAAATTATCTCGGTACATCTTCCAGGAATTTTCAAATAAATCGAAGACTGGAATTAATTTTTTCTTAGCCACTTTGGTGACCACTATTTTTTCTGTTTCCATAAAATTTGGATTAATAATTTTTACTATTTTTTTATCTTAATCTTTAAAATATTTTGGGCGTAACTATTCAAAGGAATTGTCAAACTTGAACCAAGGGCACAGAAACTTGTATTAGATAAATTGTCGATTAACTCCCGCACTTCACCTTTAAATTGCATAAACTCAGTTGGATTGGCCCTAAACAATTCTAGCAAACGATAAGTTCCTTCACGACATGGAGTGCAATGACCGCAAGTTTCAGCGACATAAAATTCTAACCATTCATTAATAATCCGACGATGACTCTCATTCCCCGGGTAGATTCTAATTGACCCAGCTCCACCAACAGGTCGTTTGAGTTGTTTGCTATTTAATACTTCGCCGCTCATATCACCCCCGACAACCACAAAAAAATCCTTCTTTGGCAAATTACCACTTTCTTTTAAAATCTCGAGGATCGTTGCATCTTTTGAAAATGCATAAACACCTGAATTTTTCGTCTCACCGGTAATTGAATAAAATCTTTCTTTTTTAAATTTTCCAGAAACTACAAGCCCAACATCATAAAATGTTTCAAGATTATTAACAAGTGTTGGACTAGCAAATAGTCCTTTTTCAGCAGGATATGGCGGCTTTAGTCGTGGCTCAGCTAAAGAAAATTCAATAACATTGAGTAGGGCGCTTTCTTCTCCACTGATATAAGAATGTCCTTTTTTCAAAGACGTGTGCCAAATCTTTTTAATAAGTAGATTTTCTTTTTTACTCAATTCTTTTTCGATAAAAGGCATGAACTCCTTAGCGTATTCAGCACTCGTAAAAAAATAAATGCCAGAAATTTTTTTTAAATCGAGAAAATCAACAGCAGTTCGCAAACCGACAAAAAAATCAGAAAGATGATTCTCTAAAATATAGGCATCTTTAAAAACTCCCGGCTCTCCTTCGGAACAATTAACAACAATTGAAGCTTTTTTTCCACTTTTGGCGACGGCGTCTGAAACACTTTGCCACTTTAAAGCCACGGGAAAATCAGCGCCACCGCGACCGCATAAATTTGCTTTCTTGATTGAATTAATAATACTTTTCTGAGTTACCATGATGTTATTTAGCGTTCTAACGCCATCGATATTAATTATTTCTCTCTTAACATAGCAGAGATTCACCAACCGCAAGATCAACTGCAGCTTCCGCTATACTTATTACTTCCTTTTTCAATTAATCTTATGCACTTTTATTTGATATATTTCTTAAGTAAGTAAGACAGCTCGACCAAGCGATGGGAATATCCCCATTCATTATCATACCAAGCAACAACTTTTAATAAATCGCCGCCAACAAGCATTGTTGACTTCAAATCGACAATTGAACTATTAGCATTACCAATGATATCGGAGGAAACTAATTCCTCGTCAGACGCCTCAATAATTCCTTTCATTTTCCCTTTTGCCGCCATGACAAATGATTTATTTACTGCCTCCACAGTGGTTTTTTTTGACAACAAGAAAACTGTATCGCAGAGTGAACCAACGGGGGTTGGCACGCGGACCGCCAAGCCGTCAAAGCAGTCTTTGAGAGAAGGAATGGTCTCGGTGACCGCTGACGCCGCCCCAGTTGTTGTTGGCACAATATTCATCGCGGCGGCCCGGGCACGTCGCAAATCTTTATGGGGGCCGTCAACTAAATTCTGATCCGCGGTATAAGAATGAATGGTGGTCATCAAAGCCTTCTTGATTCCGAAATTACCTTTAATAACTGCTGTCACTGGAGCTAAACAATTAGTCGTACAAGAGGCGCAGGAAACAACGTCGTCGGTTTTCGTTATCTTTTCTTCGTTAACACCAATGACAATAGTTTTTACTTTTCCCTTCGCTGGAGCACTAATGATTACCTTTTGCGCGCCTGCATCAAGATGTGCTTGAACTTCTTCAGCACTACGGAATTTACCAGTACACTCCAAAACAATGTCCACTTTTAATTTTTTCCAGGGAAGTAAACTTGGATCTTTTTGAGAGAAAACTGGATATTTTTTACCATCAACAACCAAGCAATCTTTGGTGCTCGAAATCTTTCGCTGATAACGACCATAACAAGTATCATATTCGAGTAAATGCGCGAGGGTTATGGTGTCAGTTAGATCATTCACCGCCACAATATTCAGCTTTGGGTGTTCATCTAAAATAATCTTAAAAGCGGCGCGGCCAATACGACCAAAACCATTAATTGCAATATTGATTTTACGGTTAAACATATAAAAATAGTTTAAATAAATTTTATTAGTTACTTAAATTATAACATAAGTGACAAAAAAAATAAAAAAAGGCCGCTTCATTAAAGCGACCTAATATATTTATTTAAAAATAGGAATTTTTGCCAAAGCGGGCCTCCATGTTTTTTCATAGCTTAACGTTTTCCAGAAACCGCCCCAATTGCTTGGAAAAGTTTCTTTTTCTTCATGTGAGGTACTAACAAACCCAAAATTTTCCACGTATTCCGTTATTCTGATCCCCTGAGGTCTGTAACCCAGAGTAAAAGCGATCGGCATTATTTTTTTGGATTTCAACCTCTCCATCTCTGTAGACTCAGCTAGCGAACCCAAAAACATAATCTGCTCGCCACGCCATTCTCCGGGAATCAACTCTCGATTATTTAATAAGTGAAAAGCCAAATTAATATTAGCTGCTTTTTTTTCGCCAAAGACACTTTTAAACTTTTCTTCAGTGGTCCCACCGGTCCAATCAAGGAGACTTTCCGGATAATCTACCAATTCAAAATTATCGGAAATTTTTTCAGACAACATAATTACGTTTTCATGCTGATGAAAAGATGAGAACCACTTATTCTTGTTAATAATATAATCGAAATGAACATCAGCTCCGATGATTGAAAGATTGTAATCTTTAACCATTTTTGCCGCTGGTGACCATTTTCTAATTAAATTGGAACCATCCTGAAAATTTGCATCCCAATAGTCTAAAAACAATCGAGAAAATATTTTACTCTCCGTTCCTTTCATACATTTCAAAGTTACTTCCAAGAATACCTTTTCGATAAAAACTTCGAATTCTTGTTTAGTAGCTTTGAAATTTTCCAGCATATCCTCTAATTGATAAATTTGATTATCACTGAAAGAATCAAATATTTTTTGTTCTCTAATATTGTTTGTGGGCCTTTGACCAAAAATACGATCGAACCAGAAGTAAAAATCTTTATTTGGCTGCCTAATAAAACCAAAAAGCATCTCTAAAATTTTCTTCTCCAGAAAAAACTCTCCCTCGTCTTGAGAGTAGCCGCAAGCAATGAGATTATTTTCCAACTTAACTTTCTGGTCTTTTGAAAAACCAGTAAATTTACAAAGCTTTGTTTCTGCCATTTTTATTCCTTTCTTTTTTAATGAATGTTTATCTAATTAACAATGTTTTAGCACAAAGTTTCAACTTTTGTCAAAGATATCAAGCTTAAATTAAGAAAAAAGACCAGTTCCGTAAAAATGGAATAGGTCTTTTAAAATATTTTTGGGTTTTGTTTTAGTATTATTTACCAGCTAATTGAAAGTCGGTAAATTTTTTGTATTTTTCAACAAGTATGTTTTCCTCAAAATCAAAGTGTTCTGGGCGAGGAAATAGGTTTCTGTAAGTAATATAATTAGGTTTTTTTGGCTCTTTTTTAAATAAATCAATAACTCCCAAGAGATTTACTGATAAATTTATATAATTTGCCGGTCCGTAAATTGATCCGTTTTTTTGATATTCCAGTGAAACAATTTCTCTTGAATAAAACTTTTTAAAGTCATACTTCACCAAACGAATTCCGGCGACAAATGATTGTAAATCCGGGAAATCTCTTGCTGGCTTGTTATAAATACTTCCTGAGAAAATGGGATTTATGGCAAGATCTTTTGTCTTGTTTATTGTGATTCCCTTTAATTCTAAGTTTATAGTTACCGTTACCGCACAATTATCATTTGAGATAGTGCTTTTGTAAGATCCCCTTACTTCTCTGAGTAAACCACTGGACTTTTTAAGGTCATAGTAGTTCATAAAGTATTCATAGCTTCCATTGATATTTTTGGTGGCTAGTGGCACCTCTTCAGAATTACCTTGAACAATAATTTTATGTTCAAAATAATTCATTTTTAGACCGAAGGTTGTGGTTTGATTTTTACCAACAGATGCTTTTCCGAAAACGCATCCTGAAAGCTCCAAATATGAAGCATTATTACTAACCGTCTTTAATACATTAAGATTGTACCAAGAGCGATTATAACTAACATTTACTCCGCTTTGAAAACCACTGGTTTCGATTCCGATCTCCACGTTTCTTGGTTTCAGTTGGTCACTTTTTCTTTGACCAAATGAATTTACTGCTATACAGAATATTCCTACTACTAGTAATACGACTATCTTTTTCATGATTGCTGTTTTTTTCAATTTTTAATTAACATTTTGATAGTTATATTATAACATAAAATATACTTCTTGTCAACCATAGCACCCAAACAAAAACACCCGCAACGAAGCGAGTGTTATTTTTTTGCTAATAATAGATGTTATTTCTTCTCTTCCTTTTTATTCTTGCGGTTTAAATCCACCTCAAGCACCGTGTCTCTTTCCCCCTTCTTCTCCGCAGGAAAACGGACGTCAACTGACTGCTTTAAAACATGATGGCCAACCACAATTCCTCGTCGGCCATCGACGTTGACTTTGGCACCATAGGCGGGCATTTTACCGCGAAGCTCTTTGTAGCCCTCGTATTCATAAGCGAGACAACACATCAGACGGCCACACATTCCGGAGATACGGTCACTGCCGCGATGAACTACTTGTTGGACTTCGGCCATTTCAGAAGTGACGGAAGAAAATTCCTTTACCGAACCTTGGCAACAAAGTTTTTTGCCACAACCACCACAATCACCAGTTAGTCGCGCTTCGTCACGAGCACCAATCTGAGTTAGACGAATATTGGCATTGAAGTGGGCAGTTAAATCTTTTACGAGTTCGCGGAAATCAACACGACCATCCGCGATAAAAGCAAAATTCAGACGATTTCCTTCAAAAGAAAAATGAACGTCAACAAGTTTCATGTCTAGATTATGCCGTTCAGAAATTTCTCGACAAACTTCCAGAGCCTCTCTTTTCTTTTTATCATCTGCTAGTCGGCTCAGTTCAGACTTTTCAGCGCGACGGACAATCTCTTTAATTTCCTCGCCCTTGCTAGCTTCCTTTGCAAAACCAACCACCTTGCCGATTTCCCTCCCTAGTTCCGTGGCAACCAAAACCATATCACCAATTTTCAAGGATTCTTCTTCGGTAGAAAATTGATAGATTTTGTCCCAAGAAACAAATTGGACTTCGGCAATTCGCATAGATTAAAGGCTAAAACGAACAAAGGCCGACACAGTTGCGCCACCTAAAATATCCTTCACCTTTTTCTTGTCGTCTTTAATAAATTCCTGTTCCATCAAGCAAACTTCAGAATAGTACTTGCTCATCTTCCCTTCTAAGATTTTTTCAATCATCATTTCTGGTTTTCCTTCTTTAACTAATTGTTCGCGATAGATTTCCTTTTCCTTATCCATTTCAACAGAAGATACTTCTGCTGGCACTAAATATTTTGGATTTGCCGCAGCAACTTGCATGGCAATATCAACTGCTTCTTCATTTTTTCCAGCAGCGTCAATCGCAACTAAAACTCCGATACGACCACCAAGATGGGAATAACAAGCAACGGTAGCACCACTAAGAACTGCAACGTTTTTCACAGCTAATTTCTCACCGATGACTCCGCTGAGAGTGTTCAAAGTGTCATTAACGCTTAGACCGTTCATATCTAGGGCCAATAAGGCTTCGACATTAACTGGCTTGGCAGTTTTAACTAATTCTAAAGCACTAGCCACGAATTGTTGAAACTTGTCACTGCGAGAAACGAAATCAGTTTCAGAGTTAACTTCAATTGCGTAACCTTCAGTTGCCTCGGCATTAACAGAAACCGCAACAACACCTTCACTAGTTTCGCGGTCAGCACGTTTTGCTGATTTGGCGATTCCTTTTTTTCTTAAGATTTCTACGGCGACATTCAAATCACCAGATGCTTCATCAAGAGCTTTCTTGCAGTCAACCATCCCGGCGCCAGTCATCTCACGTAATTGTTTTAGTAATTCCATATAATTAGGAAATTAAATTTTTAATAAAAATTATTTGCGAGCGTCAAGGATTGCGTCCTTGATTGTTTCTAAGAGTAATTTGATAGTCTTAGTGGAATCGTCGTTAGCAGGAATTGGGTAATTCACTAACTCAGGGTTAACATTGGTGTCGCAAATAGCGATGATTGGAATATTTTTTTTAATTGCTTCATTAACAGCAGTTTCTTCTTCTTTGATATCCCAAATGAACAAAGCATCCGGAAGTTTGTTTAAATTAACCAAACCAGAAACCCGAGCATCTAATTTTTTGATTTCACGATCGAAATCTAATTGTTCTTTTTTGGTGTATTTTTCTAATTTACCAGTCTTCTTTTTTTCGATTAAATCAACGTATTTTTTAACAGATTTTTTCACTACGATGAAGTTAGTTAAATAACCGCCCAACCATTTTCCAACGATATAAGGCATAGAAGCAACTTCGGCCATTTTTTTCATTGGCTCTTTAACCTGATTTTTTGTACCAACAAAAAGAATACTTTTTTCTTCCTTAACTAAAGTCTGAATGAATTCTAAAGCTTCTTTTAATTTATCCTGACTCTTGGAAAGATCGATAATGTAAATACCGTTCTTTTCACCAAAGATGAATTGCTTCATTTTTGGGTGCCAACGATTTGTGCGATGACCGAAGTGCATGCCTGCTTTCAGCATGTCTTCCATTTTTGGGATCTTAATCATAATTTTTTTCTTTTTACCCTGGCGCTTTTGGCGCTCAAGCTTCTGCCTCCTTCCCGCCCAAAAAAATGGCCGGCAAGAAAATTTTGAGGCATGATAATTAATTAAATATTAGCTAAAAATATTAAAGGGCTTAGAAGTTTCTAAGCTCTTTTCCTATATAATACGGGAAAATAGCGGGTATGTCAACAGAAATATTGACATTTATTGATAAAAATGATATGATATAATTACCAAAAAATTGGTATTATTTAACAACCAAAAACCAGATGAGCCTACTGGAAAAACAAAGTGGCAACATAAATTATGGCAAGGAAATTAGTAATACATGTACGCAAATACAGGGATCGACTACATGACTATTCGCTTATGATTAGCAATAATGCTGGCTTAACCAATCATATTAGAATTGGGCTGGACATATCTTTATACAATAAGGATGTCCACAAAAAAATTCTAGACACATTAAAAGATCAAATGACTACCGGTCGCGACACTTATTCTGGATTCAAAATAGAGTTTAATCAAGAAGTCTATATTTTTGGACTACTTGATTGTGAATCTTCTACCCAGCTCATAAAATACTCAATGATAAGCGCCCCAATTAGCGAGAAGGAAATCAATTATTTTCTGCAGATGGCTTACGAACTGGAAAGTACCAAATAACGATAAAACCCGCAAAGCAAGCGGGTTTTTTTATTTTTATTTCAACTATTAATCTTTAAGCGTTACAAACAAATCTTCAAGTGGTGGTTTTCGTAAATGCCCAACACTATTAACAAAATTGATCTTCACTACCCCGTCCTTGTCGATCATTAATTTACTAATCGAGGATTGAAAAACTTCTAGTGACAAAAAACCAATCACGTCCGCGTCTAAAATACCGGTGAGAATTGCCTTAATTAAATTTCCATGAGAAAAAACCGCAATTGTCTTCCCCTTATTTTTTTTATAAATATCGGTCAGAGCAAGCCTCGCCGTGGTCTGTATTTCATCTAATTGCTTATCCATCTTTCGATAACCTTTAAGATGTTTATGGCGATTTTCTTCAGTGATATGAAAAAATTTTACTCGATGCCATTCCAGCCAATCAATTTCATTAAAACGAGGATCGATAATAACTCTCTTTTTTACTTGTTCAGCAAATAGAGCTCCAGTCTCCTTTGCTCTCTTAAAAGTACTGGAATAAACCCGATCGATATCGAGGGTTAATAATTTTTTAGTTAACGATTTTCTCTGCTTGAGTCCCACCTCAGAAAGAGGCATATTTTCTGAGCCAACTATCGTTTCGACTTTGTAGTCTGGATGACAATGGCGAACCAAATATATCGTTGTGTATGGCTCTCGATCTTTTTTTTCTAATTTTGATTTAAACTTAAATATCATAATTAATCATTAAGGTTATTTTCGGCAAACTCCCAATTTAATAAATTATCGATAATTGCTGAAGCAAAATCAGCGCGGCGGTTTTGATAATCCAAATAATACGCGTGCTCCCAGACATCAATTACTAGCAATGGTTTTACGTTATGTAAAAAAGCCGTGTCTGCATTGGCGGTTTTCAAAAAAACTAATTTTTCTCCGTCCTGGACTAACCAAGCCCAACCGCTGCCAAACTGAGTTAAAGCACAGTTTTTAAATTCTTCTTTAAAATTATCAATCCCTCCGAAAGAATCATTAATCATTGATGATATTTTTTCTGGAATTTCTAATTTTTCCGCTACTGGCTTCAAACTTTGCCAAAAGAAATCGTGATTATAGATCTGGGCAGCGTTGTTGAAGATACCAGACTTTTCTGGTTTATCAGCGGTGGCTTTAATAATATCGACAATTGACCGGCCCTCAAACTCCATCCCGACAATTAATTTATTCAGATTATCGACATATGTTTGGTGATGTTTTCCGTAGTGAAACTCTAGGGTTTTTTCAGATATGACTGGTTCAAGAGATTTTTTTTCAAATGGCAATGAATTAAGAGTAAACATATTTTTATATTAATAATTTATAAACTAATTATTATTTTAACTCTTTTTTCTCTTTCCCGCCAACTGCCCACAAGCTGCGTCAATTTCCTGGCCAAGACTTTGGCGAGCAGTCACTGGCAAACCAGTTCTTTCTAGAATCTCCATGAAACGAGCCGCTCTTGCTGGAGAACTCGGTTGAAAACGACCGGTCTGATTATATGGAATCAGATTAAGAATATACAAAGGCTTGTTCAATAGCTTAGCAAGCATAATTGCATCCTCATCACGATCATTCACTTCTTTAATTAAAAGATATTCAAACATCACGCGTCTGCCAGTTTTTTCGATATAATTATCAACGGCATCCAAGAGTTTTCTAATCGGTGTTTGCCCGGCGGCAGGCATAATATTTGAACGCAAAGGATCGCTTGGTGCATGAAGAGAAATAGCCAAATTAACTTGCAATTTTTCGCCAGATAAGCGCTTAATGCCATTAATAATACCAGCGGTAGAAATTGAAATACGGCGTGCACCAAAGTTAAAAGTTTCCGGGTCATTTAAAAATTTAATTGCCTTCATCACTTCTTCGTAATTCAAGAATGGCTCCCCTTGACCCATAAAAACTGCGTTATCAATTCGACCAAAATTTTGCTTCTTTAAATATCGCGCCCAAAATAAAAATTGCTCAACAATTTCCTCCGCTTTAAGATTACGGGTAAAACCCTGCATCCCCGTTGCACAAAAAACACAGGCGAGAGGACAACCAACTTGCGAAGAAAGACAAACGGAGAATCGTCCATCAGCCGCCGGAATTAATACAGTTTCAATTTGTTCAAAATCAGAAAGAGTAATCAAGGCTTTGACAACACTATTTTTTTGAGTACCACCGGTTATTTCTGCTTTTATCTCCAAGGGACACTCTTTTTCTAATTTTTCTCGTAGAGGAATCGAAAAAGTTGTAGCTTGTGACCAGTCATCAATCAAATCAACAAATACCGCCTTGTCAGCTTGAGTATGTCGAAATTTTTTCTCTTCTTTGAGAGCACTATGTAATAATGAAATATCCATAAATTTATCAAAAGCCCGTTTCAACGGGCCTTTGTTATTTTCTTAAAAGGGTGATCACCACAATTTCACTGCGGCTTAAGGTCCGGCAAGGAGGTCCCCAGGTGCCGGCACCAGTTGAAATAAAAGCAGTTAATTGTTTAAATTTTTTTAATCCAAATGAATACCTGTGATAGACTAGATAAGCGAGCAAATTAAAGGGAAACATTTGGCCACGATGAGTATGACCCGCTAAATAAATATTCACCCCAGTTTCAGCAACCTGTTCGAATTGAATCGGTTCATGGAACATTAGAATGCTTGGTTTTTTTGAGTCAAAATTTTCTAAAGATTTTAATTTACCCGCTAAATCGAGATGGTGAGTCCCCTCCTCCGGATAACCAACGCCCAGAATTTGCAACCCCTTTATCTCCACTAAACGATCATCTAAAACTTCTATCCCACTTCCCGCTAAATGACCAACGACCTCGGCCCTCCCAAGATAATTTTCATGATTACCAAAAATAAGATATACCCCTAGCGGCGCATGAAGTTCAAGCAGCTTTTTACCAGCTTCCGAAAAATCTCCATCCGTACCATCAAACAAATCGCCGGTGATCAAAACCATTTCCGGCTCGACTTTTCCAACTAATCTAGCGATTTTAGACAAAAAACCGTGACGATAAACTGCACCGAGATGAACATCGGATAATTGAACTATCTTTTTATTAACCCAAAAATCCGGAAGATTTTCAATTTCTGCGATGATGTTTTTTAGGTGGGGCGAGAAGGCATTGCGAAAACCAATTGCCGATAAAATGACGGTTAAAAAGAGAAAAAACCAAGCAAACGAAGATGGATCAACTAACCATTGAAACGCAAAAATGAAGCGGAAGATAACCAAAAGGGTGTAAATCAAAAATGCTTGCCAAGCGAAGGCCAGCCAGGCGGCAACCACAAAATAGTAAGCGCTAGTATATTTGTTATCGAAACGACTAACCAGAAATTGCGTCAAAAAAATACTTCCAAAAGAAAAGCCAAGGGCAACAAAAACAATAACATAAGGAAAGTTAGGCAAAAATGAAAGGACGTCACACAAAATTAAATACAACAAAATATGAGCCGAAATTACTAAAAATACCGAGGAAGATAAAATGAGAACAAACTTATTGGCAATTTTTTTTACCATTTTGATTAACAATTACCCCTAACGAACTGAGAAAGGGAAATTTGCATACGAAGCATCGTTTCCGAGTTCAGCTTCAATTTCTAATAAACGGTTGTATTTGGCCGTTCTTTCACTGCGGGCTGGCGCACCAGTTTTAATTTGTCCCGTGCCCATTGCAACGGATAAATCAGCAATAAAAGAATCTTCGGTTTCTCCACTTCGATGAGAGATAACTGCAGTCATTCCATTTTCAAGAGCTAAATTAATAGCCGAAACTGTTTCGGTTAGTGTGCCGATTTGATTTAATTTGATCAGAATAGAATTGGAAGTTTTTTCTTCAATACCTCTCTTTAAACGAGAAACATTAGTGACATACAAATCATCACCTACGAGCTGGACTTCGTTATTAAAAGCTACGGAAAAAGACTTAAACCCATCCCAGTCATCTTCAGATAAGATATCCTCAAATGAAATAATTGGATGTCTCCCCGCCAAATCTTCAAAAAAACTAATCATTTCGGCGGCAGATAAAGTTTTGCCCTCTTTCTTTAAATTATACGCACCATCGGCATAAAACTCAGTGGCGGCAGCATCAATACCAAAAACCACCTCTTCTCCCAAAGAATAGCCAGCAGCGACAACTGCCTCGGAAAGTAAGTGAAATGATTCTTCATTTGAAGAAACCACTGGGGCAAAACCCCCTTCATCACCAACTCCAATACCATAACCTTTATCCTTAAGAATTTTCTTTAAAGACTGATAAATTTCTGAACACATCCGGATAGCACCGTTTATATGCTTTGCCCCAACTGGCAAAATCATATATTCCTGAATATCTGTCGCCCAATTTGCATGTTTTCCACCGTTTAACACATTCATCATTGGCACTGGCATTTCAAAGTGGCCGTCAAAGCGTGGATTAAACTTACTTAAATAACGATAAAGCGGCAGGTTCAATGATGTTGCCGCTGCGCGAGCACAGGCCATGGAAACTGCCAAAATTGCGTTTGCACCGAGCTTGGCTTTGTTTTCCGTGCCATCGAGATCAATCATTTTTTGATCCAACCCTTTTTGATCTTCGACATCAAACCCAGTTAAAGCGGGACTGATAATGTCGTTAACATTTTTAACTGCCGTTAACACACCAAGACCATTATAGCGACCATTGTCGCCGTCGCGAAGCTCAACTGCTTCATAACTACCAGTAGATGCGCCACTTGGCACGCCGGCTCGACCACTTAGACCATTATCCAATAAGACCTCAGCAGCGATGGTGGGATTACCTCGAGAATCGAGAATTTCCCAAGCTTTAATAGATTTGATTTTCATATATTGGAACAATTAGATTATTGAAATTATTCAGCAACGTTTCGCTTGTAAATGCTCATTTCTGTGCGGTCAATAACTTTCTTCAAAATTTTTACTGCTTCGAGCGGGAAAGCACCCATTGCGGTCTCGTCGGAAAGCATCACCATGTCAGCACCATCAAAGACGGCGTTAGCGATATCACTAACTTCGGCGCGAGTTGGTGTCGGATTAGTCATCATAGACATCATTACCTGAGTCGCTAAGATGGTTGGTTTGTCATGCCAATGAGAATGACGAACAAGATTCTTTTGAACAATTGGTAATTCTTCGATCGGAATTTCAATACCAAGATCACCGCGCGCAATCATGATGACATCGGAAGCAGCAATAATTTTATCGATATTTTTCAAGGCAATAGCTCTTTCGATTTTGGAAACAATTTTTGCTTTATTTTTTCCAATTAATTTACGCAAATGTAAAACATCGGCTTCTGTTTGAACAAAAGATAAACCAACATAATCAACACCCGCCTTTAAGCCAAATTTCAAGTCCTTAATATCTTTCGGAGTTAAACCTCCGGCTTTTAAATTTGTATCTGGTACATTAATTCCCTTTCTTGATAACAAGGTTCCACCTACGGTGACTTTCGCACTGATAACTTTATTTTTAATATCAAGCACTTTTAATTCAATCGCCCCATTACAAAGAAATAAAGGTTCATCTTTTTTAATATCTTTCGGGAGATCGGCATTATCGATTGGAATAATCCCGCCCTTTTCGTAGGCTTTGTCAGAAAAAGCAAAACGATAGGTTTCTCCTTTCTTTAAACAAAGACCCATTTCTGGCATTTTCCCAACTCTGATTCTTGGACCCTGAAGATCAAGTAAGATTGCTACCTTGGTACCATTAGCTTTATTATAAGAATCGATTTGACTCTTAATGTTTTTATACTGATCATAAGCAGCATGAGAAAAATTAACCCGGATGACATCAACACCGGCTTTCATTAAGGCATTCATCATTTCTGGTGACTCGGAACGAGGACCAATAGTAGCAACGATTTTTGTGGACATAAGAATATTATAAATTATTTATATTTTCAAAATAAAAACGACATGTTTTGTGGATGTCTAAAGACAGTATAAACTAAAAATAAAGAAATGAAAAGACCCGTTTGACTGGGTAATCCGGTTTATTTATAATTATTTTCCCTTATTTTTAGCAATAACTCCTGAAAAAATTCCAAATTATGAAGAGCAGACAGCCGTTGTCCTAATGGTTCTTTTAAACGAAACAGGTGATGAAGAAAGGCTTTTGAATACGTTCTAAGTTCCGGAATCTTACTATTAGGGTTAATAGACGAGAAGTCTTTCGACCAAGAAGCGTTACAAATATTTATTGCCTCATAAAAATTTGGGACCTTATCAACCGGACCATAAGCATTCTTTGGGATCTTAAAACCTTTAAAACTTTTAGAAAAATAGAATAATCTTCCATGTCGTCCTTCACGCGTTGGGATGACACAATCAAACATATCCCAACCCATCAAAGCACAGCGATAAATATCCTCGGGAGTACCGACACCGAGAGCAAACCGAAGCGCATCTTTTGGAATTGCCTTGGCAGTTTCAAACAAAATTTCTGCCAAGAAATTTCCCTCCGCATCAACCGGACGAGCCCCAAAACCATAGCCGTCGAAGCCAATTTTTACTAATTCGCTGGCGCAATGTTTTCTGAGATCAACCTCAACCCCTCCCTGCACAACCGAAAAAAGAAGCGGGCGGTTATCATCTGTCATTTTTCTTTTTTTAATTTGCCGAAGATATTCTAACTTACAACGCTTGGCCCAAGCTAACGTTCTCTCGACTGAACTTTTCATCTGTGCCCGAGAAAATTCATTCGGCGGACAATCATCCAAGCAAACAATCATATCGGTCCCAAGTACAAACTGAATCTGAATCGATTTTTCCGGAGTTAGTTCGTGCGAAGATCCGTCCAAAGGAGATTTAAAAGTCACCTTATCATCATCAATTTTTCCCATTTTACTACTTCGATGAATGAGTGAAAAAACTTGAAAACCGCCACTATCCGAAAGTAACGGCTGACCGCAGGACATAAAACGATGAACCCCGCCAGCTTTTTTTATTAAATCTAATCCGGGTTGGAGATAGAGATGAAAAGTGTTCACCACTAATGCCTCGGTTTTGGTTGATAAAACGTCGTTCATTGTCGACAGCTTAACAAAACCACGGGTAGCGTCAGGCATAAAAAACGGGGTCTTTAAAATACCATGATTGGTCTTTAGTTTGCCGCGACGCAGATTTGAGTGGCTATCATTCTTAAAACTGAACATAAAAAATATTATTGAACTTTCCCTGAATTACTTAAAGCGGCAATTTCATCATCTTCTAATCTGGTAGTCTTTGGGGTACTATTTAATTTAATCTCGGCGTTATTATCTAAATCAATCGCGCTAACTTGCGCTCCCGGTGAAATTACTAAAATTTTATTACGATCAGAAGGCGCTGGAATTAAGCTAAGACTAAAATCACTTGTAATTTTTGATACAGACAAAGGCACCCGACCCAAATCCCAAATTACCTGATTTAAAGCTTGGTCATAATAAACACTTCCCGCTTGAACCTTAACTCGGCCCTCAAAACTTGTGTTGGGCGGTAAGGCGAGACTGACCCGAACTTTATCGAGTTCGTGGAGTGTATTATCTAATTCCCAATAAACCCGAAACGAAGTTTTTTCTCCTGACTTTGGTGGCAATGGTCCTTCACCGACAGGAGAATTATTATCATCGAAATATAAAATCTTTTCTGAAAAACTCAAATCACTATTTAAGCTACTGGTGATTAGATTGCTTCGATTTAGCTCGCTGTTGCTTGTATTACTATCGATATTAAACTGGGCATAGCTTTTAACTTGGAAATTATTTCCCAAATCGGCGCTTGAAAACTTCTTTAAGCGAACTGAAAAATTAAAATCTCCTTCTTGTCCGGGTTTTATTTCTGCTAAAGCCGGTGCCTCATCTTTAGTCCAAGTAATAACCCCATCCTTGAGCTTGCCACCTGATTCTGCAGAGAGAGTACTCCAATCAACGAAGGGACTATCCACCACGGCACTCATTGCTATATTTTTTAAATTTGAAACTCCTTTATTTACATAGGAAACATTATAGTTCAAAGTTTCACCAAAATTCACTGATCGGTCTCCCTGACTACCGTTAACCATCATTGTTAGATTTAAGTCATTCTTTATGATGTCCATCCCTGCCCTCTTTTCAAAAAAAGTAAAAAGGGTGCCGCTTTGGTCTTGATATGAGAAACGAGCAATCAACTCTAAGCGATCTTGGCTGGCATCTTTTATCTTAAAGCTAAATGGGATTTCTAATTCTGAAGATGACGCACTTATTCCTTCGACTTGCCAATAATTATCTATCTTTTTAATAGTCCAGGAAGATGAGGTTGATATTTGAGGATCAATAATTGTTACTGAGGACGGTATTTCAAAATCAATTCTAAATTTAGTCACTAGCGGTGCTTCAAAATTAAATATTTTTAATGACAAGTCGTTTTCAGTTCCAGACAAAGCGGCACTAGGGTAGTCTAGCTCCGCGCGAAAGCCAAGTGACTCAACGAGAGTGGCCGCTGAGGCTTCTTTTTTTAAATCACTTGAAAAATTATCTTGTTGATAAGTTAATTTAGCATAAATAGTGTTAGCAGAATTTTCCTGATTTATAATACTTCCCTTCACCTCTAAAGTTCTTTCAGCACCTGCTGGTAAGTCGGTGAGTGTCCAATAGTTATCCCGAGAAGCCGGTGCAATATCTGAGCCACTAAAAATAAAATTTTCCGGATAAGACGCTTCTAATTTTATTGAGTTAATCGATGAGCCTGAATTATTTTTATAAGTTATTAAATAAGAAAATTCCTGACCAATCTTAATTTTTTCTGGTGCATTAATCGTGAGTTCAACTCCAGTATTTTTAGCCTGAGGAAAGACAAGAAGTCCGGCCCAAATTGCTGACCCCAAAAGACACAAACCAAAAAACCAGCGAAAAATTGTCACAACAACCTGTCGGCGCGCTCTTTTTTCTAATTTTCTCACGTCAATTAAGTTGCCACGTTTATCGCGATAAATTTCTGATAAACGACCATTTATATCTTCGCTACGCTCCTCGCTCCTAATTTGACGCTCAAAATTTCGAACCTCATCCCGTGAAGGCAACGGTCTTTCAACGAAGCTCGGTTCATTTTTTTTTGCTGGCATATATTTATTTATTATTTTTTATTATCGCGCCAAAACTTTGGTCATGATCAAGAGAAAAAGCTTGAGACCATCCGGAGGGATTGATTTCTTTTTGTTCAGGATAAACCCAGAGGCTATTTAATAAAGTACTGTCTAGGTTTAAACGACTATAAAACTCTGAAGCTCTCGCCCCTGGCTGCTTCTGGACCAATAAAGTATAGTTTGCAAATTCCTCATTTTCACCAAATATTAACTGATTCAACCTACCTTGCCAGTCATTCGACTGCTTCCCTGAGAAAGTAAGTTTGAAAGGTAGGTAGTAACTGAAAACCACACTCGCTTCTCTGCCTGGATCAACAATTAACCAATTAGCAAAAACGGTTTTATCATTTTCAGAATATATCATTGTGCCATTACTTGTATAAAGCGCCGTGCCCTCGCCATCTCCAACAAGAGGTCTCTCCGACCAGTCGTCCTTGACTTTTTTAAACAAAGATGGCTCTGGAGAAACGAAGCCAGAGGAAGAAACTAATTGACTACCCTTGGGCACATATACTCTAAGCCAATCAACGTTTTTCATGCCAAACAATTTTTCTCCTTTTAGCCCGTTATGTTTTCTCGTTATTTTTACTGTATTCAAAATTCGTCCATCGGATTTAATTTCAGCGGTTTGTTCTATTTTTTCAGTTATTTTGTAATCACTTTTCCCGCCACTAATATTTGAATTAACAACCATCAGATAATCGCCAGCAGTTTTTTCTTGCCGACCAGCAAAATTTCTTCGTTCGACTTCTGCTTGTAATGTTTCGTCATTAAAATTAAACATCAGTTGCTTCTGAGAAAGACTTTGCTCGAGCAAAGAAAATAGTTTCACAACATTTTCACGATCTATTTTTTTTGGTAACTCTAATAAAATTTTTGCAGTTAAATCACCAATAATTTTCTTTGGTTTTTTTCCTTTATTTCTCTCTAGATCCTGCTTGATTTTAATTGGTGAATTGCTTGCAATATTTACTGAAGTTGTTCCCAAAAAATCATTCGGCAATAATTGACCATCTTTTACTAAATTATCTTTTTCAGTAATCTGCTGGGTCACCTCATAAAAATTATTTTGATCAATAACTACGCCGTATTCCTTGGTTAAGTCAATTGGCCCAGTAATACCCAGCAAACCAGAAATAATGTCGGGAGTAAAAGCAATTACGCCATCAACAGTTGGTCCGCCACTTTTTTCATAAAACCACCGAATATTTTCCGCCGATAAAGACCAATCGGGAAACCAGTTGGAATCCCAGAAATACCAGCGAGGAGCAATCAGCCTCAACGCTGCCGGTGATTTTACAAATGTTGTCATGCCACCTTTAGTGTCATAAGTACCACCGCCAGGAATCTCAAGATTTTTTACTTTGCCACCGCTAAAATCAACTAACGCGTAGCTGCCCATGAACCCTCCGCCACCACGTAGTTCGGTGTTATTTTGGAAAATTAATAAATATCTTTTATCTCGACTCACTCCCAATAATTCACCCAGTTTGCTGGCCGCAGGCATCGTCTCGTGCAGGGCATCGTTAAGAATTATTACCTTCTTTTGTAAATCTAAAAATTGCTTTCGATATTCTTCCGGTAAAGAATTTGGATCAATTTTTTCCAAAATTTTTACCAATTTTTCCGATTCTTTTAATGATTCACTTCCTTCTGTGACGAAAGTATTTAGTGAATCCTTTGGGTCCCCTTTCGAGAAGAGGCCATCAAGTGCTAGAGATAAATGCTTGCCCAAGGAAGACGCGGAAGCACCAGCCTGCAAGAAATTTTTTCCCTCGGAAGCAAGACGCAACTCTCGATTTCCTGATAGGGATGCTAATTTTAATAATGATACATCAATATTTTTTAGATCTCCCTCTGCCTGAAGAAAATGGCTAGTTGCGCCAGAGAAATCATTAGAGGCGACTCTTAAATCAAGCCTGGAGGCAGCTGAGGTGGCTGAAACTAAATCATTAATAGCCAAGTGCGCGCTAATGCTAATTCGATTTTTCAAGGCCGTGGGATCAAACAATTTATAGTACGCAAAAAGCTTTAAAGGAATAAAAATAACAAACAACGCCAAAAAAAAGGAAGAGACCTTCCCAAGAACGGTTCGTTGGAATATTTTCCTTTCAAAAGCACTAAATTTATCCCTAATTTCTTCCGCTCGTCGATCTAAAAATATTCCGTGATAACCATGCTTAGTAAGAGGCTTAAAGAAAAAAGGTAAATACCCGGAAAACCTTTTTGCTCTCCAAAAGTATCTTGAAGAATCTGTTTTTTTCGATTTTTTTTGGGTTGAAATAAATGGCTTGCTTCCCTTGTTCCTTAAGTCGATAACAAAATTGTGATTACCAAAATCAGCTTCATTTAAAGAAACTCCTAAAGAAAACTTTTTAGTTTTATTATGTTTTTTAGTCATTAATTAAGTAAACATTCTTTATAAATTTTTAGAGTTTTTTCTGCACATTCTTTCCAGCTAAATTCCTTTATTCTTTTAAAGCCTGCAACTCGGAGACTGGATCTTAATTCGGAGTTAGTGAATATTTCTTCGGTTTTTCGCAAAAAATCATCAGAAGAATAAGGGTTAAAATAAAGAGCCGCGGAGCCCAAAACTTCTGGCAAACTACCCTCACATGAGCTCAAAACTGGGCAACCTTGCGCCATTGCCTCAAGCGGAGGCAAACCAAAGCCTTCGTAAAAAGACGGAAAAATATAGGCAATAGCTTGCGAAAAGAAAATTGCTAATTCTTGGTCTGATATATACCCCGGAAAATAAACATTCTTTATTTTCAAATCTTTGGCGAGAGTTTTTACTTGGGAATAAAAATAGTCTTCCTTACCTACTAAAACTAAGGATACTTTAGTTGTTTGATTTTTATTTTGAAAAGCCAAAAAGTTTTTTAATAATCCGTCGAGATTTTTATGTGGATAGGCATTACCAACATAGAGAAAGAAATCTCCACTAATACCATACTTTCCAAAAACAGATAAATCATCTTCCACGACAGGAAGGAAGTTATCAGCCACTCCTTCAAGAGTTACTTCAATTTTATTTGGCGATACTTTGAACTGCTTTACGATATCAGTAGCGGTAAATTGAGACACTGCGATTATTTTTTGCGAAAAACTAATAGCGTGCTTGATTACTAAACGATAAGCAAAATTTTTTAATCGATACATCCATGGGCTCAGAAGAGTTGCTTTTAGGGAAGGAAATTTTGTGAGAATCAAATCGTGAATCGTGACAATAAATTTTCCAAAATACAAAATTGGGACATTAAAATGTGTGAAGTGAAGTAAATCTAATCGTTCCTTCAAAAAAATAAATGGCAAAATAATTTGCTCCTGCCAAGAATACCAGCGAATACTAATCCTCACTTTCTTGCAGTTTTCTCTGGTTACCTGGAAATCATCAAAGTTTTCTGAACTGAGAAAGATAACGTACTCTGATTCCTGGTCGAGCCTCGTAATTCGATCAACTATTTCTTGTGTATAGCGCCCCAAGCCCTTCCCCAATGGACCATAAAAACGAGCATCAATTCCAATTCTGTTTTTCTTAGATTTATTCATTTTAAATTCCTTAAGCAAACGGCAAGTTCTCCGGCGGATTATCCTTTTCTTGAGTATTGTCTATTTTTTCAGTAACTACTGCCATTTCATTTTTTGGTTTCTCATTAAAAATATCATCTGGAGTGTATTTTTCTTCGATAAACAGAGGTAAACTTGCCGGAGCTTCAGCTTTTCGGCCAGGAGCCATTTGAACCATCGGCGCCTTAGAAGAAGCCTCAATCGGAAAGTGCCAAATAGTTGCGAGTTCTTCGATTGTCAAAATTCCTGGCGCCCGACCAGCACCAGTCGACCGTCCAATGTAGTTGTTGATCAATCTAGTCTTTTTTTCGAGTAAACGAGCAGACTTATTAAAATAAGCGGTCTTAGTCATGGTGTAATCGCCATCTGGTTTAAAGCTATTTAAATCAAGATCAATAAACTGCTTGATATAACCAACAAAACCGCTGCCAACTTTTCCTTTGTTCATGACGTCTTTTTTGGATAAATAAACAACCCTTAACTTACATTCAAACCCAAGTTGAGAGGCCTTTTTTTGGATAAACTCGATTTTTTTCTTTTGAACAGGGGTTAATTCCATCATCGAAAGAGATTTCTTTTCCTCTTTTTTAGTCGCTTCATAGGGGCCAAACAATTCAAAGACCCCCTCACTAAAATTATGAATCATCGGTTCAAGCCAAGACAAAAAATCATTTCCCGCCTTTGGTTTTTTGCCCAAAATTTTGTTTACTTCGTCATCTGCAGACTTTATCCAATCGAAATTACATGGAGTTACAAGAATTTGATACCAAAACTGCTCCCCAGGACGAAGAGAACTACAAAGATCCATTAATGAAGCCATCGGATCCTTGAACTGAGTTTCACTTGGCCCCATTTTGTGTTCAAATTGTTCGTAAGTCTTAATCGGATAACAGAAATGCCTTTGCTGGATAAACTCTGCCCCCCAAATATCATATTCTTCATCCGGAAAACGGAGGGGCATTCCGTCCGTATAATCGTCTACTTCGGTAATTTCGGCGTCGGGATATTGAGAATAAATAGCACTCTCAACAAGATTCCTTGAAGGCGCAGGGGTGCGAATTAAAAATTGCGTATAACCATCAATACTAACAATTTCAAAACTAAAAGACAATTGAAACAATCCTTCGAACCATTTTTCAAAAAAACTAATTTGACCGTGTGCACCAGCTAAATAAGTAAAAAGATTTTCCGTTGCTTTCGGCGACTGTTCATTGGCGCGTGGGATATCAATTGCTAATAAAATAAATTTATTAGTCTGAAACCATAGCGACTGCTTACGAATAAGCCAGAGTTGGAGTGCCGCAATAACAAACAACCAGGCCAAAATCATCCAACCGAAATACAAAAAAAACTTCCATAGCATTTGGTCGGGAGGAAGATGCAAAAAATCCAAAATCGGGGTAAGATCAATGACGATGTCCATAAGAAGGATTATTATAATTACCTTTTATTTTACCATAATAACTTCTAAAAACAAAATCACCTCGAATCTTTTCCGAGGTGATTTTTTATTGAGAAATAATTGAAAATTTATTTATTCCACTCCTTTAGTCCGTACATTCCACGGCCGGTTAGGATATAGCGATTATCAAGAATTAATTCATTATGAACGGTGGCTGGGTTAGCAACTTTTTTGTCAAAACCAACACCATTAATTCGACTGGCGATTTCGGTAAAGTGCAGAGGTTCGCCAGAGTTCTTGAGAACCAAGAAAATCTTATCGTTAATAGTTTTTGGCTTAACTTCCTGCCAGGAAGACAAACCCCAATGACCAAATTTATTTCTTTCTAAATTTTTAATCGATTGCATTAAAGAATAAAGAATTTTGTTGTTATTGATAAGTTCGGCTTTATCCGGGAAAGTTTCGCTTTTGAGAATTGGTGAGAGATCAACATTATTTGCTGTTGTTAACTCTTCTTGATACTTGTTATAGGAATCTAACTCTTTTAACAATGCTAATAATTCTTCGGTACTTAAAGTCTTTTTCAAGGACTCAACTTTAGTCATTAGATCTTCAGCCAATTCCTCAAGATGACCTGAGACAAAGTTTTTGGTCTTTAAGGAGGAATTGAGTTTATCGGATTCAAAAACGAAATCAAAATGATTGGTTAGGACGCGAGAAAGAAGAAAGTCAAAATGATTCCGATAGGATACTTTTTCCTGTTCGGCAATTTCTTCTTTGCTATCTAATACTTCTAAACAGAAGACGGTTAAAATATCTAAAAGATAATCACGACGCATCAAACCGCCATGTTGCTCCAATAATGATTCAACAACGCTCTTCAGAACTGATAAATCATCTTCGAGGGTGTCGAGCTTTTTAATTTTCTTCAAACTTGAAGACTCGATTTGACGTACTCTTTCGCGAGTTAATTGATGAAGTTTACCGATTTTTTCAAGAGTTTCCTTTTTGTCTCCTCCTAAACCAAAACGACGCACTAAAACATCCTTTTCGCGATCCATTAGTTCGCCAAAAAGACTATCAACAATTTTTACGGCATTCAACTTTGAAGCTTCCTCGCCGCGCTTTTCTTTGATTAGGGTCTCTAAAATACTATCCATATTATAATGGTCACTCAAAAAAATAATTATTGACTGACGAGCTAGTTTTTTATTCAATTAGAATTCTAGCATAATAGCATTTTTTAGTCAATAGAGGGGAGGCTATTTTGCGATCTATCCTATTTTTCCCTTATTTTAGATAAAATATTTAAATACTGGCGAAACAGAAATTGTTCTTTTAAACCCGCAAAAACGAACATTAACAACACTGAACCGACAATCCTGAGTTTTGAAACAAGGTCTTGTTTTTTGAAATATTTTACAAAAATCAAATGTTGATTAACGAAAGACCAGGAACGAACTTTTTTGCTCTTGTTCTTTCGATCTTTTAGCATTGCAATAATGCCTTGACCTGGGTCAGATGCGCTTCGATCATGCCAAGCGATTGATTCTTTAATAAATGCTGATTTCTGTCCTGACAAAAAAAGGCGATAGGCAAGATCGCAATCTTCTTTATACATAAACATCCTTTCATCAAAATATTGCTTTTTGTCAATTTCACCAATAGCAATATCTTTTAGTGAATCTAGGCGAAAAAGACCGGCAGCCCCGGAAGGCCCTAGTATTTGCAGATCGTCAAAAGAGCCGTCGTCGATTCTACCCTGCCCTAAGTCTGAGAATTTTAGACCAGACGAGAGAATCAACCCACAAGTATCAATGATTTTTTCTTTTGGTTTCTCGGGAAAAGCCCAGCGGTAAAGCTTGGGGCAGACAGAAGAAAGATTACCGTCTTGATCCAGAGCACTAACCAATATTTTAACCGATTCCTTTTCCAAAAGAACATCTGGATTCATCATTAAAAAATACTCGGCGTTTTGCTGGCAAGCTTGGCGAATAAGAATATTGTAGGCCTTCGCGAAGCCAAGGTTTTCGTTCTGATAAATAACCTTGTACTTGGGATAATACTGAGCAAGAAAATCTCGATTTCTTTGATCGCCTGGCTCACTATTATCGAATATTTCGACTGAATAGTCTGAGCTTGGCAAGAAATCGAGAGAATTATGCAAGGCGGCCAAACTACTCCCAAGATATTTGAGAGAAGATTCGCCGTAAGTGATTAAACCAATAAATAGTTTCATGAAACTTATAAATATTTAAAGCAATAAAAAGCTAAACATTTTCCTAAATAACCATCTTGTCAGCTAGTTTATCCTTAGCAATTTGCTGCGCATGCAAAAGGCTATCAAAAGTCCCTGCATCAAGCCACTCTCCCTCAACCATTGCCACTTCTAATTCTCCTTTTTCTAAATACCAGTTATTTAAATCCGTAATTTCTAGCTCGCCGCGCGAACTTGGGCTGAGACTTTTTGCGGCTTCCACTACTCTTTTGTCGTAAATATACATACCAGTAACCGCATAGCTACTGAGAAAATCAACGGGTTTTTCAACAATCTTTTCCGCACGGTTTTGCTCATTGAACTTCACCACTCCAAATCGCTCAGGGTCAGAAACTTTTTTGGCAAATATTTTTGCGCCGCTCTTAAAGTTTTTTATTTCCTCTGAAAAATCGTCTTCGAAAATATTATCACCAAGAATCATCGCTACATCCTCGTTGTCAATAAAATTACTACCGATAATAAATGCCTGGGCGAGACCTTCTGGTTTATCTTGAATTTCATAAGTAAATTTAACACCAAATTGCTTACCACTTCCTAATAAATTAAGATAATCGCCTGCTCTTTCTGGAGAAATAATAATTAATATTTCTTTAATTCCAGCTTTAACCAAAGTATTTAAAGGATAATATATCATTGGACGATGATATATGGGTAGAAGCTGCTTACTTGTGATTTTAGTTAATGGCCGAAGTCTCGTGCCACTTCCCCCTGAAAGAATAATACCACGCATAATCTTTATAAATTAGTTTTTATTTAAATATTCAGCTAAAGCTTCTTTCCATGAACGAAAAGCGGGCACCTTTGTGTTCTTGAGAATCGAAGAAACTGGCCTTTTCGCTGGTCGAGGAAATGCAGCTCCAGATACTGGAGTTACCTTCACTGCTAACCCTTTAATTTTAAAAGCTTCTAAAGCTCCGTCGTACCAAGTGGCTTTTCCGTCGTTTATTAAATGATAGATACCAAAGGGATACTTTTCAAAAACCAGATTTTTGGTTGCGACCGCTAAATCTGGTGTAAATGTAAAGCAACTAAATTCTTCATCGACCGACTTGAGCGCGCTTCTATTTTGCGCCAATTCGATCATCATGTCAAAAAATCCCGGCTTGGCATATGGGCTGGAACCAAGAGGACCAAAAAGTTTTGAAGTACGAATTAAATAATATTTTAATCCTTCTGTCCCTAAATTCCTGACCTCCTGCTCCCCGTTGGCCTTACTTTGGCCATAAAAGTTTATAGGGTTGGTTTTACTATTTTCGTCAAAACCAAGACAATCTTTGTCTCCGGAAAAAACATAATCAGTGGAATAATGAACGAGGATTAAATTGTTCAGTAAACAGAAACCGGCCAAGTAAGCCGGCAGATCAATATTTAGTTTTATCGCCAAATCCTTCTCTAATGGCTCAGTTTCACATTTATCAACGGCGTTATAAGCAGCCGCATTAATAACCAGGTCTGGCATCTCGTCTTTTAAGCGCTTACCCAGTAAATTAAAATCTAAAAAGTCTAAATCATTACGATCTAGGCCAACAACCTGACTTTCGAAAAAAACCTTCATCAACTGTGTTCCGAGATTACCCTGAGAACCGAGAATTAATATTTTCATAATGCTATTTATTTTCCCATTCTTTATCTTGACGGACGAGCAACTCTCCAGCTCTTTGGGGTTCAGCCATAATTTCTTGCACCGCCTTTTCCATTCTTGACCCCTGAGAACCTTTAACTAAAATCAAATCTCCCTTACTAATCCGCTGAACAGCGAACTCTCCCGCCTCTTTTGAGTGACTAAAATAGAAAATATTATCTTCATTAAAGCCAAGTTCTTTAGCACCATTAGCAATATGATGCGTTCTTTCTCCCACTAAAATAAGCTGAGAAACCCCCGCCTCAAATACTTTTTTTCCGACCAAACGATGCCCTTCTTCGGTATATGGACCAAGTTCGAGCATTTCTCCAAGGATCACTATTTTTGACGAATTGCGAGGAAGAATCGCTTTTGAAACAACTTCAAGGGCGGCCGCTGTCGAATCAGGCGAGGCATTATAAGTATCATCAATAATCGAAGATTGCTTTAATCCGCGCAAAACACGCAAACGACCTTTTGGTAAATTAAAATGCTCAAGCGCGGCTGCAGTTTCTACTAGATTAAAACCAAAATGAGTTGCGACTGCAGCGGCTGATAACGCAGAAAGAACTGCTTTGTCGCTGATTGCTTCTCTTAAGAAGACCGGCACACTAGAACCATTGTATTCTAACTTAAAAGAAAGGCCAGGCAAAAACTCCTCTCCTTTCTCAAAATTAAAACGTAAATCAACGGCCCGCAAATTAGCGTGTATACCAAAACCGTAGGTGAGAACCTTTGCACGACTAGCATCCGCCATTTCGCTTACTAATTCGGAATCTGCGCATAAGACTGACAGACCTTTGGAGGGGATAGCCTCTATTAATCCCTGTTTTTCTTTTTTTATTTTTTCCAAACTTCCGAAAAACTCCAAGTGAGAATGACTAACCGTAGTCACAACACCAACACTTGGTTTTGCGAGCTTGGTTAGATAAAGCATATCACCGGGTCGATCAATCCCTAATTCTAAAATGATAATTTTGGGGTAGTTCTTATCTCGCCAGATAATTAAACGCCAAGCAAAAAGAAACACCTTTAACCAACCAAAAATATTAGAACCAGGAGAATCCGTCCCAATAATTGTTAATGGGACGCCAATCTCATTGTTATAATTTCGAAACGGAGATCGTACAGAAAATTTTGACGACAAAACAGCAAAAATTGCTTCCTTAGTGGTGGTTTTACCGACGCTACCGGTAACACCGACTACTTCCGGTTGATATTTTTTCAAGATCAAGCCGGCTAAAATTTTCAATTTGAATTGCAAGATCTTTTTCATAATAATTATAATTATTTTCT